>JAAOZI010000004.1 GCA_011605865.1 Archaeoglobales archaeon
CGGAACCTCGAAGGCGCTTGAGGATATAAGAAGGCACCGCGGCTGGAGCGTGAGCGAGCTGAATGAGGAGCTCGAAAGGAGGAAGAAGGTGCTGGAGTTCATGGTTGCAAACAACATAAGGGATTTCAGGAATGTTAGCAATGCTATCCACGCGTACCAAGTCAATCCCGAGAGGGCGATGAAACTATTGGGGATACAGGAACTCTAATCTACACAATAGGACATTCTAACAGAGATTTTGAGACTTTTTTAAATTTGCTAACTTTTCATCGGATAGAAGTTCTTGTTGATGTGAGAAGAATTCCAAAGTCCAGATTTAAACACTTCGATGGCGAGAGCTTGAAAGTATTGAATTCCTACGGTATAGAGTATATACAAAAACCAAACCTAGGGGGCTTCAGAAAGAAAATATTAAAAGAATCGCCAAATAAGGCGATAAAAAGTCCGGGATTTAGAAATTATGCAGACTTCATGCTTACAGATGAATTTGAGCGCGAAATTTTAGATTTAATTGATATTGCCAAAAGAAAAAGAGCTGCAATTATGTGTGCCGAGAAATTTTTCTGGAAATGTCATAGGAAATTTATATCGGATTACCTCTGTCTAAAAGGATTTAAAGTCGTTCACATAATAGATCACAAAACTTTAATACATAAGATAAGCAAAAATGCCCGTATCGAAAAAGGAAAATTGATTTACGATCTTGAACTCTAGCAGGAGTTAAAAAACTGGGATTTCTCCACTTCAAATAACATTTTTATCTACCAATTCAAGAGTCTTTAGAGACAACTTGGATTTAGATCTCAACTCGCTTAAGCTTGAAAAAAGTTATGCCGATGAAAAAATTTATATAAGAGATGATCGCATAATTCATTGGTATGGCAGAGGCGCAGTTGGAGTTGCCCCTCGCACCAGTTGAGAGATTGCTGAAAAAAGCTGGTGCAATAAGAGTTAGCGAGGATGCCAGATTGGAGCTCGCAAAAGAGATAGAGAACAAGATAACACTTATTGCAAAAAAAGCTGCTGAATTAGCGAAGAATGCCGGAAGAAAAACAGTTAAAGCAGAAGATATAAAGCTGGCCGCAGAGAGTGTTCTCAAGACTTAACTTTCTTTCTTTTTTTACAATTTTTGTAGAAAATAAGCGGATGCTTGACGTTACAGTTTGAAACGCAGTTTTGGTATGTCCTCATCGTATTGCAGGAGGGGGCAGTGTACTCCGTGCCTTTTCCTTTCATACCTGCGATGTGCTCTATCTGATATCTGGATTTCTCTTCATCAAAATCCGGTGCTGTTTTGAAAATCTCTATTATTTCGTCAACTTTCATTCCTATGTTGAGCAAAAAGGATGTCAATGCAAATCTTGCAGTATGTGGAACGTTCATTCCTCTCCTTATTTCTGAGAGAATTTCAGCCATACAAGGAGGAAAACAGCTGACATCGACGGCTCCCAGATCTATATCTACTCTTCTCTCTTTTAAAACAGTTTTCTCAATTTCCCTCAGATGGGGTTCCAAAATGCTGAAAAAAATATCTATTTTTTCGAAAAACATCATCCTGAGATATTCTTTAATTATCCTTAAAACCTGAGGCTTAGTTGTTTTCACATAACCTTGGGAGAAAGTTTTATTTAATAGACGCCATTCGTCATCCCTTATTCTTGATGAAGCTTTAAGATAGCTCGAGATATGCACTTCCCAGTTTCTCAATTTCAAGCCTAGGTCTCTGGCAATAAGCCAAATAACTTCATCCCTTTCCTTCTCAATAGCCCTGGAAAATGATTCTGCTTCATTAACTGCAAACCTCATTCTAACCCAATCCTCAAGTCTCGAGACGAGCATTTTCTCGATAGCAAAAGTTAGAACTGATAACTTTGCAGACAGTCTCACTTTTTCCGCAGCCTCTCTACTATATGGAACCGTGCAGTTTGCAAAGCACTCCATGCATAGATTACAGTTCTGAAATCTTCCTAATTCTCCGCATTTGCTACATTTTAGCTCACATTCAAAGCAAGGAAATGTTCCCAATGGGCTTTTTTGAACGACTTTACCACTAATAGCCTGTAAAATGTTTCTTTTAGCATTTTCTATGGTATCTGGAAATTTCGATAACTCTTTTTCGATTTCAAGGTCATGAAAAAGCTTTGAAGAAAAACTAAGAAATGGATAAGTAGATAGAAGACGAAAAATCGGTAAAAATTTCATCAGCTTTCCACACGTGGAGCTAGGATGTATTCCACCCTCACCTTCCCGCCTACAAGCTCGAAAGAGAATCTACCCGGATAATTGGTGCCCAAGTAAATTGTAAGTAAATCTCCAGCCCCAGCAATCTTACAGAACTCCTTGAGATAATCCAAGCTAAACATACTCCTTGCTTCCCCTCCATTGAACTCTATTAGCTCGCTTCCAGTCATAGTGAATGTTATTTTTTCCACATCTCCTTTGGCCTCAATTGTGAAACTATTTTTATCTGACCTCAGAATTACGTTTTCACTTATCTTTTCGGAAGCCGATATTGCCCTCTTGAATTCTTTTGCATCCAGTACAATCTTTGCCGGCAAATTTAATTCGGGAATTTTTGGCTCCTTCCTTATAGCCGAAGGGTCGATCAACGCAAGGTTATATTCAACTGCCCCAAATTTTATACGGAGATTTGTTTCATCCTGGACAGATAATTCAACCAGATCCTTTACAGTCATCGTTTTGCTAATCTCAAAGATTCTGTTCATGTCTACACCTATCACTTTCTCTTCATCAACTCTATAGCTTTCCATTGATTCCTTCGGGACGTCAACGATTACCATTGCAACGTTTGATGGATCAACGGCTCTAGAATGCAGTCCTTTATTTAGAAAGTGAATTCTGCATTCGCTTACTAGAGCAACTATCGCTCTGGATATCGTTTTTAGTATCTCCCCAGAGACTATTGCCTCGATCATAGCCAAACTTTTTTTGACTGTTAATATTTATTCTTTTTCCTTTACATTAAAATCGACAAGAAAGTCTAAGGTTTTAACCATAGGATGAACTGTCGATAGCTTTTAAATATTGACAGTTTATGTAGACATGTGAAAGCTTATCAACATTCGAGGAAGTTAAAGAGGGGCTTGAGCAGATAATTCATCAGGTCGCAGATGAGCTGAGGATTAAAGTCCTTGAACCTGAAGCCCGGAAAGGTGTTTGAAGTGAAGAGAACGGGATGCTGCAGGAGTTCTGAACATAGGCTACCTCCATGAAGGTAGCACACCCCTTGCTTCTAAGGTGGAATGGGAAGAGGTGGGAGCTTAAAAGGGCTGTGAACAACTTACCGATAAGAGCCTTAGAAGCAAGAATCTCCCGGCTTTAGCCGTGGAGAGTGTCAAAATTGAAAAAACTTCTTCTTTCAGGGGAATTAAAAAAGCTGTATAAGATCCGCAATAGTACCTATTACTGACCTCCTCCCCGCCCTGAAGGGCGAGGCTTTCAGTTGTAGTTAGTGATACTTCCAGTGGTAAAGCTTTTAAAAAGAGACAATTAAACTTCTTCAATGGGAAAAACCGGAAGCGTAACTTGGATAAAGATTAGGAAGAGAAATAGCAATGAATATCGTCTCGTTCCTACAAAATGGCAGAACTATAAGAAACCTGGACCGAACCAAAAATACGATTCAGAAGGAAAGAAGAGAAGAAGAATAAAAAGATCACCAAAGTCGATTTTGGGTGTTAAGAGCTAGCTGTGGAAGACCGAGAGCAAAAGCTTACTGAACATATAGCAGAACTGAGGAAAAGATTAAAAAGAGTAGTCATAGCTTTGGCTTCAGTAACTTTAGTTATTTTATTTTTCTCTCCAACCATTATCAAGATCTTTTGGCAAGAAATTGTAGGAAAACAGATGTTTGTCTTTGGGGTAATGGAATGGATTCTTCTAAATCTAATTTTTTCTCTGATTCTCGGTCTAATAGTAGTTTATCCCTACGCATCTTTCGAACTTTACATGTTTGCAAAACCCGGACTGTATAGCAACGAAAGAAGATTTCTAAAGCTTGCATTGATCGCAACATATATCCTTTTCATACTCGGTATATTTCTAGCACTTAGGTTCATAGTCCCAGCGCTTTACAGCCTTTCATATGGAGAAGAGTTTTACTCCGCTGAAAGAACTATAACGAGTGCACTTAAAATTGCTTTTATTTTCGCTTTCTCACTTCAGATTCCACTTGCAATCTTTTTACTCGATATTTTTGGAGTGGTGAAATACGAAACGATGAAAAGTTTTAGAATTCCCATATACGTAATCTCCATTCTAGTTATTTTCAACTCCCCTATTGACATTTCAGGGTTTACTCAAATTGCCTCAATGCTAACGTTCATTCTAATGTTTGAATTGGGATTAGCTTTATTGGGGTTAAGCAAAAGATATATAAAGTGGGGGAAAAATAAAAGCTAATGCTTATCGTAATCGCTGGAGCTGGCGAGGTAGGTTACGAACTTGCAAGATCTCTTTCTGAGAAAAACGACGTCTACGTAATAGATAAAGATAAGGAAAAGCTTGAAAGGTTTTCAGAGTTAGATGTAATAACGATAAAAGGTAACGCCGGAAACCTAAACGTTTTAAAGGAATCGAAAGCCGATAAAGCGGACTATTTTCTTGCAGTAACCGGAAACGACGAGGTAAACTTAATATCGGCTCTTGCGGCTAAAAAACTAGGATCGAGAAAAACTCTCGTTAGAATAGAAAATCCTGAATACGTTGATTCCCCGGTTATAAGATACCATTCACTTGGTTTTGATTTGGTAATCTGTCCATCACTTGCCCTAGCTCATGAGGCCGTGAGGGTTGCAGGAATCCTCCCAATCGTAGGAGTGATAACCCTTGGCGGTGGAATGGAAATACTCGAAGTTCAAATCACACCTGATTCCGAATTTGCTGGAAAAAGTCTTAGCGAGTTAAAATTACCGCCAGATACTCTGATAGTATCAATCCAGAGAGATGGCAAAATTCTGCCTCCAGGTATAGAAAAAATAGAGGCTGGGGATAAATTGGAAATTCTAGGAAAAAGCTCTGAACTGATGCAACTCAGAGACATTTTAAAAGGAGAAGCAAAGAGAATAAGCATATTTGGCACTAGTAATATAACGAGCTATATAATAGAGTTGCTTAGAAAAAATGCATCAATAAAAGTTTTTGGAATGCATAAAAAAGCCTGCGAAGACTTAAACGAGAGATTCAGAGATATAAAGGTGGTATTTGGAAACTACCTCGATATGAAAATCCTCTCCGAAGAGGAAGTTGGGAAATCCGATGCGATATTGGCACTTTCTGACAGCGATGAGAGAAACCTAATGATTTCGCTCATCTGTAAAAAACTAGGAGTTAAGAAGACAATAGCAAAAGTCGAAAACAGAAATTACGTAGAAATATTTGAAAAAGTAGGCGTTGACAGCGTTTTAAATCCGAAAATGATCGCGGTTCTTGAGATCTTAAAGCAACTTATGATGGAGAGAATAGAAGTTAAGACTGTTGCCGAAATCGGAGGGTTTGCAGTCATTGAAGTTGTTGTTAGAGATGAAAAGCTTGTAAACAAAAAGATTTCCGAACTTGACCTGCCAAAAAGAGCAAATTTGATTGCATTGATAAGAGAAGGAAAAGGTATTCTACCATACGAAGGTCTAGAACTAAAGATGGAGGACAGAATAATAGTCAGTGTTCCATGGGACGAACTGGACAAAATAGGTGAAATATGAGTTACCATGTTTATTTGAGCACAATTAGTAGAATTCTCCTAATGTTTTCTCCTACATTTTTAATTCCAGCTGCAGTGGCGTACATATATTCCGAAAGACCAGATTTCTTTCTAATCCCTTTTTTTGCAGTAATTTTCCTCGCATCTCTTTTCTTTCTCCTCACAAGAAAAAAGATTCCCGAGACGACAGAAGAAGGGGAAGCCTATATATCCGTTGCTATCATTTGGCTCCTAATTCCAGCTTTTGGCTCAATACCCTTCATTCTTCATGGCATAAATCCCCTAGACTCATTTTTTGAGAGCGTATCTGGATTTACAACCACCGGAACGACAGTCATAACCCCAGAAAATCTACCTCTCTCACTCCTTTTTTGGAGAAGTTTTATGCAATGGCTTGGTGGCTTTGGAATTGTCCTATTTGCGCTTGTGTTCATTCCTAGTATCAAGAGGAGTTCAGCCCTTTTCATGGCAGAATATCCTGCAGTAGTTTTACCTAAGACCAAGCCAAAAATGCGCGATATGGCAATTGCAATCTTTAGAATTTATCTTGTTCTAACCATTGCAGAGATTTTTATTCTCAATTTTCTCGGTCTCGATTTTTTTAAAGCCGTAGTTCATACTTTCTCAACTGTTTCAACTGGCGGTTTTTCAACCAGTTCAGAGAGCATAGCTGCGTTTAAGGATATCAGGATAGAAGCAGTAGTAGCATTCTTTGCTTTTCTTGGCGGCATGAACTTCGGTTTGATCTACGCTTTGACGAACAAACAGCTTAGATCTCTGGCTGACCTAGAATTCCGCTATTATTTATTCATAATAGTATTAGCAATACTGTCTCTTACTGCGATAAATTTGAATCGCTATGGTTTTTTGGAATCTCTCAGATATTCAAGTTTTCAGGTTATTTCGATAATGACTACAACAGGTTTCACGACCACCAACTTCGAGGAGTGGAGCTCTTCTGCAAAAATGATATTGCTAATTTTAATGTTAATAGGTGGTTGTAGCGGTTCTACTGCAGGCGGATTCAAAGTTATCAGAGCTGTCATTCTGATTAAATATACAATCCTTCAAATCTACAAGATAATAGAACCCAGAGCCGTGAGGACTGTTAAATACGGGGATTTCGCAATTGAAAAAGAAATGATAGAGGAGGTCATAGTTTTTTTCATTCTTTACATATCTATATTTATCGCTTCATCTTTGGTTCTAACCCTAATTGGATACGATTTTGAAACTTCCATGTCCCTTTCAGCCACAAGTCTTGGAAACGTTGGCCCTGCATTCGGAATCGCTGCAAAAAGTGCTGCAGAATTGAGCTGGATTGCAAAAGTTGTTCTAATAATAAACATGTGGATGGGTAGACTGGAGATAATTCCGGTTTTTACGTTTTTGGTTTCAGTAGTTCGGAGAGAAAAGTGGTAATATTTTCAGCCTCAACGTCCAATTGTTCTCCAGTTTTAAGATTCTTAACTCTAAAAACACCACCTTTAACTTCACTTTCGCCAATTATCACCGCATATTCAGCATTTATATCATTCGCATAGCTTAACTGTTTTTTCAAGTTTCTACCCATCACGTCAACAACAGCAGTTATATCGCTCTCCCTAAGCCTCATAGCAAGCTCAAAAGCATTTTTTTCTAATCCAGGGAAATTTACGATGACAACTACTGGCTTTTTTACAGAGTCCCCTTTAAAAAGTTCGCAAACCCTGTCAAAACCAATTGCAAAACCAGTTGCCGGTGTTCTCTCACCACCAAAGATCTGGGCAAGTTCGTAGCTTCCTCCGCCACATATTTGTTTCTGTGCTCCCAAACCTTTCGCATAACACTCAAACACGACGCCAGTGTAGTAGTCTAGTCCCCTTGCAATTCCAAAGTTAATTCTATGTTTCACCCCCAATGATTCGAGTAAATCTGATAGTTTCTCAACGTGATTGAAATCAAAATCTACTATTTCCTTTGCCTCTTCTATAACTTCTTTTCCCCCTACCAACTCTGTTAGTCTTAGAACTTTTTCTTCAAGATCTCTCATTCCAAGTTCCGAAAAAAGCTTCCTGAGTCCTTCTTCATCCTTCTTGTCAATTAGTCTCATAGCTTTGGATGATTCTTCGCCTAGTGGCTTCAAAAGATTTCTCAGTAAACCCACATGGCCTATATGTAACTCAAAATCGATTTCCAGACTCTCAAGCATCTTGTAAGCGAGCAAGATTACTTCTAAATCCGCAAGGTACGACTCGGATCCAATCAGTTCAACACCAAATTGCCAGAATTCCCTATATCTTGCCTTTTGCGGTCTTTCGTATCTAAAACAATTTCCAAAATAATAGAATCTTAGAGGTCTTGGCATCCTGCTACACTCATTCACGAACATTCGAATTATCGGAGCAGTAAGTTCGGGACGGAGAGCCAATTCTCTCTTAGACTTATCCTCGAAAACATACATTTCTTCAACAATTCCCTCTCCAGATTTCCTCTTAAAAAGCTCTGAATGTTCGAATGTTGGTGTAGAAACTTCCCTATAGCCAAAACTTTCAGCTAATTTCCTCAGTCTTCTCTCAACTTCTCTCCTTTTTTCCATTTCCTCAGGCAAAAAATCCCTAGTACCCCTTGGTCTCTCGATTCTCACATGAAAAAGAAGCTATAAGGGATAAAAAGATTTTACAAAAACTCGGCAAGAAAGCCTACGTTTTAACCGTGGAATGAATAGTCGATAAGCTTAAATATTGACGAGTTACGTAGACACGTGAAAGTCTATCAACATTCGGGAAAAAAGGGTCTTCCTAATCCAGTACCACATAGTCCGGTGCCTAAAGAGGAGAAAGCCAGCAATGCCTGTCCATAGGATCGTGAAGAGACTTGAGGGCAGAAGCTCAAACATCCTTAGAAAGGAGTTCCCAGAACTGCTGAAACTGCCATCACTTTGGACGCACAGCTACTATGTTTCAACAGTAGGAGCTGTCTCTAAAGAGACTGTTGAAAAATACATTGAAGCTCAGAAAGGTGTTTGAAATGAAGAGAACGAATATGTTCATAGAAGACTGCCTTATGGGAGCTCGCGAACAGCTGTGCCAAGCTATATAAAAGTCAGAACTTCAGTTCTGAGCGAGCTACTCCCTCTAAGAGCGGGCTTCTGTGTTAAAGGGGCTTTATGCCTTATCTGCCGGTTCAAGAGGCTAAGCTCATTCTGCAGATCTCGTTAAACTGTGGGCTGCTTAATAGGAGCTACAACTTGGACAAAAAGCCCATATTTGTGCCTTTGAAAGGAAGCTTATTTATTTAAGCTTATGCTTTTCCAATTCCACCTAGATACGATGTTTTTGGTTATAAGTTGATTCCGAAGTGGAATAGTTTTTGCTTGATTAGAGCGCTTTGGAATAGAAGCTACCGGCTCGGTAAAAAAAAGATTTGGAAAAAATTTAAGAAAATGCCTTCTCAAGCGGTGGGACAACTTGCTTCTTTCTGCTCATCACTCCTGCAAGCCAAATGCTCCTCCCTTCAAGCTTCTTTCCAAAAGCTTTCTCTATTACCTTAGGATCATCTGTAACAACCATCAGCTCTGTCCCTTCTTTCATTATGTCTGTTAGCATTAGCAGAACACTGTGATAGCCCTCAGCTTTCTTCTTCTTAACGAGTTCATTGTATATTTCATTCTTCCTATTTTCTATTAGAGATAAGTCCAATAGTTCTATTTGTCCTATTCCTACCTTCTTTCCGCCCATGACAAAGTCCTTAAAGTCCCTCATCATTATATCTCTAGCACTCATTCCGTGAACCTCTGAAAGCTTTCCTTTAACTTCCACTCCGAACTTTACCAAGTCAGTTATTCCGACAATTTTTGCAAGTTCTTCCGCTACCTTTTTGTCTAACTCTGTTGTTGTGGCGGATTTGAATATGACTGTATCACTCAGAATTGAAGCAAGCATAATCCCCGCAAGTTCTTTTGGAATTTTGATTCCAGTCTTGTCGAATAAAACTTTCAGAACAGTAGCTGTGCAACCCGCTGGCAGATTAAAGAACAAAATCGGGTTAGGGGTAGTTATATCCCCAATCTTGTGATGGTCTACTATTGCAACGATCTCGGCTTTGTCGATGTTTTCAAGGCTCTGCGATTTCTCTGAGTGATCAACCAGGGCAACTTTCTTTCCGGCACCATCCGTTAACTTCTGAGGTGGTTTAAAACCAAATTTCTCAAGTACAAATTTTGTTTCGGCATTCAGATCTCCCTGAACTGCTGGAATTGCTTCATCTTCTATTTTCATAACCTTGCTGAGGGCACCGGTCTCTTTCCATTTGTTCCAAAGATACGCAAAAACGATTGCCGAACAAACCGTGTCTGTATCAGGATTCCTATGTCCGACTACATATATTTGGGCCATGTTCGCTTTATGAGTAGATATTGATAACGCTTTCGAAATTTTTCAAAAACCTAGTTGTATAAAAAATCATTAACAAGCCAGGGCCCGGATTTGAACCGGGGTCAGCGGATCTGCAGTCCGCCGCATTGCCCCTCTGCCACCCTGGCTTAACAATTTTTATCACCTAAATTTAAAAAGCTTTTGGTCTTCAAGAAAAGAAATTTTTTAAAAAATTATGAGCTGCTCCACCCTAAAGGGCGGAGCTTCCGGCGTTAAGGAAGGGCTTTACACCTCCAGCCTCATCTGCCGGTTCAAAAGCCAAGCTCGCCATCCCGCAGATCTCGTTAAGGCATGGGCTATGTTTAGATCCCTATTGTATTCCATCCCACAGGTTGGACATTTGACTTCCCTTCCATTGAGTTGGGCAACATGCCCGCATCTGTTATTTTACATGTTTTATTTATTTGACTTTTTCATGCCGCCCTGAAAGGCGAGGTTTTTGGTTATAACTTTTAAATAACTTTTACTAATACCTTTTCATACCACTGAAAGCAAGCTTTCTGTTGTAAGATAGAAAAGCTTAAATAATAAAAAAATAACACTTTAAAAATACTGGGCATGTTGTGCCCAAGCCAATAGAAGTTCATATGTAGGAACGTGCCCAAACCGGCAGATGAAAGAAAGCTAAGCCTCCTTAATGCCGGAAGTCTGCTTCCCAAAGGCGGGACAACCCACATAGGCTTAAATAATAAAAAAGTTAGGCGAGATGTATGAAGATACTAATAGTAGAAGACGACGAAAGTATGATAGAATTGCTCAAAAAAATACTGTGCCAATACGAAGTTATAGTAGCAAAAGATGGGAAAGAAGGCGTTGAAAAGTTCTTGGCTGAGAAGCCAGATCTTGTTCTGATGGATATAGAGCTCCCCAAGATGAATGGCATTGATGCAACAAAGGAGATAAAAAAAATTGATCCAAATGCCAAGATAATAGCAGTTACGGCTTATGCTGTCCAAAGAGGAAATGAAGCTATGAAAGTAGGTATTCTGGAAATCATAAGCAAGCCTTTCAAGATAAAAAATCTAATCGAAAAAGTAGAGTCGGCCTTGAAAGTTTAATCAATAACACCTACACACATTTTCTCGAATTTTGGATTGCAAAGGAGCTCTGAAGAGCTACCAGCAAATACAATCCTTCCACTCGCGAATAAATAAACTCTCTCGCTTATTTCTAATACCTTCTTTATATTTTGCTCGACAAGAACTATTGTAAGATTTCTTTCATCGCGAAGCATCTGAACTTTCTCAAAGATCTTTTCAGCTAACTTAGGGGACAACTGCGCCGTAGGCTCATCCAGCATCATGATCTTCGCATCTTTTACAAGCGCGGAAGCCATTGCAAGCATCTGTCTTTCTCCACCGCTTAGAGATCCCGCTTTTCTTTTTAAAAAAGCTCTCAGCTCAGGAAAGAGCCCAATAGCAGAGTCTATCCTCTCTTTCAACTCGTGCTTTTCGACTCCATAGCCCGCAATCTTCAAATTTTCTTCCACTGTTAAATTAGAGAAAACGTTCTCTGTTTGAGGCAGATACGCGATGCCGAGTTTGACTTTTTCGTGGGGTGGAAGCTTTGTTATATCCTTACCATTTAAAAAGACTTTACCCGAGTGAATGGTCGCTATTCCAAATATAGACTTCAGTAAAGTCGACTTTCCGCTTCCATTCGGCCCTATTATAGCAGTTATTCCCTTATCAATGTTTATACTGACATCGAACAGTATCTGAAGCCTTTTATAACCGGCATTCAGGTTTTCAGTCCTTAGCACCCAAATACACCTCCACCACTCTCGGATTTCTCACAATTTCATCGCCTTTTCCCTTTGCAATTACTTCACCGTTGGCCATCGCGTAAACGAAGTCCACGTATTTTAGCACGATGTCCAGTCTGTGTTCAATGATTAAAAAACTAACCTCCTCTTTCATTTCAACAAACTTTTTCAAGATTTCTTCAGCTAGAACGGGATTTACTCCTGCAAGAGGTTCATCCATTATAAGCAATCTTGCGTTTCTCATCAATGCTCTTGCTACTTCCAGCAACTTCAATTGTCCTCCACTTAGCTCTTCCGCCCTTCTATCCCATAAATGATCTATTTTTAGAAATTCAAGTATTTTAAAAGCTTTTTCGATTAGCTCCTCCTCTTTTTTTATCCATCTACCAGTTATGGAATCAAAAACACTATCACCATGGTTTTGGGGAGCTATTAGAACATTTTCAAGAACTGTAAGTTTCCTCAAGATCTTTGGAATCTGGAAAGTTCTGACGATACCCAATCTGCTAACTTCATACGGTGCTAGATTGGTTATGTCTCTACCATCGAAGATAACCTTGCCCTCATCCGCTTTGTAAAAACCAGAAACTACGTTTATTAAAGTTGTTTTTCCGCTTCCATTTGGACCAATGATCAAAGTAATACTTCCCCTTTCAATAGAAATGTTCACCCTATTTAGGGCTCTGAGTCCATCAAAAAATTTAGAAAGATTTTCAGTCTTCAGGATCATCTAGGAGCTTCAAACCATTTTATCTTGTTCTCGACAAAACTCCAGAGACCAGCTGACTTCCATGAACAGTCTTTAATATAGTATATCGCAAAGTCACCACTTGCTCTGTCATTCCATTCATTAAGCTTGATATAGCCACTTACAGATTCGACGCCGTATTCGCCTCTGCTAAACTTCTCAGCAACCACAGGTATCTTGGACGCCATAGCGTCGGCATCGTACTTACCTTTTTCCTTCACAACCTCTATATAGCTTAAAACGAGAACCCATGCCGCATCATAAGCATTCATTGCATATTGATATGGCGAATCTCCAAACTTCCTCTGCTGATATTTCTTTTCGAGTTCAGCGTAGCCTTTCCCTTTAGACTCAAACAGCGTGCTAAGCATTTTTACCTTATTAGATTTCTCGCAGACTTCTAGTAGCTTACCACTCAAGGCAGTACCATCGCAACCAAGCCATACCACATTCAGAGCCTTGCTATCACTTTTAGTCTGGGCAAGCATGACTGCCACTTCTTCGTAACTGAACGCTATCACAGCAATCTCTTTTTCTGAATACTTATTCAACAAATCAGTTATGCTTTCCTCAATCTTTGCAATATATGGCGAATAATCCGCAGGTACGGGCTCCGGATACTCTATCGAGCTTTTTATTTCTATTCCCTCCTTCTCAAGCTTTGGTTTTATTACTTCGTTCAGTCCTCTGCCCCATGCATTTCCTATGTGTGTTATTACCACTGCTTTTATTCCAAGAGCTTTCAACTCCGAAACTATGGCTTCAGTTTGGAAATCGTCGAATGCAACGAAACGGAAGATATACTTCTTCTCCTCGGGCTTTGTAACTCCCAAAAGTTTTGGTAAAGCTGTAGATGAGGGAGAAACTATTATAATCTTGTTTGCCGTAACAAAATCCTTAACGTTCCTAACTTCGCCACTTCCCATTGGCCCAATTATAAGGTTTACCCCCTTTGCATAGAGACTCTGAACCTTTTCAAGTGCTACTTTAGGTTCCACCTTCGTATCCTCAACGTAGAATTTAACCACGTATGGCAAATTCTTTTCTTTAAGGTACTTGTTTATATCTTCCTCAGCTATAGTCAGCGTATTCTTTATACTCGTCCCATAAGTTGTCAAAGGTCCAGATAAGTCTACCAACACCCCTATCTTTATCTCCTCTATTTTCTTTTCTGCCGGTGGCTGCGCACATCCTAAAAGAAAGACGATTGCTAACAATAGTATAGTTGACACTCCCCACGGCCAAAGCCGGGAGATTCTTGCTTCTGAGGCTCTCATCCGTAAGCTTTCTTGTCGATTTTCATGTAAAGTTAAAGTTTTAATTATCCGCATATTTTCCGAAAAATGCCAAAGTTTTTAAGGCTTACCATTGCAAAATCTGTGATGCTTCTTGAAGGGGCAATAGTGTATTCGAACTTAATTGCACTTCTTAGTCTCGGTCTTACCATTACCTATATAACAACTTCTGTTCCAAACTTTGCCCACGGTACTATAGCTGTTTTTGGTTCCTATTTAGCTCTAATCTTTCTTTATTTCCTCAACATTCATCCTTACATCGCCATACCGATAGTGTTCCTTCTCTGCGGCCTTGTAGGAACTCTCTGCTACTCTCTTGTCCTCAGACCTCTAATAAAGAGGGGTGCAAGTGTTGTAATTCTAATGATTGCAACCCTCGCTTTAGATTTGATCCTTCTCGGCTTCATAGGATCACTATCGGATACAATAGAGAGGATAACCTCGAAATCTGCCAAGAAGTTCATATTTGCGATATACGATTTTGAGATTTCTGGTATTTCGGGCATTCTTTTCGTATCAACTGCATCCATGATCTCAATCCTAGTTATTCTCTGGCTTTTGCTTTTTAAAACCAAATTTGGAATAGCTCTGAGAGCTTCTATGGAAAATCCGGCTCTTGCCGAAGTTATGGGCATAGATGTAGAAAAAACAAGAATATTTTCCTGGTTCCTCTCCTCATCTCTTGCCGGCTTAGCTGGAACCCTTTTGCCATTTAAACAAGAAATAGTTCCCCTCACAGGCAGTTTGATAATAGTGTCTATTTTTTCTGCAAGCATTGTCGGAGGATTGGCAAGTATTGCGGGAGCAATTTTTGGTGGCTATCTAATTGGAATGTCTGAAAGTCTAGCTACTTACGGACTTTCGATGATTTTTGGACCAGAAATCCTTCTCTATAGCAAGGTAATTCCGCTGACAGCTCTAATAATAGTTTTGTTACTCATGCCACAAGGTATCGTAGAGGGATTGAGAAAATGGATCAAATTCTTCTCAACATAGTCTTCTGGTTCGGAATTTATGCAATTGTTAGCATTAGCCTGAACATAGAATATGGCCTAGCTGGGATTCCAAATTTCGGTAGAGCTCTCGCCGTCCTTTTTGGAGCATTCACAGTCGGGGGAATTGTCAACAGATTCTTCATAGCAATTTACGGGATAGAAGGGGAAATAATTGATAGCTCGGCTGTACTAAAAACAATTTTAAACCAAAAAATAGCGGAAGACCCAAGTTTTGGCATTCTCCTACTCTTGCTATATATTTCACTCGCAGCAGCCGTTGGTGCAATTATTGGGGCATTAGCAATACTGCCAAGTGCAAGACTATCTCGCGATTACCTAGCGATAACCCTGCTCGCAATAAGCGAGGTTTTTTTCATGGTTTTCAACTACAACACCGCTCTAGGTGGGGGGTATTATGGGATTTCAGTCCCAGACGTTTTCGCTTTCTATAGTGGGAACAGACAGCTTTTATTCGCGATTCTTTCGCTCTTAATTCTCGTTCTCATCTACATCCTAGCTGAGAGACTGTCAAACTCGCCTTTTGGCAGACTGTTGAGAGCGATGAGAGAGGATGAGGATGTAGTGAAGGCGTTTGGTAGAAATCTGATGATTCTTAGAATAAAAACCTCAGCGATTGCCTCCTCAATTGCAGCAATATCTGGGGCTTTGTTTTCTCTTTTCACAGCCAACTTTATCGCATCTAACTTTACCAGAGTGGAGTGGACGTTTTATCCGTTTTTGATCTTACTTCTCGGCGGTTCGGGAAACAACAAAGGAGTTCTACTTGGCACTCTAGTCTTTGTTACAGTTAAACAGTTGCTCACAGTTTATAAACACGAAATTGTTGAATTTTTCATGATTCCATTCCAAACTGTCTGGATCGAATACATCGCCTTTGGCTCTCTAATGCTCTTCGTCCTCTTTTACAGACCCGAAGGATTGATAAAAGAAAGACCAGTTATAACA
>JAAOZI010000012.1 GCA_011605865.1 Archaeoglobales archaeon
AACATTGAGAAGAGGGCTTTAAGGTTGTTGGGCCTATCTGGGGGATCTCTGACCGCCCCGACTGCCCCACAGATGACAGATGTATTCCCGAACAGATGCGGGGAACCGAACCGCCCTTTCAGGGCGGGGAGGAGGTCAGCAGGCCCATTGAAACTCCAGTGCCTACACCCCAGTCTTTACACCAGCTGCGACAGCTGACCAAGAAGGCTGGTGGAGGAAAGAAGATAGAGGTCGAATAAATTATTTTTTGTTGTATTTTTTGTCTGTGAAGAAAATACTCAGAAATTTCGCTCTGCTGTGCAAATTGCGAAAGAAAAATTTAAAGCAAAATAGATTTAAGAAAGAATGCTTTCAAAGACCTTTTCATCGACCTTGTGAATCATGGGTATTCCGGTAACTTCGCTTGCAAGCGGTGACAACGCCGCGAGATCTTCTCTGCTGACTAAGTCCAGCCTGAACTTTCTCATTCCCGCGAGCAGCTGCTTCATGCCAACGCTTATTCTGTAGAGGTAGCTGTAAAGCCCAACTGCACTCCATGGAATCTCATTTCGAGCTTTTCTCCAAATTTGGCCTTGAATTCGCCACTCAAGGTAAAGAACTTCTCAGGCTTGTCTCCGTATACCTCAGTAAAGCTCTTTGGCAATTTTCCTTCTTTTGCGAGCTTTACAAAGTATTCTGACTTCATTACAGCAGTCAGTGGCGCTCTTGCAGTTGTTACAGTCTTAATCATTAGTCCGTCTCCGAAGTTGCTCATTGCAATTGCTTTAACAATCTGCGTTTCGTTTATGAAGCCACCGGCAATGCTAATGTCTGGAACGTATTTGTGCTTCTCCTTCAGGATTCTCGCTGCCTTTAGCACAAGGGCTTCGAGGTATACTGTTGGAATTCCCATTTCATTCATCATGGGTACTGGGCTCATTCCGGTTCCGCCGCCTGCCCCATCGAAGGTTATATAATCAACCTCAGCTTCGCTGGCAGCCCTCATTTGCCAGGCAACATCGGCTGGGCGGTAAGCCCCTGTCTTTAAAGTCACGCTCTTAGCTCCTAAATCCCTTATCTCTTCAACAAATTCGACCAATGACTTCTCCGTCGGCATTCCTACACGGCTGTGCCTTTCAAAGCCATCAATTATTCCATCTTTAAAGGCCTGCTGAACGGTCGGATCCTCTGGATCGGGAAGAACAATGTATCCCCTCTTCTTCAGTTCTATCGCTCTCTGCAAATCCCTCACTCTTATCTCTCCACCTATCGCTTTAGCTCCCTGTCCCCATTTTATCTCCACGGTGTCGACTTCGAGCTTCGAGACGGCGTATTCGTAAACGCCAAAGCGACTGTCTTCGACGTTTACTTGCACAACTATGTCCCCATACTTTCCGTCCCAGAACTCCCTGAATTTCTTCACCCTTCTCTCCATTTCTGGCGATCTAACGACCTTTCCGTTCTTAAACTCCGACTTTGGATCGACTCCGCAGACATTTTTCGCCAATGATTAGGATGCATCCAGCAAGCGCCGCTCCAACAGCAAGCCCGTCCCAGTATTTTCTTGCAACATCTGTAGATCCAAAGGCACCCATGGCCAGCGGGAGCTTCACCCTTGTCTTTCCGATCTTCGATTCCAAGGTTACGTTTGGAAAGATTGCCACGTCCGGGTCGGGAGCAATTCCTTCTGCACCCCCTAAGCCTCGCAAGCAGATTGAAGTGCGACCAATCCAAGCCGTAGTCCTTCAGAGATGAAGCGGTACTTTCGCCGAAGTATCTCGTCTCCGGGTATAGGGCCTCGTTTGCCCTGAATGTCGACAGGGCTATCTCGCAGATGAAGGGCAGTCGCTTATGCAGATCGGGCACATTCCGCTCTGCGGATTCACATCTCTAACTCTCGTTCTCGTTCCGGTTGTGGACATCGCGTTCAGATAAGCCGAATTTTTCTGAACTCTCTCCATCTTTCCACCTCCGCTTCGTCGCCTGAGGCTCCAAAAGCATAAAAATTTCACGGTCATATACATTTAATACTAACTAATACAATTATATATAGAGAGATAAGTGTCTATAGGCATATATTGCATGACTCGAAAGCTAAAAGAAAAGGCTGATTTGGTTAGGGTTGAGGAAAATTGGAAAAATCAGAAAATTTTAAAAAATCAGAAAAAACTGATTACATGGAATGCAAGGTTTGGAATCTCGAAGCCCTAGTTAGCATAGATCAGCGGGGACAGATAATTTTGCCAAAGGAGCTCAGGGAAAAGGCAGAGCTGAAAGCTGGAGATAAGCTCGCGATTCTCTCAGCCTGCGACGAAAATCAGAAAATCTGCTGTCTCATCTTCATCAAGGCAGAAGTCATCGAAAAGATCGCAGTTGAAAGACTAACCCCGATATTAAAGTCGATTTTCCAGAGGTGATTGAATGGAGAAAAAGAGGCTGGGTTTAATTGAGAAGTATCTCACTCTCTGGATATTTCTCGCAATAATCCTCGGAATTGCTTTAGGCTACGTATATCCTGATATCTCAGCCATTCTGGCAGCGATGAGCGTCGACACAACTTCCATCCCGATAGCCATCGGCCTTATTCTGATGATGTATCCGCCGCTTGCGAAGGTTAAATACGAAGAGATGGGGTTAGTATTTCGAAATCTGAAACTTCTTGGCTTTTCTCTTACGCAGAACTGGATCGTGGGGCCAGTAGTTATGTTTCTGCTAGCAATAGCCCTCCTCAGGGACATGCCCGGGTTCATGATGGGAGTTATCCTTGTTGGTCTAGCGAGATGCATAGCAATGGTGATAGTCTGGAACGAGCTTGCAGAAGGTGACAGGGAGCTCGCTGTCGGGTTGGTTGCATTCAACGCAATCTTTCAGATACTGTTCTATGCGGTGTATATCTACATCTTCATAACTCTGGCCCTCACGAATTTGGGGCTTGCAGAAGGTGTGAGTGCGGAAGTTTAGCATCTTAGATGCTGCCAAGACAGTCTTCATATATCTTGGTATCCCGTTCATTGGCGGTGTGGTAACAAGGTATGCAAGCTTCAGGTTCAAAGGCAGGAATTGGTTTGAAAACGTTTTGGCGCCGAAAATCAGCCTAATAACTCCAGTAGCGTTGCTTTTCACAATTGTCGTGATGTTCTCGCTTAAGGGTGAATACATCGTCGAGCTTCCCTACAATGTCCTTAGGGTTGCCATTCCGCTCGCGCTGTATTTCCTGATCATGTGGTTTGCAACATTCTTCATAGCCTATAAACTTGGCGTTGATTATCCGAAGACAACAGCCGTTGCTTTCACAGCAGCGAGCAACGACTTCGAACTGGCTATAGCGGTCGCGATAGCGATATGGGGCATTCAGAGTGATCAGGCCTTCGCAACGGTTATAGGTCCTTTAATTGAAGTCCCTGTGCTGATAAGCCTCGTTAACGTTGCTCTTAAGCTCAGGGCAAAGCTTTATGCTGCAGGGAGCTGAACTGGAAGCTTTAAAGCTTATAAACGCAGGTATTTCGGCGCTTGCTGAATACGTGGCCTTGCACGTGCTTACATGCTTAATACCAGCGTTTCTGATAGCTGAAGCGATAATGGCGATGGTGAACAAAGAAGTCCTTCTCAGCTATCTCGGAACTAGCGCTTCGAAGCTGAAATCATTTCCGGTCGCAATCTTCTCCTCGTTCCTTCTTGCAGTTTGCTCCTGCACAGTGATACCTATTGCTAGCGGGATCTATCACAAGAGCAACCTCCACCGCGATGATAATTCTCTGGACGGCACCAGCGGCAAATATCCTTGCTCTTGTATATACGGGAGCAATTCTCGGAGTTGAAATGGCACTTGCAAGGCTTTTAACCGCTATTTTAACATCTTTTGTCATTGGAATAACCCTTTTTGTCATATTCGACAAAAAAATCGCCAGCGAGGAAAGAGTTTCATTCAACGGTAAAATCTTGGAAAAAAGGGCCGTTTATCTGCTCCTTCTGCTGATCATCAGCCTTCTGATTCCAAACTATCTCGGAGTGGGCAGAAGCTACGAATTCAAGGTCGCCATCTTTGCACCACTCATCGCTTTGGCCTTGGCTTATGCTTTCAGAGCTTTTGAAAAGGAGGGGCTCAAGCTATGGTTCATGGAAACCTGGTTTTTCGTTAAGCAGATGATACCGCCGCTTTTAATCGGCGTCTTCGTCGTGGGAGTTGTAGGGGAATTGCTGAAAGAAACCGAACTGGTTTCAACATACTTGGGCGGAGAAGGCTTGCAGCAGAGCTTTCTGGCCTCAATAATCGGAGCCCTGAGCTATTTCGCAACACTAACCGAGGCCCCGTTTGTGAAAATGCTTATAGAACTCGGAATGGGAAAGAGAGCTGCAATTGCTTTGCTTTTGGCAGGTCCAGGTATTAGTTTGCCGAACATGCTTGCAATAGCTAAGCTTTTTGGAGTTCGCAGGGCAGCGGTTTACGTCTCTCTTATAGTTTTATTAGCAGCCCTTGCGGGCTGGTTTTTGGGGGGTGATAGTATATGGATGTGAAGGTTGTAGGACCAGGCTGTGCGAGATGCAAGACAACTTTGGAGCTTGTTAAGAAGGTCGTGGAGAGGGAGAAGATAAACGCAAAGGTGGAATACGTAACCGACATGAAGAGAGAGGTCGAGCTTGGGATCATGGCAACTCCTGCCGTGATCGTTGACGGAAAAATCGTGGTCCAAGGGAGAATCCCGTCCGAAAGCGAGATAGTTAAAGCGCTAAAGAAGTGATAAAATGGAGATAAAGGATCTTCTTCCATGCATAGCAGATCCTAACAAGTACCGCGTTATAGGGAGAATTGATGTGGAGAATCTCAAGGAAGTGGCCCCCTATCTCGCCAGAGTGCTCCCCAATGCAAGCTACAATGCGAAGGAAGGATGGATCAGTTCTCGATGTATACAACTATCTACCCAAAACAAACTGCAAGAAATGCGGTGATGCAAGAAATGCGGTGAGCAGACCTGCATGGCCTTTGCCGTTAAGCTTTTGAATGGGGAAAAAGACATAAAGGACTGCAAACCCCTGTTTGAGGAAAGGAAGTACATGGGCATCCGCGAGACGCTTATAGCCCTTCTTTCAGCTGCCGGCTATGACATAAACGTTTGAACTGCACAAAATGTTTTCAGAAAAGTACGCCGGGGGTGGGATTTGAACCCACGCGGGCAAAGCCCAGTAGATCTCGAGTCTACCGCCTTAGCCGGACTCGGCAACCCCGGCAACAATTCAAACTGCAAAAAGCAATTTATAAACCTTTTGACCTTTAAAGAAAAATTGAGCCAACGCAAAAGCTCCCGAGTTTAATCATGAAGAGTTCAATAGCGCCCGGGCCGGGATTTGAACCCGGGGCGTGGGCTCGACAGGCCCACATGTTGGGCCGGGCTACACCACCCGGGCTTGAAATTTGTTGCACTGACGATTTTTAAATCTTTGCAAATGCAAGACAAAAAAATATTAATTCTCACAACATAAAGGTTTCCGATGTTTAAATGTCACGTCTACAACTGGAATGATATCGAGAGGCTTTGTAGGGAACTTGCAAGAAAAATAAAAGCTAGCGATTTTAAAGTTGATGCGATTGTCGCAATTGCAAGGGGGGGCTGGGTTCCTGCTAGGATTCTTGCAGATTTGCTTGGTGTTAGAGAATTGCACAGCGTGAAAACAGAACACTGGGGGATAGTGGCGACTGTTACCGGTAAGGCGACTATAACACAACCTCTGAATACAAGATTTGACGGAAAAAATGTGCTCATTGTGGATGACGTTGTGGATACTGGGGAAACGATGAACATAGTCAAGGATCACGTGCTATCATTAGGGGCCAAAGAAGTTAGAACTGCAGTTTTAGACTATAAGAAGACTTCTTCATTTGTTCCAGACTACTTCGGATCGGAGATGGAGAGCTGGAAATGGATTGTCTATCCATGGAGTATTAGAGAAGATGTTAAGGGTCTCATAGCAAAAAAAGGTGCCAGAAACTTTGAAGAAGCTCTAAATGTTCTTAAAGAATTTGAAATAGAAATCGAAGATGATATCCTCAGAGAGATTATCGAAGAATGAGCTTAAGAGACTAATTTCTGTAGCAAGGGGAAAAGAGAGAGCAGATTTAGTAATAAAAGGAGCTGAAGTTGTCAACGTACTTACGGAGGAAATTTATCCGGCAGATATAGCAATATGCGCAGATAGGATAGCAGGAATTGGAAACTACAGTGGAATAAAGGAGATAGATGCTAAAGGACTATACGCTGTTCCAGGGCTAATAGATGCCCATACACATGTTGAGATGAGCATGCTTACGCTTTCAGAATTTTCAAGACTGGTCGTGCCAAGAGGAAACACGTGTATAATCGCTGACCCGCACGAAATTGCAAATGTTTTGGGTAAAAAGGGGATAATTTACCTTCTCGAAGAAGCGAGGATTGCACCAATAAGGTTCTACTGCATGGTTCCTTCATGCGTACCATCCTCTCCTCTTGAGACTTCGGGGGCATATCTGGGTGTTGAAGAACTCGAAGAACTCCTCAGCATTGAAGGTGTCATAGGCCTTGCAGAATTCATGAACTATCCGGCAGTCCTAGATCTCAGAGATGATGCAATTGAGAAGATAATAAAAGCTAAAATAGTAGACGGGCACTGTCCAAGACTTTCCGGAAAAGACTTGAATGCGTACATTTCAGCTGGAATTCTTTCCGATCATGAAAGTACAGAATTAAATGAAGCAGTAGAGAAACTGAGGCTTGGGATGAGAATAATGATCCGAGAGGGGTCGGCAGGCAGAAATCTAAAAGCCCTAAAAAAGATTGCCGGAAATAGATATACGATGCTCGTAACCGACGGGGATAGAAGTGTAAAAGATTTGCTCAATGAAGGTTATCTTGACAGTGTATTCAGAAGGGCAGTTGCCGAAGGGATCGACGAAATGAAAGCTTTGCAAATGGTTACCCTAAATCCGGCTGAATATTTCGGAATAAAAGCTGGTCTGGTCTCACCAGGAAGATTTGCAGATATAGTTCTTCTTCGGAATCTAAGAAATTTTGATGCTGAAAGGGTTTTTGTTGGAGGTAAAAAGCCAGAATTTAAGTTCTATAAATATCCAGAAGAAGCAACAAGCTCCGTTAAAGCCAGAAAAATATCAAAAGAGGATCTCATCATAAAGAGTGGAATTGCAAGAATTATTGAAGTTCTGGACGGTGAAATTATCACTGAAGAGAGCCGGGAATTCGTAGAAGGAATAAACGTTGAAAGAGATATTCTCAAAGCGGTTGTTATTGAAAGGCATAAATTTAGTGGTAGAATAGGAAAAGCCTATGTCAGGGGATTTGGATTAAAAAGGGGCGCAATTGCTCAAACAATAGCCCACGACGCTCACAACATAGTCTCAGTGGGAGCGAGCGATGAAGCGATCTGCAACGCTGTTAACAGATTAATAGATCTCGGAGGAGGAATTGTTGTTTTTGACAGAGAATTCTACGAACTTCCACTCAGAATTGCCGGACTTATGAGTGACGAAAGTGCAGAAAAAGTTGCTGAAAAGCTTGAAAAAATTGAAAAAAAGCTAAAAGATCTTGGATGCAAGCTGAAATCTCCCGTAATAACCCTATCCTTTATAGCTCTCCCAGTAATTCCGAAATTGAAGCTAACAGATCTGGGACTCGTCGACGTTGAGATGTTCAAGATTGTTGAACCCATAATCGATCAGAAGACTTATTAGCTCTTATAGCAATTTTTTTTAATGATTGAAGAAGAAATCCTCGACATACTTGCGGAATTCGGACCTCTAAGTTCCCAAGAAATAGAGAAAGAATTGCAAAACAGAGGATTCAGTATAACATCAAGAACAGTAAGATACCACCTCAAAAAGCTTGAACAGAGAGGCCTTGTTAATAAAGGAGACCATGGAAAATCACAAATTACACTGGAAGGAATAGATTTCCTAAAAGGACTCAAAGCCTTCGAAAGATTGGGGGAGTTTAGCGAAAGGATCGAAATAAACGTTTATTCCAGCGATTTCGACATTTACAGAATGAAAGGAAAGGTGCCAACGAATCTGGCAATAATAAAGAAAGAAGAATTTGAAAAGTGTGTAGAAGTTTTAGCAGAAATGGAGGATTTTCCCTTCATTATCTATAACGGGGTCTTTTTTGCAGATGAGGGGGAGGAGATAGATGGCAAAAAAATCCCGAACGGTCACTTTGGCATCGCAACGATCTCAAACACGTTCTACGACGTCCTTTTAAAATCGGCAGGGATTAACACTTATCCCGAATACGCAGCATTGCTTAGAGTTGAGAACATGGTTCCGAGCAGGATTATGGAACTGATAAGCTACGTTGGAACAACTATGAGCCCAGGGTGGCTACTTCTTCGTTCAGGTCTGACTTCAGTTAGCTCTGTGTTGAAAAATGGTAGCGGAGTAATAATCTCGGCCGTTAGAAGTTTTAGCAGATATGCCATAGATATAGCGCTTAGAACAGTTGAAACCGCCAGCTCAAGGGGCTTTAGAGGAGTTCTTGCTGTTCTTCATCCATCAGACAGACGATTCAGTCTTCCTTTTGGAAAAAGAGCAAGAATCATCACAAGCGCAGGACTGAACCATCTAGCACCCATACATGAAATGGGAATTGATATGGAAATAAGAGTAAACGAAGTATTACTCGAGTTCTCAAAATTTAAACCAATTAGCACTATTAAATAACATATTATTTTGGAGAAACATTTCCAAAAAACTTAAATATATGAAAAAACACTATTGACTATGGTGAAAAAAGGGATTGTTGCTATTCTGCTAGTCGTAGCTTTAGTAGCAGTTTTTGCCGGTTGCCAACAGCCCCAGCCAGCTACTACGCCGACGCCAACCCCTACGCCAACGCCGAAAATAACTTCTCTAACAATAGCATCCGGAACCGTTGGGGGAGTATATATTTATTATTGCTCAGGGCTCGCCTCCATTTATTCAAAGTATTTGAACATTTCAGCAAATGCGGTTCAAACGAAGGCAAGTGTTGACAACCTGCTATACGTTTACAAATCACCAAATGACACAATTGGGATTTCGCTGATCAAGTCCGTTCACGATGCTTGGCACGGGAATCTCGACGCCTTCGAGAAGAAACCTCAAAACTGGATTAGAGTACTTTGGGTCACCTATGTTACCCCAATCCATATCGTAACAACCTCTGATAGCGGAATAAAAACTGTCTACGATCTAAAAGGAAAAAGAGTTTCAACAGACGCTCCGGGAAGTGGTACTGAAATAGATGCGCTCGCAATTCTAAGCGCGGCAGGGATAGATCCTTCAAAAGATTTCGCAGTCTGGCAAAAACTAGGTGCAAAAGAATCCGCAGATGCTTTGCTTGATGGAAAGCTTGATGCTTATTTCTGGAGCGGAACGATCCCAACAGCTTCTGTTTCAGAGCTCGCAACAAACTTGAAACAGAGAGGAAAACAGATAGCCTTTGTCGCTATTCCAGATGACGTCGCAAAGAAGTTGAACGAAATGTATCCGGGCCTTTATGTCTCTGATGTTATGAAGAAGGAATACTACGACTCACCAGCTGATGTACAAACAGTTTCGACGCTCAATGTCATATTCTGCCATAAGGATCTCCCGGAGGACTTCGTATACATGCTCGTTAAAACCACCTTCGAACATTTGGATGATTTGTACGCTGTGCATCCGGCTGCCAAGCAGACAACAATTCAAAACGCCGTGATTTACAGGGGAGATGTACCATATCATCCGGGCGCATTGAAATACTATAAGGAAAAGGGAGTGCTAAAGTAAATGAAATTGATTTTTTTAATTATTTTTATATTATTTGTTCTTTTATCAGAACTGGGAAAGATCATATGCCTAGAAACAAGAGATAATGTTACAAAAATTCCAACAAGCAAACTAGAACTCGAATTCAGACATTCTATGTATGGAGGGTGCATAACTTTGTTCGTACAAGTTTCTAATAACAAACTGTTCATAGAAAAGATCTCAAGCGACGATGAAGCCTCGATTTCATACTATACTGATCAATACTTCTTTAGAGACGGAAGGTTCTTCGCAGAGATCAAAGAGGAGAGGAGTGAAATTTTGGTAAATGATGGCTGGAAACTGAAGTTTGGAAACGAAGAGATTGTTACAAAATACTTGACAAAAATATTCATTTGCGGGTGATCTAATGAGTTTAGCAAGATATTTTGGAGGATTACTGGCATTTTACAGTATTTTTATTCTCTTTTACCCCGATCTCATTCCATACCTAACTTGGCTTCCAACTAGCATTAGATACTGTTTCGACCAAATTCATCTTATTAGAGGCATTCACTTAATGCTCTGCATATCTGCTCTGGCCTTTCTTGCTTACGGCAAAAAAACGAGTTTTTTAGGAAACGCCATATTATCGGTGATGTCTTTACCCTGTGCAATAATCCTCTCACTTGTAATAAAAAATCCTGCAACCTCTTTTATGATCTTTCTTCTCTGGTTCGCAACATTTCCACTCGATGCGATCTTTCAGCTATAAAAAAGCAGGTAAACTGGAAGTTCATAATTCTCCTGCTTTATCTTCCTGCTACTATTTACTTAATAATCGATTATGAAAAAATAATATACAGAATCGTTTTTCCAACAGATCTAGATGTTCTAGTAGGATGGACAATGATTCTGCTTCTTCTATATGCCACAAACATCAAAATAGGCTGGCCTCTACCGGCAATTGTTCTAGTCTTCCTCAATTATACCCTCTTCGGTAGCAATATTCCTCCCCCTATAGGCCACAATTTTAGAGACATTCCCCTAGCAATCGGAAAAAGCTGGATGGAAACGGAAGCAGGAATATTCGGTTTGCCACTTGGGGTTTCTGCAGGGTATATAGTTTACTTTACAATTCTCGGCGGCGTTTTGCAAGCAATAGGTATAACCAAATTTATATCCGAATTTGCCTCGGCTTTTCTAGGTAGATCTCCTCAAGATGTTGGGAGAGCTACAACTGTCTATTCCGCTGTTATGGGAATGGTTTCCGGCTCAGGTGTTGCTGTCACAACTACTGTTGCAACAACGATGCTCCCCTCGTTCAGAAAGGCTGGTTATGATGACAAATTTTCCTCAGCCTTCATAGCTGGTACGGGAACGGCGGCGCTAATAACTCCGCCAGTTCTAGGAGCTGCAGCCTTCATAATGATGGAAGTGATAGGGGTAGACTACAAGACTTTAATAGTGATGACAATTCTACCGGCTCTCCTTTATTATCTATCCCTCCAGATTTATCTCGAGCTATTCACAAAAAAGCATAGGTTAACCAAACTAAGTGATGTTGAAAAAAGAAGGAAAAAGGATGTTATAAGGGAACTTTACATGCTACTACCGATTGCAATTCTGATCTATATGATTTTCCAAGGCTACACGATCGCAATGTCTGCTGTCACAGCGATATTTGTCTCTTGTCTAATCGGTTTAGTGAGGAGAGTAAAAATTCGAGATCTCCTGAAAGGTTTTAGCGATGGAGCTCTAGATGTGATACCAGTTGCCCTAGCGTGTGCGTGCGCTGGAATAATCCTGCATTCACTCCTAGTTACGGGACTTGGGATGAAAATAGAAGAGATAGTGCGCTTCATAAGTGCTGGAAATTACTACATATCCCTACTTCTTCTTGCAATCTTTACCCTTATTCTCGGTATGGGCGTACCACCAACTGCAAGTTACGTTATAGTATCAGCTTTGGTAATTCCGGCAACTGTTAAGCTTGCAATAGCACAAGGATTTCCTGAGGTTGTTGCCCACTACAGCGTTCACGTTTTTGCCTTCTATTACGCAATCCTTGCAGACGTAACCCCTCCCGTTGCACTCGCAGCTTATGCGGCAGCAGCTGTAGCAGGACAAAATCCCCTCAGAGTTGCAGTTGTCGCAGCAAAAATTGCCATAATAAAGTACCTAATAGCCTTTTCATTTGTATTAGCTCCTGCTGGCTCTGCTTTGCTTATCGTTCTACATCTTAACAATCCGGCAGAAATAGTGATAAGAGCAGTCCTAATATCTGTTTCTGTAATCGCAATTAACAGTGCAACAGTAGGGTACTTCAGGAGAAATCTGAACATTTTAAAGAGAACGGTTCTCTTTGTTGCGGGAATCATGCTAATAATCCCACTAACGCTCACTAATGTTCTAGGATTAATTCTAGTGGCTTTGATGCTTGTTCCAGAGTTTCGTAGAAGTCCTAGTTAATCTATTTTTTGGTCATTCATTGCCGAAAAACTTATTAAATAAAATTCAAAAGAATCTTCGGTGAGAAGATGTTTAGAGGTGTTGACTTCTACGGGATAGATGAACTCCTCACAGAGGAGGAGAGGCTTATAAGAAATTCTGTAAGAGAATTCCTAGAAAAAGAGATAGCCCCATTGGTTGCCGAAGCATGGCATAAAGAGGAGCCGCTAAATTTTAGAGAAATTGGAAAAAAATTCGGCGAACTAGGAATGCTAGGGCCTTTTATTCCTGAAGAATACGGTTGCCCGGGAATGAACTACACATCCTTTGGTCTCATCTGCCAAGAAGTGGAGAGAATCGATAGTGCCCTGAGAAGCTTCGTGGCAGTCACATCTGGTCTTGTGATGTATCCAATATGGAAATTCGGGAGTGAGGAACAGAAAAAGAAGTATCTTCCAAAACTCGCAAAAGGAGAAATAATAGGCTGTTTTGGGATGACTGAACCCAACGTTGGTAGCGATCCGGCCAGCATGGAAACAAACGCTAGAAAGGAAGGAGACGAGTGGATTCTTAACGGAACCAAGACTTGGATCAGTGAAGCGGAAATTGCAGATATAGCAATCGTTTGGGCAAGAGATCTCGGAGATGGAAGAATAAAGGGCTTCATTGTCGAAAAAGGAATGAAAGGATTCAAACAGTCAGCTATTAAGAAAAAAGGCTCGATGAGGGCTGGTGACGTTGGAGAGCTTTATCTGAGTGACTGCAGGGTTCCAGAAGAGAACAGGCTGCCAAATGCTATCGGCCTGAGACCCGCTCTCAGTTGTCTCGATCAGGCGAGATTTGGTATTTCTTGGGGCGCAATAGGCGCGGCAATGGATTGCTACGAGACAGCATTGAACTATGCAAAAAACAGAAAACAATTCGGGGCCCCCATCGCATCCTATCAGCTAATCCAAGCTAAGCTTGTGGATATGCTAACAGAGATAACAAAAGGACAACTCGTTGCTTGGAGGCTCGGAAAACTGATGGATGAAGGAAAAGCAACTCCAGAACAGATATCATTTGCAAAGAGAAACAATGTAAGAGTTGCGAGATTCTGTGCACGGACAGCAAGAGAAATACTCGGAGCTAATGGAATAAGTCTCGATTATTCGCCGATAAGACATATGGCAAATATAGAGAGCGTTTACACGTATGAAGGGACAGATGACATTCACACCCTAATTCTCGGTAGATACATAACTGGAATTCAGGCATTCAGGAGGGAGTTGTGATTTGAAACCATTTGAGGACCTACTAATTCTAGAATTAGCACAGGCTGTAGCTGGGCCTTATATTGGAACCCTCCTTGCAGACCTTGGAGCCGAGGTTATACACATAGAAAGACCAAAGATCGGCGATCTTGCTAGGCATTGGATACCTATAAGAGGGGATCTAAGCTTTTATTTCGCAGTCGTGAACAGAAACAAAAAATCCATGACACTAGATTTAAAGAGTAGTGAAGGAAGGGAAATTTTTCTAAAGTTAGCAGAGAAAGCAGATGTTATAATAGAAAACTTCGTACCTGGTGTCGTTGAGTCTCTCGGCGTTGGCTACGAAGTTGTGAAAAAAATAAATCCAAAAGTCATCTACTGTCACGTTTCAGGATTCGGTCAGGATGGTCCATATCGCGATCGACCTGCCTTTGATCAGCTGATACAGGGAGAGGCAGGGATAATAAGCTACACTGGTACAAAAGAGACCCCCTGCAAGATAAATGTACCAATTACAGATATCCTAGCAGCAATGTATGGAGTTTACGCCATTCTCGCCGCTCTTTTGCGCAGAGAGAGAACGGGAGAAGGGGCTGAAATAGATATTTCGCTCTTTGATTGCGCAGTTACCATGATGACCAATCTGATGAATATGGTCCTAGTAGAGGGGATGAAGGACGAGGATTTGAGAATGGAGACAAAATATTTCCTTGCAACACCCTACGAACCGTATCCAGCCGGCGACGGAAAGCTCTTAAATATAGTTGTGGCCACAGAATGGCACTGGGAAGCTTTTTGCAAATCCGTGGGTTTGGAAAACCTGCTAAAAGATGAGAGATTTAAAACAAACCAGCAGAGACTTAAGCATAGAGAAGAACTTGAGAAGATCATAATTGAAAAACTTAAGGAAAAATCAAGAGACGAATGGATAGAAATCCTTTTAAAGGCTGGAGTTCCGTGCGGAGCAGTTAACGAGATAAAAGAAGTGATAAACCACCCACAGACTATAGCCAGAAATGTAATTGCCGAAATCGATTATCCCGGACTGGGTAAGATAAAAACCTTTAACAATCCTGTAAAGATATCTGGAATCCGATTTTCGGTCCAAAGGCCGCCTAAACTAGGCGAGCATACAGAAGAAATTCTTAAAAAGCTGGGATACTCGACTGAGGAAATAAAAAAGCTCAAAGAGAAGAATATAGTATGATTATGAGGGCAAGGTATAAATAACTTCGCGACAAAGAGTGTCAATGGAAAAGCTCCTATTTAAGAAAGGTATATCTACTGGAATTTCTCTTCTTGACAAGAGATTAGATGGCGGGCTACCTGCTGGTAGCTTTGTATGCCTTTATGCCGATCCCATTGCAATGCCGGAAACTTTCCTTTATCATTTGGCAAGTTCATCTAAAAGCTACTACATAACAACAAACCGCCCGGCTAAATATGTCATAAGAGATATGGAAATTTTGCGATTTAGAACGAAGGATATTACATTCATCGACGTATTTTCACAGTATTTCCTAAATGAATATGGGCAGTTTGTTGTCGAAGACAGATACAGAGACAAAGAAATCTTCGATTTTCTAGCCGATAGATTCCAAAGCATGAATAATAATGAAGACTACGTCGTCGTTCTCGACAGCCTTTCATTCTTCCTAAACCTACAAGTGGAGTGGGGCCTCAAAGAATGGTTGTTGAATAGGCTTTATTCCATCGCAAAGGAAAAAAATACTGTAGTATGTGCTTATATGATCAAAAAATTCCATCCAGAGAACATCGTTTACAGAGTCCTCGATCTATCAGACGTGGTTATGAACGTTGAAGCAGAAAGAATTGGAGAAAAAATTGTAATGAAGTTTGCTCTCCCAAAGATTAGGGGTAAAAAGCCGATAACCGAGTTCTACAGGTTCACAATCGATGAAGGAATACAGATAGATACTTCAAGAGATATTGCCTAAAAAGCAAGTGAGCCATCCCACATTTAAAGGCGAGGCTTCCGTGTTAAGGCTTTAACGCTTCTTTATCCGGTTCAAAGCCAAGCTCCATGTCTCTGTTAAAAGGGCTACGTTGCAGCCTCATCTTGGGCAACTGAAGGGCGAGGTTTTCGGTTATAAAAAACTGAGATTTTTAGAGAACCTTTTAACTAGCATTCGCATTTGAAGCTGAGATCAGCGACACTATTCTTTAGAATTCCGATCTTCTCTATTTCCACTTCGACTAAATCCCCTTTTTTAAGCATTCCAACACCGGCCGGTGTTCCGGTTGCAATTACATCGCCCGCCTCCAGCGTCATTATTGAAGATACAAATTCCAGTAAAGTAGGGACGTCGAAAATCATACATGAAGTGCTGGATTTTTGCTTAACTTCCCCATTAACCCTTGTCTCAATTTTAAGTTTCGAGATGTCATCGATCTCCGCTATATATGGGCCTATAGGTGCAAACGTGTCAAAACTCTTAGCTCTTGTCCATTGCCCATCTTTTACTTGCAGATCTCTTGCGGTCACATCGTTAAAACAAGTGAAACCTAGAATGTAGTCAATGGCCTTCTCTTTCGAAACATTCTTGCACCTCTTTTTTATAACAACCGCAAGTTCACCCTCATAGTCGACTCTCTTTGCAGAATTAGGAATCACTATTGAATCCCCATCGCCTATTACTGCAGTTGGAGGTTTAAGAAAGATTATGGGTTCGTCCGGAATTGGCAATCCGAGTTCTTCTGCATGATCTGTATAATTCAAGCCAACAGCAATTATCTTGCTCGGTCTTACGGGCGGAAGAAACTTCACAGCGCCAATTGGAAATTCCAATGATTCAAAAACAATTTTATTCTTCTGAAGCTCAAAGTATCCCTCGTAAATATTTCCATATGCAATAAATCTGCCAATCATATCAGCACTCCGACTTCCTTCTTAAAAGCCTCAACTTGTTCCTTGTTTATATCCACAAAGATGACTTTTTTCAGTCTAGTCCCGGATTCTATGTGTTTTCTCAACTCCTCTACCATTATCTTCGCAACCAGATCTTTCTGCAATCCACCAACTCCGGTTCCTAATGCTGGAAATGCTATGCTCTCAATTCCAAGTTCTTCAGCTTTTTTCAGAGCGGCTTTCATTGCCAGCCTCACTTTTTGTTCGTCTGTTTTGAAGTCGAGCTCCATCGTTGGAGCATGAATCACGAACTTTGCCTTCAATTTTCCGGCTGAAGTTACAACTGCTTCTCCAATTTTTATGGGTCCCTTTTTTACAGCTTCCTCTTCTATTTCCTTTCCCCCAGCTCTCTTTATAGCTCCTGCCACTCCTCCACCCATGTAAAGATGCGTGTTTGCAGCATTGACAATTGCATCGACTTCAAGTTTTGTTATATCCCCATGTACGACTTCAATAGCAACCCCTCGGAACATAGAAATACTCAATTGCTCAGCTAAAAAGCTTTCTCCATTCCAAATATCCGTCCCGCTGTTTTACATAGTTCAAAAATCTCGAAAGGAGTAGATTTTTACCTTCAAGATTTTTAGCATTTCCTATTGCAATAAACTTGCTCCTCGCTCTTGTTAGTGCTACATTGAAAAGCCTTTTATCAGACGGAAAATAGAAATTCTTCGTTGCTGTTATAGAATAAATTATGACCTCCTTTTCTCTTCCCTGATAACTATGGACCGTGCTTACTTCGCATCCAATTCCAAAATCCTCAAGCATCTGACTTATCAGTTCTCTTTGCCTCACATAAGGAGTTATTATTCCCACCTCGTTTTCATCCAAGACGCTGACCAGTTCATCACAAATTTCGACCACTATTTCAGCCTCAACTTCGTTTATCTTCGAAGATCCAACTTTTCTTTCTTCACCCTCGCAATCTATAAAAACGAGGGGTCTCATGGGATCACCAATTTTCGGAATCGTAGTCTCTATTTTCGGAATTTTGATATTTCTACACCTCTCGTCAATTTCAAGTCTGCCGTATATTTCTTTAGCCGAAAAATAGATTATTTCAGAATTGCATCTATAATGTTTTCTAAGCCAAAGAGCTTTTCGGTACTTTTCGTATAAATGATTGAAAGCTGAAAACTTGTATGAATTCGGAATGTTTATTTCGTAAACGGGAGGAAGCTGGTATGGATCCCCGACTACAACCGCTTTTTTTGCCTTTTCTAGAGCTATTAGGGCTGTCGAAAGGCAAGTGTTGCTCGCCTCGTCGATTATAACCGTATCAAAATTGAAGTTTCTAACAACACTCATAGCTCCTTTTAGAATTGTCGCTCCAACCGTTATCTTTCCCTTTTTGAGAATTTCTTCCTGCATTCTAATTATTTCCCTGTAGGCATTAGCTATCCTACTCGCAAAATCCTCGTAATTCTTAAAATCTATTTGAGAGAGAATTCTAGCTTCCAGACTATGTTTCTTAGCATCATCAGTTATCTTAGAGGGGTGGCCAATCCTTATAGCTTTTTCCAACTTTTCGAGAACATTGTCTACAGCAACATTCGTATTAGAAGTTACCCATACTCTCTCGTTCTCGGACAAGAATTTTGCACTTTCGGCAATGAACGTAGTTTTCCCAGAACCTGGTGGTCCAATTACAAGTAAAATTTCACCCTCCTCAAGCGAGCAAGCTGCCGAGTAGCATTCCTTCTGCCATTTATCTAACCAAGCAGGAGCTTCAACATTCTTTTTTCCGCTCCAGTATTCAAAATTGAGAATTTCATCCATTCTTTCTAAGGCTTCTCTCCTTAGTGCCAGACTCAGCAGGTTCTCCGCTTCGATTATTCTTTCACCCTCCATCCTCTCAAACTCCTTTACGGCCAATACAAATCCATTTCTTGTCTTCCTAGCATCTACAACAAAACCAAAAGGAAAAATTCCGTCTTCAACCCAAGCAACAGAGTTGCCGGGTTGTATCGCTCCAGATGATAAAATAACAACTATATCCCCCTTCCTTACTATAACTTCGGCTTCATAAACTTCCTTTTCTAGCAACCTTCTTTCAATCGTTTTCTCGATTTTCTCAAGTATTTCAGAAAGATTCATACGAGATTTGTGAGCTTCTTACTAGCGATACTATATGCCCTTTTCATCTCCCCCACGGTCAGCCTTCTAGCGATTTCTGGGTACTCATAAGCCTTGTAAGTAGGGTAATACTGAAACATAAGGTTAAATCTCACATCCCTTCCAAGATTCTCCGAGACCCACTCAACAACCTTGCTTGTGCAACATTCTATGTGCTCTGGCATTACAAGGTGCCTTATCAGCAATTCACCATTTTCCTTTGCCCTTAAAAAGTTTCTCTGAACGACTTCCATATATCTCGGCACCTTTGAGTACCTTAGCGCGCACTTATCATTGCCATATTTGAAATCTCCGAGCCAGACATCCACAAAGTCTTCTATTATTTCAGCAAGTTCGTTGCTGTGGTACATATTTGAGTTCCAAACAACAGGAATGTTCGACTCAACATAAAGCAAAATTTCAGCTATTGTGTGAGCGTGCTGATCAGGGTTTCCACCGACGAAATTCACATTTCTACTACCCTGCCTGTATCTTCTGTCAATTATATACGCCAGTTCCTTAGGATCCGCGATAAAATCATCGCTGTAAACTATGTCATAGTTCTGACAAAAAACACAGGCAAAGGTGCACCTATTGAAAAAAATTGTGTGCGAAGGAATTAGCTCAGGCTCCTCACCCATGTGCAGAAACTCGCTGCTGAAATAGCTAACAACCCCACACTTGCAAAATCCTTTTTTCTCATACCTATTTACTTCGCATCTTCTCTCACAAAACTTGCATTCCTTGAGCATCTCGAAAAGTATGTCTCTCTTTAGATGAAGAAAGGAATATTCTTCGGGCCTCTCTTTAAGAATTTCAACATCATTTAAATATTTTCTGAACTCTTTCTTCAAACTAGAATGTATTTCCATCTTCTCTTCAAAACTCTCGGCTTTTTCGGCCGGTATTCTCTTCGCTATCTGAAATTTCGCGACAGCCTCGCCAGAATTTATCGCGGTATACCTCTCAAGTCCCCTAACCACGTAAAAAATTGGTTAAAATAGAGATAAATTCTTTGCCCTCTCCCTTCTCAATAGCCTATTTCTTTCAATCTTTCCTTAAGAATTTCTGCTGATTTTCTGAGCTTTTCTAGGTCTTCCTTGCTCAAATTAAATTCTAAAATTTCCACCCCATTCTTCCCAAGTCTAACTGGAACACCGATTGCTACATCCTTTATCCCATACTCCCCCTGAAGGACGACGCTGCAGGGCATGATTTCTTTTGTATTTTCAACTACAGCTTTTATCATCCTGAAAATAGAGACCGCCGGGCCAAATATCGTTGCCCCTTTTCTTTTTATTACTTCAGCGGCAACTTCTCTTGTGGCCTTCTCTGCAGCTTCCAAGTCCGCTCTCTCTATTTTCGAGATACTTCTAGCTATGAACATGCTATCTCCATGTTCTCCAATAATCCAAGCTCTTTCGAACTTCGCATTCATGTCATGCAAAACTCTTGCAAGCCTTGAGGAATCCAGAACGTTTCCCATACCAAAGACTTCATTTCTACTTTTTCCACTCTCTTTCCAAGCCACGTAGGTCATCAGATCCATCGGATTCGTCACCATTAGAATCTTACTCTCAGGAGAAACTTCAACAATCTTTTTTGATACGTCTCTAATTATTCCTGCATTCTTTGTCGCCAAGTCGAGTCTCGTCATCCCAGGTTTCCTTGCAAATCCAGCTGAGACGATGACTATTTCACTTCCTTTTAGTAGCGAGTAATTGCTACCTCCATATATTTTTGGATATTTTCCGATCGCTGAAGCCGCATGCGAGAGATCAATCGCTTCTCCAACAGCCAAATCTTCGGCTATATCAACCAGCGCAATTTCGTCGACTTCTAAATTCATTAAACAAGTAAAAGCGGTAACACTTCCGACCCTCCCAGCACCCACAAAACCTAGTTTCATGACATTACCTAATTCACAAATCTTTAAACTTTACTGAATTTTCACCTCCTAAATCGCGAATATAGAAAGTTGCGGTTGCAACGGCTAGCGTTTCACCCTTCTCATCCAAAAGTTCTCCAAAACCAACAGCAACTTTGGATCCAATATAAAGCGGTCTTGCAACTGCTCTAATTCTTCCCTTTTGCAGCGGCTTTAAATAATGAATGTTTAGCTGGGAGGTAACAGCAACCTTCCCCTTAAGGACTAGTTCTCTATTTATATTAAGTCCAATTGCCGAATCTAAAACGCTCGCCGCAACACCTCCATGGGCAACGCCAAGTGCTTGCAAATGCTTTTCCTCAACTTCCAAGATAATTGCAATCCTTTCTCCTAGCTCTATTTTCATTCCGAGGAGTTTATACCAAGGTGCACTGCCAACTTTTTCGACAAATTTTTTTATTAACTCCATAAGAAGCACTATACGCAAATTTTAAAAACCTTACATTTACCAAAAAACGATGTCTACAAGAAACCCGAAAGCTGTCATATTGATGGGTTCAAAAGCGGATCTCGATTTCTGCAAGCAAATAGCAGAAAAGTTGAAACTTTTCAGCATAGAAAGCGATTTAAGAATAGCATCCGCACATAAAACCCCGGAACACGTCTTAAACATTCTAAAAAGCTATGAAGAGGATCGAGTTGTTTTCATAACAGTTGCTGGAAGAAGTAACGCCCTGAGCGGTTTTGTAGATGCAAACACCGATAAACCGGTGATAGCGGCACCGCCGATAAAAGATAACTGGATAGATCTTTTCTCCAGCATCAGAATGCCTTCAGGAGTCGCTTCCATGCTCGTTCTCGAAGCCGAAAATGTTGCGCTCGCTGTTGCAAAGATCTTCGCCTTAAGCGATGAAAGAGTTCGAAGAGCTGTAATAGATTACCAAAAAAGAAAGAAAGAGGAGATCTTAAAGTCTGATGAAGAGGTGAAATAGGGTGGGGAGTGTTAAGGATCTAATTGTAATAAAAGAACCCTCAGAAAAGTTAGGTGAAGGCATTTTCGAATTTTCTGATAGATTTTCCGTATTTGATTACGGTGAAATGCCGGACAAGATCGAAGGAAAAGGATGTTCCTTATGTCTTATTTCGGCCTTCTTTTTTGAAAAAATAGAAGATAAGGGTATGAAAACGCACTATCTTGGATTAATCGAAAATGAAAAGCTGAAGAGATTTGACGAACTGGAAGGCGTCACTAACAAAATGCGTATAAGACTTGTAAGGGTGATTAGACCGAAAAAGGAGAATGGTTACGACTACTCAATATTCAAGAGAGAGAGAGGAAACTTCCTTTTACCGTTAGAAATAATATACAGAAACAAAATACCCGAAGGTTCTTCTTTGCTCAGAAGAATTGAAAAAGGGGAGGTATCACCAAAAGATTTTGGACTTAAAGAGATAAGAGCAGGAATGAAATTAGAGAGACCTATTATCGATTTCAGCACCAAGTTGGAGGATATAGACAGATATTTGAGCTACGAGGAGGCAAAGAATATAGCGGGTCTTAGTGATTCAGAGTTTGAAGAACTGAAGAATATTACACTCGAAATAAATGAATTGATAACGAGAGAGACTTCAAAAGTTGGATTGGAAAACGAAGATGGAAAAATAGAAATGGCTTTCGATGTCGATCGGAATTTCATGATAGTTGACGCCGTTGGAACACCAGACGAGTGTAGATTCAGTTTTGATGGTTTTGAAGTAAGTAAAGAGTTTCTCAGAATCTACTACAGAAAAACTGAATGGTTTGAGAGAGTAAAGAGATACAAGGGCTTACCCAACTGGAGAGAACTCGTTGGAAGACCACCTGAACTGACTAAAGATATAAAAAGGTTAAGCTCACTCATCTACAAATCTCTCTGTAACGAGATTACCGGAAGAAAATTTTTCGACGTTCCAAAGCTTAAGGAAATCGTTAAAGAATTTAGGGAAATGCTATGAAGGCCGCACTCGCACTTGAAGATGGCACATATGTAGAGGGAAAGGCCTTCGGGGCAGAAAAAATAGCTACGGGGGAAATAGTTTTCTGCACTTCCATGACGGGCTACGTGGAAGCTTTGACAGATCCGAGCTACAAGGGACAAATTCTAATGATGACGTATCCCTTAATTGGCAACTACGGAGTTTGCAAGGAGGACTTCGAAAGCGATGGGGTAAAAGTTGAGGGATTCGTTGTAAAAGAGCTTTGCAAAAAACCTAGCAATTATAGGAGTGAGATGACTGTAGATGAGCTTCTAAAAAGTTACGATGTCGTAGGAATTGAAGGAGTCGATACACGAATGCTAACAAAGAAGATCAGAGTTTACGGCTCAATGAAAGCCGCAATTGGCATTGATGTTGAGAAAGAGAAGCTGATAGAGATTGCAAGGAATCAACCGTTTATATCGGACATCGATCTCGTTGACAAGGTATGCGTAAAAGAACCAAAGAGATTAGATGTTGGCGGAAAGTTCGAAGTCGTGCTGATAGATTGTGGGGTCAAGATGAGCATAGTCAGGCAACTCCTGAAGAGGGAGATAAATGTCACCCTAGTTCCATTCAACTTTCCGGCTAGGGAAATATTGGAAATGGATCCCGATGGTGTTTTTGTTTCAAATGGTCCAGGAGACCCGGCAAGGGTTAAAGAGTCGATCGAAACAATAAGAAATATTGCCGGAAAATTGCCACTGGCAGGAATTTGCCTCGGCCACCAGTTAACAGCCCTTGCTTTCAAAGCAAAGACCTTTAAGTTGAAATTTGGACATCACGGAAGCAATCAACCAACAAAAGATCTCGAAACAGGTAGAGTTTTTATTTCAAGCCAAAATCACAACTTTGCTGTAGACGAAAAAACGCTACCCAAGGATTTCATAGTAACACAGATAAATCTGAATGACAGAACTGTAGAAGGTTTGAAACACAGAGAACTACCGATAATAACGGTACAGTACCATCCGGAAGCAGGACCGGGGCCGCATGACACATATTTCTTTTTCGACAACTTTGTCAAAATGCTAAAGGAGTGGTAGAATGCCGAAAAGAGAGGACATAAATAAAATAATGGTCATAGGAAGCGGCCCAATTGTAATAGGCCAAGCGGCAGAATTTGATTACTCCGGAAGTCAAGCCTGCAAAGCTCTAAAAGAAGAGGGTTGCAGAGTTGTATTGGTCAACTCCAATCCTGCAACAATAATGACAGATCCAGAAATGGCAGACAGGATATATATAGAACCCCTAACCCCTGACGTCGTTGCAAAAATAGTTGAGAGAGAGACTCCGGATGCCATACTGCCCACTCTTGGCGGACAAACTGCGCTAAACTTGGCAATTCAGCTCGACGAAATGGGTATACTCGAGGAATACGGAGTAAAGTTAATAGGAGCAAACGCAGAAGCGATAAGAAAAGCTGAGGACAGAGAGCTCTTTAAGCAATGCATGCTGAAAATAGGTCTAGAAGTGCCTAGAAGTAGAAGTGTTTATGACGTCGGTTCCGCACTAGAGTTTGCTGAAGAAGTCGGATATCCTGTGATAATAAGACCGGCCTTCACTTTAGGCGGAACTGGTGGGGGAATAGCCTACAACAAAGAGGAACTTAAAGAAATAGTTTCCAAAGGGCTAAGACTTTCACTAATAGGTCAAGTACTAGTTGAAGAGAGCGTTATAGGCTGGAAAGAGTTCGAACTGGAAGTCATGCGTGATCTGGCTGACAATGTCGTAATAATCTGTTCGATTGAAAACTTCGACCCGATGGGCATCCATACTGGGGATAGCATAACAGTTGCTCCTGCACAGACACTTACGGATTACGAATACCAGAGAATGAGAGATGCTGCGATTGCAATAATAAGAGAGATAGGCGTTGAAACCGGCGGTAGCAATATACAGTTCGCGATTAATCCGGAAAATGGAAGAATGGTTGCGATAGAAATGAACCCTAGAGTATCGAGAAGTTCGGCTCTCGCTTCAAAAGCGACGGGATTTCCAATTGCAAAGATAGCGGCAAAACTTGCAATTGGCTATACTTTGGATGAAATCCCCAACGACATCACAAAAGAGACTCCTGCAAGCTTCGAACCAGCTATCGACTACGTCGTTGTTAAAGTTCCGAGATTTGCATTCGACAAGTTCCCAACTGCGAATCAAGTTCTTGGTACTCAGATGAAAAGCGTTGGAGAGGTTATGGCAATTGGAAGAACTTTTGAAGAGGCTTTGCAGAAAGCCCTAAGAAGTCTAGAAATTGGAAGATACGGACTTGGTTGTGATGGAAAAGATAAAAAAGTTACAAAAGAAGAAATAATAAGAAAACTCAGATTTCCGAGCCATGATAGGGTCTTCTACATACGCTATGCCTTTCAGCAGGGATTTACGGTGGAGGAAGTTTACAGATTGACTCAAATAGATCCTTGGTTCCTAGAAAAGATAAAAAATATAGTGGATTTTGAAGAAAAACTAAAAGAGCTTGCAAAAAAGTACAGACTAGAAGAGATACCAAAAGAAATTTTAAAAGAAGCTAAAAAGCTCGGATTTTCAGACAGACAAATTGCACATATCTTTGGTATTAAAGAGTTTGAGGTTAGGAGAATAAGGAAAGAGAAAGGTGTTAAGCCTGTATACAAAATGGTCGACACATGCGCTGCTGAGTTTGAGGCAAAAACACCATATTACTATTCAAGCTATGAAGACGAGAATGAGGCAATTCCTACAAAGAAGAAAAAGGTGATGATTCTCGGATCAGGACCGAACAGAATTGGGCAGGGAATAGAATTTGACTACTGCTGCGTCCATGCTGTATTGAGTGCCAAGGAGGAGGGTTATGAAACGATAATGGTCAACTGCAATCCCGAAACCGTTTCAACCGATTACGACACATCAGACAGACTATACTTCGAACCTATCACCTGCGAAGACGTTATGAACATTTACGAGAACGAACAACCTGAAGGTGTTTTTGTACAGTTCGGAGGTCAAACACCACTTAATATATCCAAGGATCTGGAATACTGTGGTGCGAGAATAATCGGGACTTCAGTCGATTCTATTGACATAGCTGAGGATCGAAAAAGGTTCGACGAACTTTTAGAGAGACTCGGAATTCCTAGACCAAAAGGGGGGATCGCCTTTAGTATAGAAGAAGCGAAGAAAGTCGCAAAAGAGATAGGATATCCTGTTCTCGTGAGACCTAGCTATGTACTTGGCGGAAGAGCTATGAGAATTGTTTACGATGAAAAAATGCTCGAAGAAGTTGCAAACGAGGCGATAGAGGTAAGTGAGGCGAAACCAATACTCATAGACAAATTCTTGGAAGATGCCATAGAAGTTGAAGTAGATGCAATTTGTGATGGCGAAGAAGTCTTTATACCAGCCATTATGGAGCACATTGAAGAAGCGGGCGTGCATAGTGGAGATGCGGCCTGTGTCATCCCACCAATTTCTTTGTCGAAAGAAATAATGGAAACAATCGAAGAGTATACCAAAAAAATCGCATTAGAATTGAAAGTTGTTGGACTGATAAATGTGCAATATGCCGTTAAAGATGGTATTGTTTACGTACTTGAGGCAAATCCAAGAGCGAGCAGAACGGTTCCATTCGTAAGCAAGGTAACAGGAATACCTCTTGCAAAGATAGCAACAAAAATAGCGCTTGGTAAAAAGTTAAAAGATTTCAACCTCAAAAAACCCGTGCTGAAGCATATTGCGGTAAAAGAGGCCGTTTTTCCTTTTGCAAAGCTTCCAGGCGTTGATGTTGTTCTTGGTCCGGAAATGAAGTCGACAGGAGAAGTGATGGGCATCGATTACGACTTTGGACTGGCCTACTATAAAGCAGAACTAGCTGCCGGGATGCGTTTATCGTTAGAGGGGAACGTCCTGCTCAGCGTAAAGGATGCAGATAAACCAAAAATTGTTAAAATTGCAAAGAAATTCATAGAACTGGGTTTCAAGATATTCGCTACTGAGGGGACCGCTAGATATTTGAAACAGAATGGAATCGAGGCCGAGCTGGCTTTAAAAGTGAGTCAAGGAAGACCGAACGTCGTAGATATGATAATAAATGGTCAGATACAGTTAATAATAAACACCCCAAGCGGAAAAACAGGAAAAACAGAGGGCTATGAGATTAGAAGGACTGCAGTTGAGTATGGAGTGCCATATATTACTACAATTCCGGGTGCAATCGCAGCTGCAAAGGCGATCGAAGCCATTAAGAAAGGAGAAATAACGGTTAAGTCGATCCATGAGTACCATGAAGAAGTTCGAAGACTATCTTGAAAATCTCGTAAAACTCGATATAGACAGAGACTTAAGAGCTGGAAAACCTGAAGCCGTATTTGGCGAAGGGAAACCGGTTGAGGTATTAGTCAGAATAGCAGAAGAGTATAAGAAAAAAGGGAAGCCAGCGTTGTTCACAAGACTCAGCAAAGAACAAATGACGGCCTTGAGATCGATGGGTGCCGAAATAAACGAGACGGCTAGGACGGCAACATTTGGAAAAGCTGAGAAGATTATTGGGAAAGTTGCAATCGTAACAGCTGGGACAGCTGATATAGGTGTTGCAGAGGAGGCAAGAGTTACAGCAGAGTTTCTAGGCTTAGAAGTTCTCCGATTTTACGATGTCGGAGTAGCGGGTCTACACAGAATCGTCGAACCGGTTAGAATTATAAGGGAAAATAACGTTGACAGCGTCATAGTAGTAGCTGGAATGGAGGGTGCGCTACCATCAGTTATAGCAGGCTTGCTGGATATACCAGTTATTGCAGTTCCGACTTCAGTAGGATATGGAGTCCATTTAAAGGGCATTTCTACACTCTTTGCAATGCTCCAAAGCTGTCCTTCGGGAGTTGCAGTTGTTAACATAGATAATGGTTTTGGAGCAGCAGTCTTTGCGTATCTGATTTCGAGAGTTAAAACAAAATCGAACATAAGATAATCAAAATTCGTTTAAAGGCAAAGCTTCCGGAGTTAAGGGGCTTTGCGCTTCCTTATCTGCCGGTTTGGGTAAAAAGAGCATTTTCGCCAAATAAGAAAAGGAAAAGAAATTTTGGGGTCAATGGATATCGATGTTGAAATTTTAGGTCTTTGAGTAAATGAAAATTGGAAGTTGAGGTCGTTGAATAATTATAACATTGAGTCTGACCTCCTCCCCGTCCTAAAGTGCAAATTTTTCTGCAAGAGCAGAGAGGTTTAGGATTGCATCTCCCTCTTCAGAAGGCCATAAACGGCAGGCTCAACAGTTAGGGCTTTAGAAAGTTTCAGAGCATCGTAGACTACAAAGCAAGGCTTGCGGGATTGAACGTGAAGTATATTGAGGCCGATTACACTTCAAGCCTGTGCCCGATATGTGGGGAAAAATTAAGCCCGAATGGGTAGGCAAATGAAATGCTCCGAATGCGGATTGGAGGAAGATAGGGATGTCATAGCTGTGAAGAATACCAGATGGATGCAGGAGCTTCCGTTCACCCCGAAGGCCCTCCCATGAAAAGAGGAGGGAAGGGATGAAAGTTAATGCTAGACCGGAACGGAAGATATCGATTGTTGGTACTTCACTAATTAAAAAATTTATATACAGTACCCAAAACAAAATTTTATGAGCGAAAAGGATACGATCAGTTCTGCCCTCACTAGGCTTGTCGTTTACGTCATTGTTGCCGTTATCATACTCGGAATTCTAAACTGGATATTCCACTACTTCATCCCAGAGACTGTGGCAAGATATCCCCCATTGCGCAGTTTGGCTATGATTTCAGATTTTGCACCCTATATCTTTATAATAGTTTCACTTGCAATTGGCTGGATGATAATCTCTTCAATTGCTTCGCTCCTATACGCTATGAGTGAACCAAAATACGGAGCATCTACGGCTGCAGCGATTAGGAGCCTAGTAAAAATCCTCGGGCTAGGAGGACTTTTTGCATCAGTAGCTGGTGGTGTCGCTGGCGGGGCGACAGGAGTTGCCCTTGGCGGCTTTATAGGCCTAGTTGTTGGGTTTGCAACTCAGCAAGTACTCGGACAAGCAGTCGCCGGACTTTTTATACTTCTCGCAAGACCTTTCAAGATCGGCGACAATGTAGATATAGCCGGAGAAAGTGATGTAATCATAAAAGACATAGGAACGATGTTCACAGTAGTAGAGAGAAAAGATTCCAATACTGTTTTAATTCCGAGCACGATGATTATAGGGCAGAAAATAGTGATCAGGAGAAAATCTCAGTAGAAATTTTTATTTATTTAAAAAATTCTCAGAGCAGAATTCACTATAGCAAGTGTTACTAGGTAATCTTCACCGATTGGTTCGCAGATCACTATTTTTTTACCGTCGAAAATTCCCTCTTTTCTACCTCTTCCTTTCGGAAAACCGAGCATTTCAGGCAAATCTTCCGTCACGTGAAGTCCGTAAGATATGAACAATGGAACCACATAGATCACATCGCTTTTCATACTCCTTATTGCCTCATCGGGCGACGGCTTTCTTTTTCGAGCGGCAAAAGCAATTCTTACTTCATCAAACAATCCCGATCTCTCTATTCTTTCCCTATGCTTCTCCATTACTTCTCTATAATGATCAAGCTGACTGCCGTGGCCAACTATCAATAAGCCCCGCAATCTAATCACCCACGTAAATTATCACGTTGTTCGATTCTACCTTGAGATCTGAAGCCAAACCTTTCTTAATCTTTTCTCCAGAGCAAATGTCCTCAATTATTACGATCTGCTTATCTCCAAATACGGAAAGATCGAAATTTTTGTCTGTGAGGATTAAAAGATCTCTTTTCCCAATTTCGAACCTTTTACCATGAGCGTTAACTACCAAGACCTCACAAAGGTCGATTCTAAGCTTTGAAAGCGCGAGTTGAACACTCGAAATTCCCGGCTCTATTTCTGCTTTTCTAAAGAACTTTCCTAAACCAGCAACCATGGGATCTCCAGTCGAAAGAACTGCAACATCTCTTTTCTCTCCCTCTTTCTCTATTTCAGCATAAACCTCTCTCGAGAATTTCTTTAAAAGAACTTTTTCTCCTCTTATCCACTTTTCAGCTAATTTTAGAGCTCTCTCACTTCCATAAACAACTTCAGCACTGAAGATCATATCCTTTGCCCTTTCTGTGATCTGCCCCTCACATATCCCTACTCCAATAATCCTCAACAATCAGATCAACCTCCGCTCCAAATGATTTTGCTTTCTTAAACAAATCTTCATCTCCAGCCCATTTCTTGAGTAAACCCGGATATCCCACAATTATCTTCTCGCCATCGTGAGCGGATAGTATCTCATCGAGGTGTAGGCCAAAGACAAAAGGCTGAAAATCTGGATATTTTTTTCTCACATATTCCCAAGCTCTTCTCCCAGTTGCAATCGCAATTTTTCTATACCTCTTCGCTATTTCGATTTTTACATTAACTAATTCCTTACACCATGGTTCAACAAAACCCGTCGTCCCCAAAATCGAGATTCCTCCTTTTATCCCAAGTTCCTCATTCTTCGTTTCCCTTGCTACTTCTCTACCATTAGGCACTTCAATCAGAACTCCTCCCCTGTATCCGGTTAATTTACAAACTCTTTCTAAGTTTTTAATAATCTGCTCCATTGCCGATCTGCTAACAGCTTTTTTACCTTTCTTTTCTCCAATGCCCTCTCCGAACTTTATCCCATTCCCTCCTACTTTTGCAAAGAACTCCAAACCATTAGTTACGTCAAATTCATGGTCCCCAGCAAACTTCTCAGCAACCGCAAAACCGTTCTGTGCCTCAACGTCTAACCTAACGTTTATTCCAATCGGAGTTGAGACTACTACAGTATCAAAATCGTGATTAAGGGAAGCAACAGCTGCGACAACAGCAGCAGAAGCGGTGGTTGCGGTTGTTATACCCCTTCTTATAAAACCGTCTTTTTTCAAGATAAACAGGCCGCTTTTAACAAGAGAATCTTTTCCAGCACACCATTCCTCGGGATATTCGTAGAGTTCAATCGGATCTACCAGCATATTCTACAAGGCAGTTCAAGATTGCAACGCAAATGTTGCTCCCCCCTCTCGTTCCCTTTGTCGTTATCGATGGTATCTCGAGGCTTGAAATCAGTTGCTTGGATTCTTCAGCATTCACAAAACCAACCGGTGTGGCGACGATGAATCTCGGTTTTCTAAATTTTGAAATCTCGTAAAGTGTAATCGCTGCAGAAGGGGAATTTCCTATTCCAACAACACTACCTTCAATCAATTTTTCCAAGCTCTTGAGACCAGAAGATGTTTTGGTGTCATCTCCATTTGCAAAATCTACAGCGCAGATAGAGCTAATTCTAAGCCCAAACTTTACCATCCTAACATCAACTATAATTCTGCTCCCTTTCTTTATTGCCTCAACACCCTCCCAAGGATCTCCGTTGAACTGTATCGCATCCTTTATACTAGGATCACCAGTAGTAGCGATGCACCTTCGCAGAATCTCTTCCCTCAACCCGTCTCCTGGGACTATATTCTTAAGTATTTCCGAACTTCTCTCAACTATCTCCAATGCGCCCCTAGTTATCCCACCCATCTTTTTTGCCTCATACTTTCTCGGGGTGAACATCTTTCCGTTTTTAACGATTGTTTCATAATTGGGGATTATTAGAGTCGTATTCATGTCAACTAAATCGGGGTTTTCCGTCAACTCGCTCACCCTTACTATAGAGATACTCTGCCCCTCACGAAATGCGTTTTTTACAACTCCAACAAAAAGATCTCCCCTTTCCTCCATTACAAGCCTTAACGCCCTTCTTAGGTTTTCCTTTCTAGAATAGCTTGAAGGATTGTATATGGCTATTACGAATCCACCACGCAGAGCATATAATAGTCTAGATTCTATCACATTCCAAGGAACTAGAAGATCGCTTAGACTTAAAACAACATGATCCCCGCTTATGGGGCAACCTAGTAAAGCGGAAGATGCACTACTCGCAGTAACTCCAGGAATAACCTCAATTTCGATATCTTCCCCCTTTTTCATCAAAAATTCAAAAACAAATGGCAGAATTCCATAAACGCTCGGATCTCCACCGCTCACTAGAGACACAACGCTTTTCTTGGCTAGCTCGACTGCAATTTCAACTCTTTTCATTTCCTCTCTCATCCCAGTTGTGATCAGTTTTTTACCCTTCGCAAATTCTTCTATTTCTTTAACGTACTTTTCATACCCCACAATATACTCGGATTCCTCTATAGCCTTGAGAGCTTTTAGGGTTAGAAGTTCCCTTCCGGCTCCTATCCCAACCACGTAGAGCTTACCTCGCGATCGCAATAGTAACACCTCCAAAAACCCTTTTTGGCAACAAAAGCCTTTTTTCCCTCGCAAAAAACAGTGCACAACCTTCTGCTACATTTTTAACACCTATCCTTTTCGCACTTGTTTCAGGTAGATCCATCTTGTTCAGATCATCTTTTTTTACAAACAAAAGAGGTTTCCTTAAAGTCTCTGCCACCTTAACTATCGCACTTCCTTCCTTTCCCTCAACAGTGGCTATAACCCTTATATCACCTACGCTCAAACCCAACTCTTCAATTGCTTTCTCAATCGCATTCATTATATCATTTTCATTCGCATTTTTCCTAAATCCCACGCCCACGCAAACGCCATCCCCAAACTCCATCGAAGTAGTTATAACTGGCTCGATCCCAAGTTGGGACAAAAAGATTGCAACCTCATTCCCATATCTATGACCACCCAGTAAAACGATAGCATGCTTCAGAGGTTTATCCAAAACTACCACAGCCGGATCTAGCCACTTGCTTCTTAGATGTTTTGATATTCCACGGATGATAATCCCGGAAGCTATGTAGGCTACAATACAATCGAATTTCATTAATTCTCGCCATATATCTCTTCTGTAAGTCACAAATTCCACATAATATGCCTTTCTTAGAAAATCAACAATATTTTTCAGCTTATCAACATCCTTCTCGAAGCAAAGAACCGCTATACAAATGCGATCTGCCTTCATACCCTAGCAAAGCTTTACCTATTATTATCACTGCCGTTCTTCTTATCCCTTCGCTCTTCATCCTATCCACCAATTCTCCAAGCTTGCAGAAGAATTTCTTTTCGTTTTTTTGAGTTGCTCTATAAACAACTGCACAAGGTTCCTCGAACCCCCTAACTTTCCCTACCTTTTCAACAATGTAATCAATTTTTCCGGCCCCGAGAAGTATCACCAAAGTTAGGGGTAATTTTGCAAGCTCTTCAAGATAATCCTCTTCGAGGGTGTCTCCCTTTGGTCTTACTATAGCAATCCCGGCAAGATCTGGAGAAGTAAGCTCAACACCCAAACACGCTGAAGCTGCAAAAACACTGCTGACTCCGGGAATTATCTCGGATTCTATACCTCTTTTTTTCAGCTCTCTTATCTGTTCCCAAAGTGCTCCAAAAACGCTCGGATCTCCGCTTTGAAGTCTCACAACAGTTTTTCCATCTCTAACAGCTTTTTCGATCAAGTCAATAATTTCTTCTAAACTCATTCCATGGCTGTCAATTTTTTCAGCCTTAAAGTCATCTAAGGCCTCTCTTTCTATTATAGAGCCAGGATATATTATTACGTCTGCACTTTCAAGCAATTTCCAGGCTTTCACAGTCAAAAGTTCCTTGTCCCCAGGACCGAATCCCACAAAGTACACTTTCATAATTTCGCAACTACTATGCTGAAATAATCAGCCTTTTCAGGTAATTCTCTTTCTGTTCTTTCTTCTTCCATGAAAAGTCTTTCGAGAAACCAGAAATTCCTGAACCCCTCACTAACGAGTCTCTCTCCAATCTCTCTTGGATTTTTAGCCTTCATAACAACAACAACATCAGGTTTTTTGAATTCTGGAGTTGTTATAAGCATACCTCTCTCTACAAACACTTTTGCCTTTGCCAATGCACTTGAAACACTTGTAATACCCGGGACTATCTCAACATCATAGTTTGGGTCAAGCCTCAAAACTTCGCGGTACAAATGATGAAACGTGGAATACAGCATCGGATCTCCCAAACAGCAAAAGGCAACATCATTCTTTTTTTCCACGATTTCTTTTGCAAGATTTTTAGCAACGTCGGAACCTTTTCCCATTTGGAATTCCACGATTCTCGAATTTTTTATGTCTTTTATCAGTTCATAAGCCATTTTTCCAGGAACTATCACCTCCTCAACCTCCTTAATCACTTCCACAGCCTTGAGGGTGAGCAACTTCTTGTCCCCAGGACCTAAACCGACCGCATATAACATGCTACAAATTGCCCTTACGCTAATAAAATTTTTTGTAGTTTTTGTTCCGAAAAGTTTAAATAAAATTACTTTGAAGTCAAGTCAAGGTGATTGGATGCACATAGCCGAGGGTTTCTTACCTCCACAATGGTGCGCTTTTTGGTACATTTTCTCGACGCCTTTCCTAATCTACGGGGCGATGAAAATTAAGTCCAAAATTACCAATAGGACGGACAAAGTTCTCCTTGCAGTATCAATCGGGTTTATCTTCGTCTTGTCCGCCATGAAAATGCCCTCAGTCACCGGAAGTTGTTCACATCCAACTGGGACCGGAATAGCCGTTGTTTTGTTCGGACCGGCGATTACAGCAGTTCTTTCTGCTATAGTTTTACTTTATCAAGCTCTACTTCTGGCCCACGGGGGAATAACAACACTCGGAGCAAATATAGCTTCAATGGGAATAATAGGCCCGTTCTTTGGATGGATTGTATATAGAATTGCAAAAAAGAATAGGAAAATAGCTGTTTTTGCAGCAACTGCTGTTGCTGACGTGATGACATACGTTGTTACGTCCATACAGCTCGCGTTGGCATTTCCAGCAACTCAAGAAATTGGAGGTATAATGGAATCTGCAATTCGGTTCCTCGCAGTATTTGCAATCACTCAAATTCCCATTGCAATTCTAGAATCTTTCTTAGCTGTAGCGGTCTTTGATCAAGTGGTTAAAAGACTTGAAGCAGGAGAGGTGAGTAGGGCTTGATTTTTGCTCTTTTGAGCTGGATCGGTGCAGATGAGATTGCACAGGAGGTAATAAAAGAGATAAATCCAAACTTCGAACCCTGGTTCAATCCAATATTTGAACCAACAGGAGAACTCGAGGGCTTTCTTTTCAGCGTTCAGGTCGCAATTGGCGCCCTGATCCTAGGATACATCATCGGACGCTTGCATGGAAGACCTTGAGAGAATACAAATTAGGGCTAGAAAACTCATATCGGGAAATATCAACGTTTACTTTTCTCTTTCAGCCCTTTTGATTGCACTGATTTCTGAAAGAGTTCAGCCAATCTGTATAGTAATTTTTTCACTTCTCTCAGTTTATGCGGTTGGAAGAAACTATTTAAAAATTGTTGAAATACCGTTTTTATTTATTTTACCGGGAATTCTAGTTATACTCTTTACCATAGACGGTAAAACTGTTATCGAGCTATGGATTCTAAGAATCACAGATAAGTCCATCGAATTAGCTATTTCCACGGCTCAGAGAACCGTCGCAACTTTAAGCGTTCTATTCTATCTGATTTCAACAACTACGATGCCGGAATTCGTTTCTGCTCTGCGAAAAATTAGGTTACCAAAATTCTTGGCAGAACTGATGTTTCTAAGTTACAGAACAATTCAAATCCTCTACGGAGAATTGAAAAGATTCGAAACTTCAGCAAAAATTCGACTTGGCTACTCAAACTTTAGAATCTCACTTTTAACGACTTCTTTGTTAGCAAAAACTTTATTCATAAGGGCAATGGAAAGAGTAGAGAAAACTTCCCTCGCGATGGAACTGAGAGGCGAAGAATTTCCAGAAGTAAATACAAAAAGCAGAGGATTCTTGCTATCGCTTCTTCTGATTTCTCTAATGGTGTCGATTGCATGCTTGAAGTGAAAGATCTTTGGTTTAAGTACGAAAAAGACTACGTTCTCAAAGGTATAAGCTTCAAGGCAGATAGGGGCGTTACGGTTATAATGGGAAGAAATGGTTCGGGAAAAACGACGCTTCTCCTAAATCTAATTGGGATACTGAAACCCGATAGAGGGAAGATTATAATCGACGGGAAAGAACTCAAATATGACAGAAAGAGTCTGAAAGAGTTGAGAAAAAAGGCTACTTTGGTTTTTCAAAATCCCGATGACCAAATAATCGCCCCAACAGTCTGGCAGGAAGTAGCTTTTGGAGCAAAAAATGCAGGAAAGGATTTTGAAAGACTTTCAAAAGAAGCGATAGAGATTTGTAACCTAAAAGGATTGGAAAATTTCCCATGCTCGATTTTAAGTGGTGGAATGAAAAAATTACTCACAATAGCTTCAGCTATCGCAATGGACCCCGAGATAATCCTCATGGATGAACCTACAGCCGGACTCGATGGTGTTGCATTCAGAAAATTAGTAAATATTATAAAAATTCTAAAAGAGAAAGGGAAAACCATCCTAATCTCCACCCATGATTACGATCTTGCGAGAGAAGTTGGAGACAAGTTCATTTTCCTAAACGATGGAAAAGTTGTTTACGAAGGTAAAGGGATCAGAAAAGATATTGCTAGAAAGATAGGCGTGAGGTTGGGGGAGATGGAAGTTAAAAAGACAAAAGATGAAATAATAGGAATCGTATTCTCTAAGTTTAAACCAAAGGGTGATGAAGTATTTGCAGACATTGGTTGCGGAACTGGAAGCGTTTCTGCATTCTTTGCAAGGTTTGTTAAAAAAGTATACGCTATAGATGAGAATAAAGAAGCCTACGAGCTTGCTAAGGAAAAATTGAAGAACCTCGAGAACGTTGAAGTGCTCCAAATGAAAGGAGAAGACTTTTTAAAGAAATACGATTGCGATTTTGTCTTTTTTGGTGGAACAAGAGATATAGATAAAATGCTTGAGGTCTGTAGAGCCAAAAAGATCGTTGTAAACGCCGCTAGGATTGAAGTAGCGATAGCTGTAATGAACAAAATGAGGGAACTCGGAATCTTCAAGGAAATGATAATAGCAAACATTTCAAGAAGTTACGAACTGGCAAATGCAACTGCATTTAAAAGCGAGAACCCCGTATTCATAATCTTTGGCTCAAGAGAATGATACTGATACTCCACCGTCAAAGTTAAACTTTGGAAAGTTTCTTCTTTTTGTGTTCATCAATCCATGCGCTAAAATTGGTAAAGCTATTGTTGCATCAACGAAAACTTGTACCTTCTTGCTTCTGCAGCTTATCTTACCCCAGCTTATACCTTCCTCAAACGTGCAACCACTAAGTCCGCCGAATTGTGGCGAATCCGTTGTTATTTGAATTGCATATTCGTGCCCAGCAACCTCATAGTTTTTGAGTCTCGCAACTACTTCTGTTTGCTGTATAAAGTTTTTAGGAACTCCGCCACCTATATAGATAACGCCGGTTTTACCTGATTTCGCTACGATCTCCGTTAATTCTTCCACATCTTTTATTGTATCCACTATACATCTCCTTGATGCTAGAGATGCACCTATACCGATGGAACTGTCAGCAATTGCAGGACAGAAAATCGGCACACCTACATCATAGGCGGAAATTACGATAGAATCCTCCTTTGCAACTTTTCTTATCTTCTCAGCTATTCTTTCTATTATCTCTCGTGAGGAAAGAACTCCTTCGGTTTCCTCAAATATCCGGCTAATCATGAAATCTATTTGGTTAAACTCTCTCTCATGGGCAAAAATGTCATATATCCTGTCTATACCTTCCCTAAAAAGTTCCACATCATTTGCAAACTCGCTTCCAATGTAGTGCTTGAACCCAAGGGCCTCATGGATATCATGAAAGAGATTGGCTCCGGTCGAAACTAGAACATCAATAAATCTGTTTCTTATAAGCCAGGATATCACTCTTCTCATTCCTGCTGGAACCATTGCTCCAGCAAGACCCATTAAAATTGTTATCTTTTCTTCTTCAAGCATTTCAAGCCAGATCTCAAATGCTTCGCCAAGTTTTCTACCTTGAAATCCGGTCTTGCTCATTGACTTTAAAAGATCAAAAAAATTTCTGTCTTTAACTTCTATCGGAGTTGTAGGAATCATATAACGAATACAGCTGCTGCCAAGACAGTTGTGTATTCATTTTTACCAACTTCCGCGCTTACAGTAACGTTGAAAGTTTTCGCAGGTTCGATATCGAATGCTGTCCTTAGCATGTAGGCCGCCATTTCTTCGGCATGTTTCCCCTCTTCGCCATTGCAGAAACCGTGGTACTCTGTAAGGTATCCGTTTAAATTCGGATTGTCAGGGATTGCAACACCGACGCTTGCAAAGATTCTTTTTCCCGTCTCACAGCTAGTCATTCTTGACATAACACAGAAAACGATCTGCCCGGGATATAGATCCTTTAATCCTTCCTCCTTTGATACTATCTCGCATCTAGGTGGATAGATACTACTGACTGTCACTAAGTTGAACTTCTCTATTCCTGCATCCCTTAGTGCGAGTTCAAAGCTCACAAGTGGATCTGGATGTCTCCCAACTCCGCAGGTAAAGAAAACCTTCCTTGGCACTAATCTACTCTCACTGACCAATCCAAAGCCCGAAAACTTCATCCCATTATGTTTATACCTATCCAGACTCGACTCAGACATCTCCAACATGTCTGTTCACAGAACACTTTAGTATTAAATGAGTATTTAAGCTTTTCTATTGTCTCTCGCGTGCAAACAGAATCATCTTGCATAAAAGTCATTTAATTCGAAAAAATCCTGTTTTAAACTAAATTGGTTTTTTTTATTTAATTAAAAAATAGTAATTTAATGTCTCATTTAAATGAACCGAGTTATCCGCAACTCATTTTAAAGCGAAGCAAATTCCAAAAGACTTTGCTTTTAAAATTTTTTTAAGGAAAGTCCTATAAAAAATCATTCGCTCGGACTTCCAGCCCTCATGAACCCCCCAAATAAAGATTGGATGCAGAATTTCGATTTTCTTGAGCTAGAAATTTTGATACTTCGATTCAAAGCAAAAAAATTATATCTTCAAGATTTTCATAACTTTAGTGATTGAGAGTTGGGAAGAATATTTGCTGTTTGAAAAGGAACTGAAATGTTTCGTTGAAAAAGTTGAAGCTAACTCTAAAATAAAGAAAGCCCTAGAGTACGTAATCTACGCTGGAGGTAAGCGAGCAAGGCCGCTAATAGTTTTAATAAGTGGCAAGATGTGCGGCGGAAATTATGATAGACTAAAAAATCTTGCAATTGCAGTGGAACTGATACATACCGCAAGCCTTGTACATGATGATATTATTGACCGAGCAAAAAGTAGGAGGAATAGAAAACCATTGCATATAGAATACGACACCGCTTTAGCTCTAGTTTTTGGCGATTGGCTTATTTCGAAATCTGTAGAACTTACATCAGTCTATGGTGAAGAAGTAGTTAGGGAATTGGCCAGAGCTGGGGCGATGATGAGTGAAGGCGAAATAATGGATTACTATAGCACTAAGGAAGACTTTACCGAAGATGACTATTTTGAATGTATAAAGAAGAAAACTGCTATGCTCTTTGCATATTCAGCAAAAATAGCCTGCAAGGTTGTATCAAGAGACTCAAAAGCTGCTGAGAAGCTATACGAATATGGTTATAATCTCGGAATAGCTTATCAACTTGTTGACGATCTTCTAGAGTATCTTAGAGCCTTGAAAGATAAGAGCTCCGAGATAGAATCCATAACTTTGCCACAGATATACGAGAAAAACTTTGGAAAAGATGCTGCAGTCGAAAAAGTTCTTTCAAAGATAAGAGAGTTCTCAAAAAGAAGTCTCTCTAGTTTGGAATATTTTCCAAACGTCAATGAAAGGAAAAAACTAGAAAAAATAGTTCAATACATGACTGAAGATATTCTAAAAAGCTGCCTACTTTCTTAGCTTTTTAAAAAGCCTTTCATTGTTCTTAAGGACATATTGGTAATTCTTAACTCCGGCTCCCTTTAATATTCTAACTGCGGTCTCGTTCTCTATTATGTCAGAAGGAGAATGCATATCCGTGTTTATAACCAAATCGCAGGAGAATTCCTCTGAAATTCTCGCAATATGCCCATTCGTTAAACAATGGCCTTTTCTTGCGGAGATTTCTAGATATATACCATTCTCTCTAGCTTTCTCAGCTTCTTCCTCGCCAATAATGCCCGGATGGGCCAATATATTTATCTCCTCCTCAAGAGCAGAAGAATTCGTACCCGGCAATACCGGTTCGGCAATCGTCTCTCCGTGTACAATCACTATCTCTGCACCCTCCTTCCAAGCTAGTTCAACGGCTTTTCCTATTAGTTTTGGGGGTACATGGGTAATTTCTACACCTATCAGAAAATCTATCTCGTATTCAAACTCTTTAAGCTTCAATAAATTTTTTAGAATTAGCGGTATGGTTGAAAAATCTGCATGGTCTGTAATCGCAACTCCTTCGTTCCCTTTTGCAGCCATTCTTCTTATTATCTCAGAGGGAATCAATTCTCCGTCGCTGAAAACCGAATGGGTGTGTAGATCGAACATGAGAAAAAATTAATACAGAGATAATAATCTTTTCCCATGGGAAATATCAGAAGACTCGTCCTTGATGTCTTAAAACCTCATTCACCGTCGGTTGTCTTCTTCGCTTCAAAGCTCAGCGAACTTCAGAATGTTGAAGGTGTAAACATAAGTCTCTCAGAGTTAGACGTTGAAACAGAATCGGTAAAGATAACCATAGTCGGAACCGACCTCGATTTTGAAGAGATAAAGAGAATGATTGAAAGTCTTGGAGGTGTTGTCCATAGCGTTGATGAGGTCGTAGCTGGCAAAAAGATTGTAGAATCCGTTAAGACCGAACAGGATTGAGCAAAAATTTTTTTATTATGACCACAACTTCGTACAATGGCCCTAATAGAGGATGCAAAAAAGGGAAAGAAAGACGAGTTCGTTAAAAAATGCGCAGAAGAGGAAGGATTAGAAGTTGAAAAACTTCTCAGACTGATCGCTAAAGGTCAAGTTGTAATCCCGAGAAATGTTTTGCGTGAAATAAAACCTAAGGCCATAGGTTTCCTTTGCTCCACAAAAGTGAACGCAAATGTTGGTACATCTGAAGAGTACATCAACGTTGAAGAAGAAATCGAAAAAGCCATAATTGCCCAGAAATACGGCGCAGATGCGGTAATGGATCTCTCAACTGGTGGAGACCTGAGAGAGATAAGAAAAAAGATAATGAAAGTTGTTAAGGTTCCTTTTGGAACCGTACCGATTTACGAGGCTGCTAGAGATTGCAAAAGAATTGGTGACATCAGCGAAGACGACTTTTTCAGAGTTGTTGAAGAGCATGCAAAAGATGGCGTTGATTTCATGACAATCCATGCCGGGGTAAATTGGACCAGTCTAGAGACGCTCAAAAAATCTAAAAGAATTCTCGGCGTGGTGAGCAGAGGAGGTGCGATAACGATAGGCTGGATGCTCCAAAACGAGAAAGAGAACCCATACTATAAAAATTTCGATTACTTGTTGGATATTCTCAAAGAATACGATGTTACTATAAGCCTAGGTGATGCCTTTCGACCAGGATGCATTCACGATGCAGGAGATAGAGCAAAATACATGGAGTTCATCGTTCTTGGAGAACTAGTAGAAAAATGTCGAGAGAAAGGAGTCCAGTGCATCGTCGAAGGGCCTGGACACGTTCCATTAGACTTGATAGAGCCTTCGGTAAAAGCGATGAAAAGTGTGACGAATAACGCTCCCCTCTACCTTCTTGGTCCCTTAGTAACAGATATCGCAGCGGGTTATGACCACATAGCTGGAGCAATAGGAGCCGCAATAGCAGGAATGGCTGGAGCCGACTTCATCTGCTATATAACACCTTCAGAGCATCTTGGACTTCCTACGGTTGAAGACGTAAAGGAAGGAGTAATAGCAGCAAAAATTGCTGCACATGCCGTAGACTTGATCAAGGAGGGTCAGAAAGAGAGAGCGAGAGCCTTGGATTATGAAATGTCAATTGCTAGAAAAAAGCTGGATTGGGATAGACAGTTTAAACTGTCCCCGGATGAAGAAAGAGCTAGAAAAATTTGGGAAAGAAGAAAAGCTAGGGGAGATTACTGCAGCATGTGCGGAAATCTCTGCGCTATAAAACTAGTTGAAAGTTTTTTCAAATAGCGGGCTCGCCGGGAGTCGAACCCGGATCTGGGGTTCCGGAGACCCCAAGGATATCCGCTACCCCACGAGCCCCCTAAGTTTATTCTCGCATAGTGCAAAAATGTTTTATCCTTTCTGTAGAAATTCCATTGGTGGATGAGAAGCTGAAAAAAGCCTTGGAGTCTGTCGGTATCTACGAGTTAACAGAACTCCAGCAAAGGGCATTTGATACGATCTACTTCGGAAAAAATACACTTATTGTCGCTCCAACTGGTAGTGGTAAAACCGAAGCTGCCATGATTCCAATATTTCAGAAGATGCTTGAAAAAAGAAATCCTGGATTCTGCACGATTTATATAACCCCGCTAAGAGCTTTAAACAGGGATATGCTGAGAAGGTTGAAAAAAATCGCTGAAATGCTTGAAATGAGTGTAGACGTTAGGCATGGAGACACAAAGGAGAGTGAAAGGGCAAAACAGAGTAAAAAACCTCCAGAGATACTTATAACAACACCAGAAACGTTTCAAATTCTATTTCTCGGTAGAAAACTAAGAAATGCTTTAAAAAATGTAAAATTCATTGTAATCGATGAAATACACGAACTGATAGATACCGAACGCGGTGTCCAGCTTCTAGTTGCAATAGAGAGACTAAAAGAGATTGCAAAATTCCAAATAGTGGCTCTATCCGCAACAATAGGCGAGCCGGAAAAAATAGCTGAAATTGTTGGCTGTTCGGAAGTAATTTCAGGGGGAACAGAAAAAGAGTACGAGTTCAAAGTTCTAAAGCCTGAAAACGAACTTGAAACGATAAAGAACATAGTCGATTCACATAACTCTACGCTGATCTTTGTAAACACCCGTCAAACCGCTGAAGCGCTGGGGCTGCAACTGAAAAAGATTCTGAAAGTAGAAGTTCACCATGGAAGTCTTTCAAGGGAGGCAAGAGTTTCTGCAGAAGAAGCGTTCGCAAAAGGGGAGTTGAAAGCCCTGATATGCACTTCTTCCATGGAACTAGGAATCGACATTGGACACGTTGACGCAGTAATACAGTTCAGTAGCCCCAGACAGGCGATAAGACTGGTTCAGAGAGTTGGCAGAAGCGGACATGGGCTGGGAAGAAAATCTGTAGGGTATATAATAGCGAACTCCTTCGATGATATTCTTGAATCTGTTGCAATAATTGAAAGAGCCAAAAAGGGAGAACTCGAAAAGCCAGATCTTCACATCAAAAGTCTTGACGTCCTTGCAAACCAAATATGCGCAATCGCAATTGAATATGGTAGAATCAGAGTCGAAAAAGTATATGAAATAGTAAAGCGATGTTATTTCTATAGAAATCTCAGCTTTGAGGAGTTCAACGAAGTTTGCAGATACCTGTCCGAAATATGGAGGATATTTTATGACGGAGAGGAGATAGCTCCGAGAGCGAGAACGAGGAAGTATTTCTATGAAAACATATCCATGATTCCTGATGAAAAAAGCTACCGCGTCATAGACGTGACCACCGGAAAGATGATCGGTAATCTGGATGAGAGTTTCCTTTCAACTTTTAGCGGGGAAGTTTTTGCGATGAAAGGTGAATTGTGGAGAATCCTAGGCGTCGATAAAGAAGTTGTAAAAGTTGAACCGGCTAATTTGGAGGGTGAAATACCATCCTGGACCGGGGAAGAAATACCCGTACCATTTGAAGTTGCTCAGGAAGTTGGAAGGCTAAGAAAGCTAGTCCTTGAAGGTTTTTCTTTGTCATTTTGTGATGAAAACTGTAGAAAGTTTGTCACAGAAAAAATTGCTGAACACGGAGAGAAATTTGCAGTTCCGAGTGGTGATCATGTGGTAATCGAAGGTTCTGGCAAAAATGTTGTGATCAATGTTTGTTTTGGCCACAAAGCGAATGAAGCTATAGGGAGAATTTTAGCCCTAATCCTCTCCCTAAAAAAGGGAACAAACGTTTCAATAGAGATAGACCCTTATAGAGTAAAGATATACCCAGCAAACCCTGAAGAAGTAAAAGAGGCAATCTTAAAAGTTGATGACGTTGAGAACCTTGCTGAAAGAGCTATAATAGACACGAGGCTAATGCAGTGGAAAATTGTAAAGGTTGCGAGAAAATTTGGTTTCTTTGACAAAGATGAAGACCTGAGCAGAATAAACCTGAGAAACCTCATAATAAAACTTAGAGGGACACCAATTTACAAAGAAGCACTAAGGGAGATCTTCGTTGAAAACCTAGACATTGAGAGGGCCAAACTTTTCTTTAGGGAATTTGGAAAAAAAATAAAATTTTCGGTCTACAACACTTTTACTCCCATCGGAGTCGAGTCTAGAGATAGATTTCCGGACATTCTGCTTACAAGACCCTCAGAAGCCGTTTTGAAGGCATTTAAAGAAAGGTTAATGAACGAAACTTGCAGAGTCCTCTGCGTAAACTGCGGAGCAAATTACAGAGAGCTGGCCAAGAATTTGACTTTAAAATGCATAAAATGTGGAAGCAGCATGATTGCAGTAGTAAGCGAAAAGAAAAAAGAGATGAAAAAAGAGGAGATATTCAGAATCGCAAATCTCATTGCAAGTTATGGAATGCGGGGAGTATTCGCAATGCTGACTTATGGAATTGGTTTTGAAACTGCAAAAAGAATCCTCTCAAAATTCTTCGAAAACGAAGATGACTTCTTTAAAGCTCTCCTTGATGCAGAAAGAAACTATATAAGAACAAGAAAATTTTGGGACTAAGATTTGAGCTTTTTTCTAATTTCCTCTATCTCTGTCTCCAACTGAGATAACTCTACAAATTTAAACTCCTTCTCCGGTACCCCAGCTAACCTCCAAAAAAGCCTTGCAATCACAGGCATAAGTTTTCCTGCGTATCCCGGACTATGAGGAAGAAGTTTTGCAGATAGATCTCCGAGAAGCTCGAGTTGTTCTCTTTCAAGTTGCTCCAGTTTTAGACTCGCTTCTCCAAGTAAATATATAGCCGAACCCAGAATTTTTTCTCTGAGAGCGTAATACTTAGCCGCCTCGCTCGAAATTCTATGAACCCCCATAATAATTTTTTATTACAAGATATTTAAAAGTTTCGAGTCTTCCCCATTACCTTAAATTTTAAATTGGATATAACAAAAAAGTTATCCGCTTAGGCTAGAGTTACCTATCCAAAGGCGAGCTTTCAGTAGAAAATTTTGGTGGCTCAAACTTATAGAAAGTTTTAAAATTTCTGAATATTAATTATTCTGTGATAATAGTTGATGTTCATGAACCGGAATTTCTTAAAGGAGTTGCCGACAAAGTACAGGATTTGGTAATCGATTACTGGATAATCGGAAACAGATGTCACTATGTAGTAGAAAGAAAGACTTTTTCTGATCTAATAAGCAGCCTACTCGGCAGAGCAGAAACAAAAGTAAGAGAAAGAATTTTTGAACAGTTAGAAAGATTAAAAGAGTTCAAAGAAAAGCTAGAGAGTCAAGGAAAAAAAGTATGCCCAATTCTAATCATCGAAGGAGAATTAGATAGCAGAATAACCCTCGAGCAATGGTTCGGAATCCAAGCGAAAGTTGCAGAAATGGAAATTGGTCTGATCAGAACAGAATCGATTAACGAGACCATGATTTGCCTCAAAACACTTGAAAAAAGGGCCGGAAAAGATTTAGTAGACTTACCGAAAATTCCGATCTCCAAAAGCCTAAGAGACTTGAAAACAGAAGCTTTGCATGTTCTAATGGCAATAAGCGGAATCGGGGAAAAGAAGGCTATTAAACTACTTGAAAGATTCGGGAGTCTTAAAAACGTTTTCAATTCGAGCGAGAGCGATTTAAAGAGAGTAGTTGGAGAGAAACTGGCGAAACATATGAAAGAGCTATTTGAACAAAGATTCTCATCTGGATTTGACTAATCTAGTATCCTATAAAGAGTGTCCCTCTGCTTTGGAATTCTCCCGGCTCTTCTTATCAGTTCTCTGAGCTCATCCGGAGTTAGGAATTCGCCTGAAGTTGCTCCTGCAGATTTTGATATGTTTTCCTCTATTAAAGTCCCTCCCAAATCATTAGCACCAAAGTTAAGAGCCGCTTGTGCAAGCTTTATGCCGAGCTTTACCCAAGATGCCTGGATGTTCTTGATCTCTGGATAAAGAAGAATTCTCGAAATCGCTATCACAAGAAGATCTTCGAATCCGCTAGCTCCTTTTGCCCTCAAACCAAGTTCATTGTTTTTCCACATAAAAGATAGCGGAATAAATTCCGTAAATCCTCCGGTCTCCTGCTGGATCCTCTTAATAAGAAGTATATGCTCTATTCTCTCCTTCCAGCTTTCCACATGTCCGTACATCATTGTTGCAGTAGTTGGAATACCCACACTGTGAGCCTCCTTTATTATTTTAACCCATTCAGCTGTTTTCAGCTTTTTTGGACATATTTCGCTTCTCACATAATCGTTCAAAATTTCAGCTGCTGTTCCTGGCATCGAATCTAGACCCTCCCTTTTGAGCATTTTTAGAACTTCAATTGTTTCCATTTTACTGTTCCTTGCCATATGATAAATCTCCATTGGTGAAAAAGCATGGATATGAATACTTCGAGAGACTTCTCTCACGGCTTCCAGTATAGAAATGTAAAAATCTATCCCCGCATTCGGAAGTAAGCCTCCTTGGATGCAAACTTCTGTGCAACCGAATTCAACAGCCTCCTCTACTTTTCTCTTTATTTCTTCCAGTGAGAGTCTGAATCCCTTCCTGTTTCGGAAGGCGCAAAACTTGCAATCATTTATACAGACGTCTGTAAAATTTATGTTCCTGTTTACAACAAAAGTAACAAAATCCCCAACCGCTTTTTTTCGGAGTTCGTCCGCAATCTTGAAAGTCTCATATGGATTCTCTAAGAGCTTGAACGGATCTAGAACGAGCATATCCATTTTCATCAGAATACACCTCTATTAGCTCATTCAAAGCACTTCCATACAATTTAAGCTTTACGAATTTTGGATATACAGGCAATCTTTCCCTAAGAACAAATTCTTGACCTAATTTTTTCTTTAAGCTTTCTATCGACGGCCACGGTGCTTCGGGGTTAATATAATCTGGCGTAACTTCTGAAATTCCCCCAAGATCATTTGCACCAGCCTTCAAAAATGGATAAACATCTTCAACCAGATTTGGAGGAATCTGAATCGCTATATCATCTGGTAAAATTTCCCTCGCTAGCTTTACGACTTTCAGCATCTCCTCCAAGCTTGGTTCCTTCCAATTCTCCATTTTTGTCCCTTTTTTAGGCTTAAAGTTCTGTATTATTACCTCCTGTATATGCCCAAATTCATCATGCAGATCCGCGATGACTTCAAGCGAATAAGCCCTATCGTATTCTTTTTCCCCTATTCCAACCAAAATACCAGTTGTAAATGGAATGCAAAGTTTTCCAGCTTCTTTTATCGTTTTTATCCTTTTCTCCGGCTTTTTTCCAGGACTCTCAGAGTGACATTCGAGTTCTACTGCCTGCTCAAGCATAAGTCCTAGACTGGCGTTCACGGGCTTAAGTTTCATTAGTTCCTCTCTATCCAAAACTCCAGCATTAGTGTGGGGAAGAAGGCCGTGTTTTATCGCAATTCTATTCATTTCAACCACATAATCTATAAAGCTTTCATAACCCATTAATTTCAGAATTTTTCTAAAACCTTCATAAACGTCCGGTTTTTCCCCAAATGTGAACAGAGCTTCTTTTGCATCCTTTACCATAGAAAAAAGCTTTTCAACTTCTTCTCTTTGCATAATATCTACTTTATCTCTCCTAAAACCACAATACCAGCATTTATTTCTGCAAGTTCTGGTCAGGGGCACGAAAACGTTTTTTGAATACGTTACGATCACATAACTTGATCTATTCCCGACTAAAAAAATCATCGGAATGATTTGGAATAATTTTGTATCCAGTGAAAATCAAACGAAAGTTATTTTTACTACATATTAGAACTACATATAATATGGAGATAGAAACAAGAAAACTGCAGCTAATCGGTGGTTCAAGCTACATGATCAGTCTACCAAAAGACTGGGTAAAAGCAAATGGACTTAAACAGGGTGATGAAATCGTACTAGAAATCGAAGATAGTGTAATAACGCTCTACCCAAAAGGTTTCAAAGAAGACATCAAAATTTCAAAAGTTGAAATAACAGATTTAAAAAGATATGATGAAAAGTTCCTAAAAAGGTTCCTCTACGCCCTCTACATCCAAGGAATTGATGAAATAGTGATAAAAGATAAAAGAGTGACCCCAAAATTGATAGCGAAGATAAGCGAAATCGTGAAATCCATAATAGGCATTGAAATAATAGACACCAGAGACAAGATCGTATTAAGATGCCTTACAATCACAGATTTCGACGTCTACGGTGTCGTCAAAAGAATGAGCCAAATAGTGCAGACGATAATAGAGACGATAATAGATGCTATAGTAAAACGAGATTATTCATTCCTCTCCGAGCTCAAAAACCTAGAGGAAGATACCGACAGGCTCTACCTTCTAGCAGTTAGACAGGAGCACAGACTCGTTAAGGAGTTTTCAAGTCCAGCAAAATGGAATGAATTGAGGCTGATTCTAGGAATAAGAACGGTGGCAAAACTAATAGAGGAAATAATTGACAATTTAGAAGATTTTTCAAAACTTCTGGCAAAAATGAACGAAGTTGAGCTTGAGCTTTCTAAGCAGTTTCTAATGGAGCTTAATAATGCATTCGAGCTAGTATCCAAAGCGTATTTTGAATCCAATGTAGAGCTTTCGGAGGATTCTATACAGCTCCTAGAGGATCTGGAGAACAGAATTATTGACAAAATGAAGACAAGTCCGCAAATGAGCATATATCTTTTGAGCATATGCAGACACATAAAGTCTATAGGTGAAATAGCGCTCAACAAATCTGTAAGAGAGTCTCTAGAAGAAATCAAAGAAAAGGAGCAAAAAGCTTAATTCTTTAAGGTAGAGAAAACTTTATGGGAGAAGAAGTTCATGATCTCGAAGATATTCCTGGAGTTGGCCCTGAAACAGCAAGAAAGCTAAGAGATGCAGGATTTACGACGATCGAAGCTATTGCTATTGCATCCCCTGCCGAAATTTCTTCAATTGCTGGAATTGGTGAATCGAGTGCAATGAAGATAATACAACATGCGAGAAAGATGGCAAGCATTGGTGGCTTCGAGAGTGGTGAGAAAGTCCTCGAAAGGAGAAGGAACGTGAAGAAGATCACAACTGGAAGTCGAGAATTGGACAGCCTTCTTGGCGGAGGAGTAGAGACGCAAGCGATAACGGAATTTTTTGGAGAGTTCGGTAGTGGAAAAACCCAGCTCTGTCATCAACTAGCTGTAAATGTTCAGTTACCTGAAGAGAAGGGTGGTCTAAACGGCTGCGCAATTGTGATTGACACAGAGAATACATTTAGGCCAGAAAGGATAATTCAAATGGCTCAAGCAAAAAATCTAGACCCGAACGAGGTTTTGAAGAATATCTATGTAGCCCAAGCCTATAATTCAAGCCATCAAATGCTCCTAGTTGACAACGCGAAAGAGTTAGCTGAAAAGTTAAAGAAAGAGGGAAAGCAAGTGAGACTTCTTATAGTGGATTCTCTCACATCTCACTTCAGAGCAGAATACGTTGGAAGGGGAACCCTAGCCGACAGACAGCAAAAACTAAACAGACATATGCACGACCTCATGAAGTTTGGCGAGCTCTTCAACGCAGCCGTCGTCGTTACGAACCAGGTCATGGCAAGACCAGACGTACCCTTTGGAGATCCAACAAAACCGGCGGGCGGGCACATCGTTGCGCACACAGCAACTTATAGGGTATATCTTAAGAAGAGCAAGGGAGACTTGAGAATTGCTAGACTTGTTGATTCTCCGCATCTACCCGAGGGAGAGGTAGTCTTTAGAGTCAGTGAAAAAGGAATAGAAGATCAAAAATGATCTTTCCCATGTTAAAACATAGTCTTAGGCCCGCATCATTTTCATTACTCAAAATGAACTCCAGGATTTGCTGATTGGGTTCAACTAAAAACACCAAAAAACTGAAAATACTTATATTTTCGCACCAAATGGGGTCATGGAATTCTACAGCGAGAGGAGGCTACAGAACTGGGTGGATAAGATAAACGAGCTAAAGGTTAGCGAAGAGGATCCTACAACACTTTTAGTATTTGATCAAATGCTCGAAGATGTAATCATCGCCTGCTTCAATATTATAAACGCAGTTAAGAGAAGGGAAATTAAGAAAACGGAAGCTTTGAACGAGATTAAAAAAATTAAAAATATATTCAATAAAAATTTTGAATTTAATTCTGAGCTGAAGGAAGATTTATTCTTCCTCACAAAAGAATCCGTTAAAGCTGTACTTGCATCCTTTGAATACTTCCTCGAAGGAAAATTCAGCAAGAAAGACCTAAAAGAGCTCATAAAAGATGCAATTGAGAGTGAAAAAAAAGGAAATCTCGATTTAGCATTCGACATGATTGCTCGAGCTGGCGCAAAAATTATCAAAGGAGAAAGTCTTCCCGAGCTCAACATACCGGACGATAGCGAGATAATTGGCTGGATAGACGGAATCGATGCAATATCAACAACTTTAGAGCTTTCGAGGATCGATGTCTCACAAATTTCTGAAGAGTGAGGTAATCGAAGCAGCAAAGAAAGGGGTTGGATACGAACTCTACAAGGCCCTATTCCTGAACTATGGAAAAAGAGGAGAGAAAGCTTTCCATTATATCTATCAACGAAGGGTAAAAAAATATCTAGACTTCTTCGTGGTCGTTGGCAGAGAAGAGTACATAGTCGAGGAATTCTTTTGCACATGTCCTGATTTCCAGATAAACCTGAAAAGCAGGAGTCCCTGTGCCCATATAATTGCGGTTGAAGTTGCGAAGCTGCTAAAGTGTTATGATGAAATAGATACCTACTATATGGATTTCCAGAAAATTTAAAATACTATCTCACATTTCCACTGTGGATGTTATAGTCGCGGGAATTGGTATTGCGGGCGCTTTTGCTCTGAGAAGTCTTTCGAGATCACTAGAAGTCTTGGGTATTGACAAACGTGAAAAACTCGGATATCCTGTTAAGTGCGGAGAAATTATACCCACAAAAAGGGAGATGAAAAGACTTCTGCCAAACTTGGAGGACTACAGCCTTTTTGATTTACCGAAGAGATTCGAAAGTAACAGAACCGATACCATCTCATTTTTCTTACCCAACGGAAAAAGTTACGAAATCGACTTTGAGTTTCACGTTGTCAGGAGAGATGAGATGATACAAACAATTGCTGCAGAAAGCGGACACAGAATTGAAAGAGAAGTCATCCTAGGTTATAAAAATGGCACTCTAATAACAAACAGAGGAATGAAGAACCCGAAGGTTTTGATAGCATGCGATGGGGCAAACTCAAGAATTGCAAAAGATCTTAATCTCTGGAGCTACGAGATATCTTCTGCCAAACAGTATGTTATGAGAAACGTTGAGTGCGATGAAAAAACAGTATACATGTTTCTTGGAAAAGCTATAAGTCCAGGGGCCTATGCTTGGATAATACCCAAAGGAAACGGAGTTGCGAATGTCGGAATCGGTTTTAGGCAGAAATATTCAAATGAAAGTATTCACAAGGTCCTTGACAGGTTTGTAAAGGATTTCCCTTATTCCTCACAATTCCTAAAAAAAGCGGAAATTATCAGCAAAGTCGGTGCAATTGTTCCGATAGACAGACCATTTGAGAGAGCTGTGCATGGAAAGGTAATCTTCGCAGGGGATTCTGCAAGCATGATAATAAGCCATACCGGAGGTGGAATTCCAATCTCGATGATAGCCGGTGACTTAGCTGGGAAGGTAGTTAATAATTTTTTTGACGGAGGAAAACTTGAAGAATACGATTTTCTCTGGAAAAAATATCTCGGAAAAAGACTTTCGACTGCTTATCTTTTCAGAAAACTATGGGATCTATTTGCCGAAAGAGATGAACTGTTTATAAAGGCCGCAAAATTTCTGAGCAACAAAGACTTAGAAAAAATATTGCACTGTGAGGTGCCTTGGAAAATAAAGCTTTTTTACCCATTTCTACGTCTCTTCACTTGATCTTCGGTTTTATTTTCTGCCAAGGCGAAATATCCTGAAATGCCTTTGAAATCTGGAGAACTCTAAGATCCTCATACTTCCTTCCGGTTATCTGCATACCTATAGGCAGCCCATCTTTGCTGAAGCCCGCCGGAATTGAAGCGGAAGGTTGTCCGGTAAAGTTAAAAGGATACGTGAACGGCATCCAGCCTATCGGAGTTGTCGGTTTCCCCGCAATCTCATCCGGGCCTATTTTTCCAATTTCAAACGGTTTTACAGCAGTAGTTGGTGTTATCAAAAAATCATAACGTTCAAAAACCTTTCTAAGCTCTCTCCATAGTTCAAGCCTCTTTTCCTCTATTTTGATGTAGTCTCTATAACTGAAAACTTCAGCCATCGGCAAAAAGGATAAATAAGGCGGATAAGCAACTTTCCTCCATTCATCGAGCTTATCGGAAATAAAGGAGACAAATTCCAAGACAACTTTCATTGTCAATTCGGTCTCCAAACACGGAACATTTATCTTCACTTCTTCAACTTCTCCAAATTTCTCGAGCCTGAATGCAGCTTTTCTCACAACTTCTTCAACTTCAGGATCCACTATGGCATAGCCGAGATCCGAGGAGTAAGCTATTTTCACGTTGTCAATTGGCTCTTCCAAGGCCTTAAAATAACTTATTCCATCGTCTGGTAGCGAATTTATATCTCTAGAATCCCACCCTTTCACGAAATCAAGCATTAATGCTGTGTCTTCAACGAATCTCGTAAGAAAACCTTCACATACTAAAGAATTGAACACAGGCAAAGAAGGATACCAGGGGATTCTTCCAAAGGTTGGTTTCAGACCATAAAGCCCGCAGAAGCTCGCTGGAATTCTTATACTACCCCCACCATCGTTTGCCGTTGCAACTGGAATCATTTCGGAAGCGACCGCTGCCGCACTTCCACCGCTTGAACCGCCAACGGTCTTTGTAAGATCCCAAGGATTTCTAGTGACACCAAAAAGAACATTATCCGTATAAGCTATTAGACCGAATTCGGGAAGATTTGTCTTACCCAATATAATAGCTCCAGCTTTTTTAAGCCTTTCAACAAGTACAGAATCTTCCTTTGGAATATAATTTTCCAGTAACTTTGAACCATAAGTCGTCCTAAGACCTTTTGTGTCTGTATTATCTTTTACAGCAATCGGTAAACCTCCCAACGGTTTATCTTTCGCCTCCTTTGCTTCTTCAATTGCCTTGGGATTCAGGGTGACAAATGCGTTTATTTTTGGATTCAACTCTCTTATTCTTTCCAGACACATTCCAACGAGTTCATCAGCTCTCATTTCCCCTCCTTTAAGCTTCTCTACCAATTCGACAAGTCTCTCCATAAAATCACCTTAAATAATTGAAAAGAAATCTTTAAAAGTTTTTCCAAATTGATTGTATGCTTTCGAGAATTGAAGCCGAAGTACTAGCAAAAGCTGAAATTGGAAAAGTCTACAGCATCGAGGAATTTTCAAAAATTACCGGCTTGAACAGAGATGCCGTTATGAAAGCCGTGTATCTCCTCAAGGAAAAAGGTTTTGCAGATGTTTTCGAGACTACAAAGAAAAGTTTAAAATTGACTGCTGAAGGGAAAAAATACCTCTTGCAAGGCTTTCCAGAAGAAAAACTCTTTAACTTGCTTTCCGAAGTCAATGAAATCGAAGAGCTAAAGAAGAGGTTCGGAAAAGACTTCGAAATTGCAATCGGATGGCTAAGAAGAAAGAAATCCGTAGAAATAGTAAATGGAAAAGTGATAGCAACTGGAAAATTGAGTCTAGATGAGAAAAATGCATTAAGTTCAGTGGAAAGGGGGGAGGAAATAAGCGAAGAAATGAAAAAGATACTTGAAAAAAGAAAGCTCATCGAAACCGAAGAAAGAAAAGTTCTCAGTTTTGTAGTTCTGAAAAAACCCGAACTTGAGGTTAGAGAGCTTATTGGAGACCTAACCCAAGAGATTATCGCCACCGGATCCTGGAAAGGAAAAGAATTTGCAAAATACGATATAAAAGTTCCATCAGCTGAAATCTACGGCGGAAAAAGTCATCCATATGAAAGAATAATCCAAGAGTGCAGAAAAATATTTCTTGACATGGGCTTCAAAGAAATAAAGGGGAACTATGTTCAGCTTGCCTTTTGGAATTTCGATGCCCTTTTCCAACCACAAGACCATCCTGCAAGGGACATGCAGGACACATTTTATCTAGACCGATATGAGGAAATAGATTTCGAGAACGTCGAAAAAGTCAAGAGAGCGCATGAAGATGGATGGATTACAGGATCAACCGGCTGGAGAGGTAGCTGGAGCATAGAAAAGGCAAAGCAACTTGTCATGAGGACGCACACCACAGCAATAACCATAAAATATCTTGCAAAAAATCCAAAACCCCCTCAGAAAGCCTTCTGTATAGACAGAGTCTACAGGAGAGAGAGTATAGACGCAACGCACCTTCCAGAATTTGATCAGCTTGAAGGCGTGGTTTTAGATAAAGATATTGGATTCAAACACCTTCTAGGCTTGCTAAAAACGTTCTTCGCTAAAATGGGCTTTGAAAACGTTCGTTTCAGACCCGGATATTTCCCCTACACCGAACCCAGCGTCGAACCTGAGGTTTACGTGGAGGGCCTAGGATGGATAGAACTGGGGGGTGCAGGAGTTTTCAGAAAAGAAGTAACGGAACCTCTTGGCATTGAAGGAAAAGTCCTTGCCTGGGGCCTAGGTATTGGCAGGCTCGCAATGCTCAGAATTGGATTAAAGGATTTGAGAAAACTTTACCTTCCAGATCTGAATTGGCTCAGAAGTTTTCCAGTAATAAGAAAATGAACTCTACTTCTATTTTCGACACTCACTTTTTCTGAACTACTCCTCTTCCTGTTTTCGCTAATTTCTCCCAAGTTTTTATCAAACTTCCAACTCTTCCTACTCTAAATTTTATAATAAAAATTTTAAAAATATCATAATAGTACCGAAATATACTGTATGGCCAAAAATAAATTCTAAAAAAAATAATATTAGAATATAGAATTTATTTCTTTTATTTTATTTGAAAATTTAATTTAATAAACTAATTTATTATATTTTAATTTAAAAATTAAGTTATCTTAAAAAATTTATTCCAGATATTTTGTAACAAAGATAATGGATTGCCCCCTTCAACTCGTGATCCCCATGACTTTTTGCAGTTAACCTTGGGTAAATTCGCGAAAGTGGCCTTATTCCTATAATTTTTGGAATAAACGAATCGCCGAATCCGGGGATTTTAGGATAACCTAAATCAATTATTACAAAAATACTGTAATAAATACATTAGAGCTTAAAATTAAAAATCATTTTACATATCATTTTAGACTATATCTTTTAAAAAAATTAAAAAAATTAGAAATTCAATTTTTTAATTTAAAATTGAATTTTAATTAATTGAATTATAAATTAAATTGCAAAATGTTTTATAATCCAAGTAATGATGAAAGTGCATGCTAGTGAAAGTTGTAAAGGTGGAAAAACACAGTAAAGATATAGCAACTATACACATAAACGCGAATTTCAATGCGCTTCCAGGGCAGTTTGCAATGGTTTACGTCCCAGGATACGAGGAAATACCCCTTAGCTTCTCCTCCGAGAAAACTTTCACCGTGAAAGCTGTGGGAGAGACCACTAGGGCATTAGTTGAGATCAAAGCCGGTGAGTGGATCGGGGTCAGAGGTGCATTTGGGAGAGCTTTCCGGCTCAAAGATAACGCACTTATCATCGCCGGGGGCATAGGAATGGCACCGCTAAGGTTTCTGTACATGAAACTTTTGAATAACAATTACAAGGTGCGAGTGATATACGGGGCTAAGAGCGTGGATGAGCTTATCTGGAGAGACTTTGAGAACGCCAGCTATGCGACTGAGGATGGTAGTTTCGGATTTGAGGGGACAGTTGTAGACTTAGTCGAGCAAGAGGTGCTTGAAAAGTACTCCGCAATATATTGCTGTGGAAAAAGTGAGTTATTGAAAAAGCTTTATAGAATTTTTGAGAAAAGATTAAAACCGGATACGATCCAATTTTCATTAGAGAAGTATATTAGATGCGGAATTGGCATTTGCGGATCTTGTGTTCTTAAAAACGGACTGCGAGTCTGCAAAGATGGCCCAGTTTTCAGTATGAGTGAAGTTCAGTCAGAATTTTAAGTGAGCGACTTTTATAACCGAAAACTTGCCCTTCAGGACTGGATGAGAAAAGCTTAAATAAATAAACATGTAAATTGCAAATACGGCATGTTGGCCCAAGTAGAGGCCATGCCCTAACGGAAAGAATGGGGGAGAGAGAGAAAGCCCCTTAACGCCGGAAGCTTCGCCTTTAAATGCTGGATAGCCCCACAGTTAATGGCCTAAAATTAATTAATTAAAAAATGAGGTGATTAGAAATGGCAGTCGTTTTCCCTTCCAAAGAGTGGATGAGTGAGTTGTTGAAAAAAGTAAATAGCGACGAGCAATACAAAAAGGTCGCAGCAAATTGGGAGGGGGACTATTTGGTATCTGTGCAGCTGGATTCAGAAGCTCTAAAGGATTTCCAAAATGTAGAGAAACTAAAGGGGTTTCTTGAAATGCTGAACACAATACCAAAGGAAAAAAGAGCTGAATTCAAGGGAAAAGCCGAGGAGAGATTTTTAAATAAGCTTGGACTTGATATAAACGATGATTTCTCCAAACTTGACTTCAACGTGATAGCCAAAAAGGTTGCTGGTATAAAGCCTGAGGAAGTTAGTGGTGCAGCTCTTTACATGTGGATGGACTTCTGGCATGGACAACTAAGAAACCTACTTGTAGTTACACCAAGCGAGAGAGCAAATGCAAGATTTAAGCTCTCTGGGCCGTATGCCGTATTCAAACAGCTGGTATCCGGAAAAGCAGATGCTATAACTCTCATAGTGGGAGGCAAGTTAAAACTCCAAGGTGATCTAGCATACATGATGAGAAACATGGCAGCTGTTAGGAGATTTACGGAATTAATGGCATCTATCCCCATCATTTAAATATTTTTGGCAAAAAGTTTTTGATTCGCTGAAATATTCTCCTACCATCTTTGCAGTTCTGACCTCCTCCCTGCTCTAAAGGGCGAATGTCGCTGCAAGAGCAGGGAGGTTTGGGATTACATCTCCCCGTTTTCGGGATTTAGTCCCTGGCCATTCTTGGCCAATTACCCCTATCCTTTTCAGGACTCGGGGTGAACGGACGAAGCCTCCACATCCATCTGGTACCTGCTTCACTGCTATGACATCCCTATCCTCTTCTAATCCGCATTTTCTATAAAACTTTACGCTAGAAAGAAGCAGTTTCTAACCCTACCTTTTTCAACACACTCACAGCATAGAAGGTATCTTCAAATGTTGATATACCGATTTCCGATCTGGAAAATCCTCCATTCGAATTTTGACATCTCAGAACAAATTCGACTGTTTGTTTTGGATATCTTAAACGTTCCCCAAACAAAGCGAGCGTTGACACACCATAGTACACGTGCTCCATATAGGGTCTAGTACCCTCAGGTACAGACGTGAAACCTCCATAAGGCTTTTCACATTCTCGTACGTATTCAACGGTTTCCTTAAGCGAATCAACCTGATAACCCAAATTGTACAATGAGGCAACAGCATAATAAGTTGAATTTAAATTCGAACGACCACGCATACTAAAACCCCCATCATCGTTTTTAAAACTCAGCAACCAATTTGCAGTTCTTTTACAGTCGATCTCAATTCCAGCTATCCTTACAAGCTCCGTGAGCATGAATATAGAGAGAAACTCTGAAGGGACTTCGAAATAAATGTCCTCGATTCTGAGCTCGCCTCTAGTAGCTGGTAGAGAGAGGATGAAATCCCTAAGAAGTTTTTTGTCTGGTTCCCTTTTGCAGATTTGAAGAGCTTTGACCACGTAATAATACTGATAGAGCCCCTCCGGAACAAAATTCTCCAGCCATTTTATAGTTTTTTCAACATTAGGTAATCGAGCTCCAAGCATCTCCAAAATGCTTAGGCCATAATAAGTATCTTGAGCATTTGATTCCGTACCTTGGCAAAATGTATAACCGCCATCTTCGTTCTGCCTTCGGATGATATATTCTACAACTCTCTCAGCCCACAAGCTAAACGTTTGACATCAAAAGCTGTTTATTAGTTTTTTCATTCAAAAGCCAAAAACACTTCAAGAAGAAATCAAAGAAAAGAAAACAAAAAATAATAGCCCCGGCCGGATTCGAACCGGCGTCGCGGGATCCAGAGTCCCGCAGGATTGACCACTACCCCACGGGGCTCTCTGTTAACCTGAATCAGGTCCCATCAGCAGATTTCGTTGCTTTCGAGGCGAACGATAAAGTCAATCTATCGATAGCATAATCCTGTAAATCACAGCTAGCCTTTTCCCTCCTGCGCATAGGGCTGAAGTTACCCTGGTTTTTAGAGGTGATATATTTATTTAAACTTTTCTCATCTCCGAGGTTTTTCAGTTGTAAAGTCTACACTTGAATACTCTCAAGCAAATTAGTATCAAATATCAAATACATACGCACATTATCAAAATTCATCCAACATAAATTTTTTAAGCCCAGTAATCAACTTTTTTTATGCTCCTAATCTTCGATCCGCTATATCTGGTATTAGCTATCCTCGGATACGCAGTAATGTTCCTATTGGCAGGTACAGTAGCACCAAAAGTAGCTGGGAGAGTTGCTGGAGTTTTTTCATTGTACACATCAATGATACTGCTACTACTGCTGATTGTGGGTGTGTCTGCAGGAATCATCTACGCCATAATAAGCTTTGCAAACATTACAGTAGACATCCTAGCTCTAGTGATATTCGTAGTTCTCGTGAACCTTATAATCTACTTTATATCCCCCTACATGATCAACATCAGCTATGGAGCAAGGCCTAGCACCGAATTGCAGGAGATCGTAAATAGAGTTGCATCTAGACTTGGAGTAAAAGCTCCAAAGGCCGTTGTTGTCAGCAGTCCTCCAAATGCGTTCGCATATGGAAACATACTCACAGGGAAATACGTTGCCGTCTCGGATTCGCTTTTGAACATGCTCTCAAGGGATGAAATTGAAGCCGTTGTCGGGCATGAGATAGGGCATCACAAACACAGAGATAATCTATTCATGCTTTTCCTAGGGATTCTACCCTCTATTATCTTTTACTTGGGCTACATGCTCATTCACTCCGCTTCCTCTTCACGCAACGAGAATAGGGGAGCTCAGCTTGCGATATTAGGCATCGCAGCTGTGGTCGTATCCTTTGTCATTCAAGTTCTTGTTTTGGCGTTCAGCAGGCTAAGGGAGTACTTTGCAGATACTGAAGGTGTCAAGGCAACTAGCAAGGACTCCATGCAGAGAAGTCTTGCAAAGATTCACTTCTTCTATCACCGCTATCCCTCCGCAAGTGAGGTATTGGCTGAGAGCAAACTGAAGGCTCTATTCATTTATGCGCTCGTCAACACGATAGCGAGCCCGTTTGTTACGAGAGCCGACATTGAAAGACTAAAAAGAGAGAAAGTGTCTCCAATCGAAGAATTTCTCTCTACACATCCACCAATTCCGAAAAGGTTAGCCTTTATAGATAGCTTAAGGTTTTAGCCTCCCCGTTCTTTTTTTGAGTTAGTTTTTTAACTGCCCCAATTCTAACAAGCTCAACAGCATTTGCGATTTCCAAGAGATCTTCAAAGCTCTTACTCCTTATCCTAAACTCCCTCCCATAATCTACGGTTATTGCCAAAAAGTAAGATCTAGTAAGCTTCCACCAGTAGATGAGCAGAAACGAGATTCCAAGCATCGCAACTGGTAAAACAAAAAATATCATGGCTGAGAGAAAAGAATCAATCCTCGGAACGAATGAGAGTAGGAGAGATGATGCGGCAAGCAATATCATTCCGGATAATAGGTAGCCAACTTTGTTATCTTTCTGTATTTTTAAGTTTTTTATCGCCGATACGTGGGTTATTTTCACTTCCTCCGAACTCTCAAATAAAATTCGCTCTTCAGTTATCCTCACCCTGCCTTTTTTTGCTTTCAAATCATTTTCGACAGTATAAACATTTGTCTCGAAGAGAACCTTCTCCGGTACAACAATCTCCATACTACGAAAAAATTTGGCAAGATAAAATTTTTTTCTTGTAAAAATGGAAGTCAAATTCTGAAATAGCAAAGTTTTAATCCACCAAAAGAGCCTTGAATTGATGAAAGCATTTTTTTATCCTAAAAAAGTCGCGGTCGTTGGAGCTTCCGCAAAAAAAGGTTCAGTGGGCAATGAAATACTCAAAAATTTAAAAGCCTTCAAAGGAAGTCTATACGCCGTTAATCCAAAATATTCCGAGATAGAGGGAGTTGAATGTTATCCCTCAGTTTCTTCTCTTCCAGAGACAGTTGATCTGGCTATAATCGCCATACCAGCCCGAACAGTAGCAGACGTTGTTGACGAGTGTGGAAGAAGGGGAATAAAAAACATTATTGTTATCTCAGCAGGCTTCAAAGAAACTGGAGTTGAAGGTGCAAGGTTAGAAGAGAAATTGATAGAAGTTGCAAAAAAATATAATATAAAACTCCTTGGACCGAATTGCCTTGGAGTGATGAACCCTGAAATAAATCTGAATGCAACATTCAGTCCATTCATGCCGAGAAAAGGGAGAATTGCATTCCTAAGCCAATCAGGCGCCTTTATCCTTGCAGTAACCCTTTGGGCTCAAAAAACCAAGTTTGGATTCAGCAAAATAGTCAGCATGGGCAATAAAGCTATACTAGATGAGGCAGACTTCCTAGAATATTTTGCTGAAGATGATAGAACAGATGTGATCATGCTTTACATTGAGGGCGTTAAAAACGGCAAGAGGTTTATGGAGGTTTCGAAAAAAGTAGGAAAGGATAAACCGATAGTTGTACTAAAGGCTGGAAAAACTGAAAGTGGGGCTAGAGCTGCTTCAAGTCACACCGGTAGTCTTGCCGGGAGTTACGAGGTATATAAGACGGCATTTGAGCAATGTGGAATTGTAACTGCCGAAAACGCCGAAGAGCTCTTTGATTTCTCGTTCGCCTTATCAAAATACAGGAAGATCGGAAAGGTTGCAATAATTACAAACTCTGGAGGACCTGGAGTTATGGCCTCGGACGCTGTCGAAATATATGGTCTTGAGATGTCAAATTTTAGTATCGAAACCATAAAAGCTCTAAAAGAGCTTCTCCCACCTTCTGCAAACTTCTATAACCCTGTTGATGTTCTCGGCGATGCCGATACTGAAAGGTTCATAAAGACACTAAAAATTTTATCCGAAGACCCTAACGTGAACTCTATTATCTCCATTCTGGCTCCGACTGCACAAATAGATTTTGAAAGAGTTGTAGATGAAGTTTTAAAGGTAAAAAAACCTATTTTCTGTTGCTTTATGGGATTGGATAGCAAAAATGAGGACAGATTAATAGAGAACGGAATTCCAAACTTTTTTGATCCTTCAAGGGCTGTGAGGGTGATGTCTTCTGTCGAAAAATATTCAAAAATGAGTTTCGAAAAGAGAGAGGTTCCGAAGTTTGATGTTTCCGAGAAATCAAGAGAAGTTTTCGAGAAAATAAAGAAAAAGTTTGTCGGTATTGAGGGTATGGAGCTTCTGGACTGCTATGGAATAAAGATTGCTCCCTTCGGAATTGCTAGGAATGCTGAAGAGGCGCTAGAAATAGCTGATAGAATAGGTTATCCGGTCGTCTTGAAAATCGTTTCGCCAGATATAGTCCACAAAAGTGATATAGGCGCTATAAAACTCAACGTTACTAGAGAGAACATAAAAAGGAGCTTCTATGATATAGTTTCAAGGGTTGAAAGTCTAATGCCTGAAGCAAGAATAGAAGGCGTTATGGTTCAGAAAATGATCTCAGGAGGGAGAGAGGTGATAATAGGATTAAAGAAAGACCCACAATTTGGTAAAGTTGTGATGTTCGGTCTTGGTGGTATTTATGTCGAGGTTTTCAAGGACGTGTCTTTCAAGATTGCACCGTTGAGCTGGGATGATGCCTATGATATGATAAAAAAGGTTAAATCCTACCAACTCCTAAAAGGTGTAAGAGGTGAAAAAGGCGTGGATATAGATGCAATTGCGGAAACTATTTTGAGATTCACCCAACTGGGGATGGATTATCCAGTTCTTGAAATGGAAATAAATCCACTGAAAGTTTTTGAAAAAGGTTGTGTTGCTATCGACTTTAGAATGTTTTTGGAGGTGTGAGAATGAAGAAAATATTTGTATCTTCAACGGAAAGCTATTCCGGAAAAAGCGGTGTTGCGATTTCCCTTATGATGATCTTAAAAGAAAGGGGGTACGAAGTCGGTTATTTCAAGCCATTTGGCCTAAATCCGCTTAAGCTGAAAGATGAAACTTGTGACGAAGACGTTCATTTCATAAAGAATGATCTAAATATAGAAGTCTCTTGCCCAATACTTCTAGATAAACCATACATTGATTTCGCTGTTTCAGAAGATCCCCTCAGATTGAAGAAAGAAATACTCGACGCTTTTTCAAAACTTAAAAAAGATGTTGTTATCATTGAAGGATCCCAAGACTATCAAACCGGGACATCGCTTGGAATCTGCGATATCGAATTGGCAGAGCTACTCGACTCAAAGGTTTTAATGGTTGCAAAATATTCCAACGATTTTGTGATAGACAAAATCCTCATTGCAAAAAAACTCTTTGATGAAAGGCTTCATGACGTCATTCTGAACCAAGTTTCGGGTTATAAAAAGTCCTATATCAAAGCCTTGGCCGAGAACGTTTTTAAAAAGTTCGATCTTGAGATTCTAGGTATAATTCCAAAAGATCCATTCCTCATGAGTTTAAAGGTTTCAGAAATAGCCAAAGCCATAGATGGAGAGTTTCTAGTAAAATCGGAGAAGGATGAGGATATAGAACAGGTAATAGTAGGTGCGATGAGAAGCGAGTCAGCATCTCAACAACTGAGACGGGCGAGAAACTATGCTCTAGTAGTTGGCGGGGATAGAGATGAGATCATAAACCTAGCAATTCAAAGTGGAGCAAAGTGCGTAATTGCGACTGGCAACCTGGAACCCTCCGCCATGATTTTGGCTTTGGCCGATAAAAACGGAGTTCCAATCATTCTTTCAAAGACAGATACTGCAACTACAATGGCAAAAATTCATGAAAACTTCGGAAAAATAAGACTGAGGGGGGAGAAAATAAGGAGGATGAGAAAACTAATTGAGGAAAACGTAAACTTGGAAAGACTATTCAGAAGCTTCGGGCTTTAAAGGTAGCTCCATATATATCTCATAGCTCGCCAAGACAGTTTTAAAACCGCATTTTTTATAAACCCTTATAGCCCTCCAATTAAGTCGGTCAGTAACCAAGCTTATCTTCTTATAACATACTCTCTTACAGTACTCCACTATCGCTTTGACCATTTCGGTCCCTATTCCCTGATTCTGGTAGCTCCTAGTAAGGTAATTGCCAAATCGACAACACCTTTATTACTTTCATCTTCTACTATTGTTAGGTGACCAACAATATTTCCATTATGTTCTGCAACAATCGAAAAACCTTTTTGCTCGAGATACCTGAGCCAAGTTTCTATCGCAAACCTACCAACCGGCGGAAGCCCAAGAGATCGATCTTCAGGCTCATAGTTCAAATACATGTTCACGAGTTTTTCCATGTCTTCCGGTTTATAGGCCCTTATTTTAATCTCTCTTCCAAGCTTATCCTTAAAAATAATTGTTTCAAAATTTTTATCTAAAATCGTACATCACCCACCATTTTTTAGACTCACAGGCTTCGCAACTGGGAAGAAACCCTACCTCCAGATCCCGATTCTTTTTTTTGAATTATCCTGCAAATTTCTCTAACCTTTGTTGCATAATCAACCACAACAACGTTTTTAGTCATAACTTCACCAATTTTCATAAGTAACATTGCCCAAAACATTATATTATACTTGCGCTTTTTATTCTTCTCTGATTAATTTAGCTACAAAGAAACCGGCACAGCGGTGAATGTGGGGATAAAGTCTCCTAGCCTTGCTTACGTCAATTTTTGTAAGATTTAGAGCTTTTTCTCCATATTCTATTTCTAGGAGTCTTGCTTTTCTCTTCGAAAGCAAATACTCGATTACAAATTCATTTTCTTCTGGGGTAAGTGAACAAGTTGAATAAACCAAGATTCCTCCTGGCTTCAAACAGTCAAAAGCTGCAATTATTAGTTCTTTTTGTAAATTTGAGCAAAAGACGATATCTCTAACACCTCTATCTGTCTTCCTCGTTGGATCTTTAAAAATTATCCCCTCGCCCGTGCAAGGGGCATCAAGAAGAATCTTATCGGCCTTTATACCGTATCTTGGGAAGCTCCTAGCATCAATATTCATAATCGCAACGTTCATCGCCCCCATTCTGTTTACGTTATCTATTAAAGCCTGCAATCTCTCTTTTTGCGGCTCTATTGCGATTATCAATCCCTCGTTCCTCATCAGCATAGCCATAAATGTGGTTTTCCCTCCAGGAGACGCACAGAAGTCGATGACCAGTTCGTTCGGTTTGGGATTGAGCGCTAAAGGAGGAATGCAAGAACTCTTGTCCATGATGTAATAGTATCCCATCAAATACTCCGGTGTTGCACCAATTGAATATTTCTCCTCGACCACTTCATAACAATAAGGTACCTCTGTTTTTTTCAGCTTAAATCCCCTGCTTTCGAGCCGATTTAGCAGTTCTTCTTCAGATATTTTAATTGTGTTTACTCTTATATACTTGGGTAATCCTCTCTCGAACGCTTCAGCTATTTTTTCAGCATTCTCGCCAAAGAATTTCAGCCATCTTCTCATTATAAACTCATCATAACCGTATTTTTTTGCTAGCTCCCTTGACTTTTCGGTAGAAGGGAAATCAAGAATCATACTATCCTAGATTTGCCGGGAGGCAAAAATTTCATTATTTCATCGGGTTTGGCAATTGTTTTAACGATGTATGAATTCTCCCCAGCCTTCTCGGCTAAAATTCTCGCAATTTCCAAACTAAGTTCCTCCTGCTTCACATCCCCTATCTCGAGTTCTACGTAATAATCTGCCCATTTCTTTACAGCGCTTACAGGACCGCCAATCAGTCTCATCTTCTCAAGTTCAACCCCAATTGCGCATCTAAGTTCTACAGTAATGTAATTTCTATCTCCAACTATGTAAAAGCTTCCTTTTGGCAAATATTCACCAGCTTTTGCCGACCTAAGAACCTGCTCTGGTCTTACATAGTATACTTCTGCAGAATGTTTGCCCTCCTTCCAAAGGGAGGAATATATAGCAGCAAATTCTGCTGCCTCTACTAAACTACTTTCCGGAGCTTCCTGCCCCAATTTCAAAATTACAGCTGGAGCTCCCGGTGTTTGCGTGTGGAAGAACAAATCTCTATTTTCTAAATGCTTCGAAACTATTTCCATGTTCATCCTTGCATTTCTTCCACCAATAGCTAAAAAGCCGTCAGAAGTTATGACCCATCTGTATTCTTCAAACCATTCCCTTTTTCTAGTAACTCTAAAACCCAATATTTTTGGCTTATTTTTTTCTTTTTCTAGTTCCTCCAAGGTTTTTTGGATTGCAAACTTTAATCCCTCGATCTTCTCCTTCATTTTTTTAGCCTTTTCATAATAAATCTCCGCGCTACCGGGAACTCCTCTATCAATGTTTACCTCAAATTCTTTACCATCAAGTCTGATCTTAGCCACTCTCTTAACTTCATCATAACTCAAAACATTTTCAGCTTTTTCCCTTCTCCTGAGTTTTTCTATAATTTCGTTAATTTTCTCGTAATTGGAATATATCACATCAGCTATTTCTCTGTACTCTCTCATTTCTGCTTCATAATTTTTCAAAGTTTCTTCTTGGACGGCGAGCCTTTTCCTGATCTTTTCAACTTCCTCACTCCCTTTCTGCTCATCAATCGCAATTCTAGAATAAAATTCATCGAGGGCTTCGTTGAAAGTTTTGAAGTATTTCTTTTCAAAGTCTTTGTAGAAAAGCAGATCCATCGGGACTACGTCTATGAATTTTGAATCCTTTATTATTATTTGGGGTTTTGGTTCAAAGTTAAGCAACCCTCCAATAACTTCGTTTAAAATCTTTTTTTCCTCTTCGTTTAGCTCAGAGAATTTCTTCTTCTTATCTATTCCAGATCTAAGACAAATTTCCTCGGCATAAAGACCTCCAAAACCAGAATTAGCTAGATATCTGACCAATTCTCTGTTTTCATCAACTTTTCTCTCTGTTGTGATCTTCTTTATTTCCCTCAAAGGCATTATCACCTTTTCTCCTTCCATCAAAATTATATTGCCTTTAGAGAAAAGCTCTGCAACGATTTTCTTTTCTCCAAAGTCTACTATAACAACTCTATCGAAATTCCGCTGTTTTATTTCTCTTATTCTTTTACCCTCCAAATGTTTTCTTAAGAGCATCGCAAAAGGGGTAGGAAACTTCGGGCTCTCTTTTGGAAACTTTGTGAGGTGAATTCTCCTACCAGCTTCGATTATTAAGTCGTATTTATCACCAGCATAAATTCTAATCCTAATTTCATCTGGAGGATAATGATAAATCTTTTCGACTTTACCTCCCACGAGTTTCTGAAGTTCTGCGACGCAGGCTTTTATATCAAAGGATGTCATCTGCTTCATATTACTAGCTTAGACATCGCTTAATTAAATGCTCTTCGTTAAAAAAATGGGGCCGCCGAGATTTGAACTCGGGTCTCCGGCTCCCGAAGCCGAAAGGATATACCAGGCTACCCCACGGCCCCTATTTATCTTCAGTTAATTCTAGGTGCTAGCTTTATTATTTATTTCAGGATATTTAAAGCTTTGTGATCATTGAACCGAATATTAAACTACCGCAAGATCTTTGCGAGAACTTCGACCGCAAGATCTATGTCCTCTTTTCTGATTATCAACGGGGGAACGAGTCTGAGATTGTCCTCAGAAGTAGCATTAAGAACAACCCCCTGCTCAAGCCCTTTCTTCACTATCTCCTCCGCATTCGGAACCTTTACACCTATCATCAAACCTTTCCCTCTGACCTCACTAAACATCTCCCCCAGCCTTTCCATAAAGTATTTCCCCATTTTTTCAGAATTCTCCACAAGTTTGTACTTTTCTATAATCTCGATAGTTGCTATACTCGCCGCGCAGGCTAAAGGATTACCGCCAAAAGTCGACCCGTGATCACCTTTTTCTAGTTTCTCAGCAACTTCTTCTGTAACAGCCGAGCACCCAATTGGAAATCCAGAACCCATTGCCTTAGCCATTGCTATTATATCTGGCTCAACATCATAGTGCTCTTTTGCAAACCATTTTCCGGTTCTACCAAATCCGGTTTGGACTTCATCTACTATAACGAGATAACCATATTCCTCCTTGAGCTCAAAGATTGTCTTTACGAATTCTTCACTTGCAGGATAAACACCTGCCTCCCCCTGAATCAGCTCCAGAATTACCGCAGCCGTATTCTCGTCAACTTTTTTCTCAAGATCTGAAGCATCGTTAAACTTGGCAAACTCCACCGGTTGAACAAGAGGTTCAAAGGGCTTTCTGAACTTTTCTTTATAAGTTACTGAAAGGGCACCCATCGTTCTTCCGTGGAAACCATTGGTGAATGCAACAAATTTCTTTTTTCCGGTTGCTTTTCTAGCAAATTTTAAAGAAGCTTCAACTGCTTCAGTTCCGCTATTGCAGAAAAAAAATTTGTCCATTCCGGTTATTTTTTTCAGCTTTTCAGCTAAAATTATTTGCGGAATCGTGTAATAGAGATTCGAGACTTGTACGAGCTTCTTTAACTGACTGTAAACTTTCTCGACAAATTCTGGATGAGAATGGCCTATTGCAACACAAGCTATTCCGGAGACCAAATCTAGATACCTTTTCCCGTGTATGTCGTAGAGATAACACCCTTCACCCCGCTCAAAAATAACTTCTTTTCTCTTGTAAACTGGAACTATCAGATTTTTCTCCTTCTCAATCCAGTCCATATATTCACCTCAAAAAAAGATCCATCAGTCTAATACCGTCCATCAGCCCAAATCTACCTTCCATACATGATATTTCAGAAAAAGTCTTGACGCTATCTCTTTCGAACCCGTAAACTGCAAATGGTACACTCTCAGCAACATGGGTTCTAAGCTCAACTGGGGTTGGATGATCTGGGATAATCATAATCTTCAGTTCACTCAAGTCGGCTTTATCAAGAATTCTCCCAACCAATTCTTCATCGTAAATCTCTATTGCCTCAATCTTCTTCTCTACATCCCCCTCGTGACTAACTTCATCTATTCCTTCCGTATGTATTGCGAGAAAGTCGAATTCTTTCAGGGACTTCAGTGCGTGTCTAACGATCCCCTTGTAATTTGTATCTATATACCCAGTCAATCCCTCAACTTCAACGAACTCCAAATCCAGTCCCCTAGCCATACCCTTAAGTAAATCGACTTCAGAAATCATTGCCCCCCTTAAATTCCGCATTTCTTTGAATTTTGGAAATTCCGGCATTTTTCCTCCTCCCCAAGGCCATATCATATTCGCTTTATCTGTCACCTCAGGTAAAATCTTCTTTGACCACTCGATTAAATCGATGAGTATTTTTGCGAGCTCGCCACCTCTTGGCAAGTAATCTGCTATCTTTTTACCTTGGATATCATGAGGAGGGAAGGTTTTTACATTCTCAAAATCCTTTTTTATCACCAAAAGATTTCTGTAGCTCTTTCCAGCATGGAACTCAATAAAATCATATTTCTTCTTCAAATTCAAATGCCTTATCACATCTCTCGCCTCATCATCGCTTATTCTACCGCCGGAATAATCTAGCATAACATCGCTCGCCTTAACAAGGTTGCATCTAAAAACCATTCTAGCATTTATGCCTTTTGCCATCGCTTCGATTGGTCCTCTGCCAGTATAGTATTTCTTAACATCAATTCCCAAAATAGTCAGACATGCTATATCGCTTCCAGGTTCAAAGCCCTTTGGAACCGTTTCTGCCTTCCCACATGCCCCTTCCTTGGCAATGAAGTCAATATTGGGTTTCTCTGCAACTTCCAAAGGTGTTTTTCTACCTAGTCTTTCCACCCTCCAATCGGCCATTCCATCGGGTATCAGCAAAAGATATTTCATAAAATCTCCCCGCAGTCAAAGATTTGAGTTAGATCTATCTCGAAAGCGACCACCGGGTAGATTATTCCAAAGCTTTCAAGAACTCTTGGATGGACTTCTCCAAAGACACCTACACTTTTTCCATTCACTATAACTTTTGCCTGCCTTCCAATAATAAAAGCTCCATCTTCCGATTCTTCGGCTTTCCATTCAACATCTATCTCTCTCATGAAAGCCTGAACATAACTCCTTATCTCTGAAAAAGTTGTTTTTGAGTTCATGATACAAAAACAAAGATTTAATCTATTCTTCCCAGCAATAACAACGTCTCCGACTTCGAATATTTTTATTGGAAGTTCGCAGTGTCTATTGAATGCGAGTACTTCCAAGAGCTTTGAAAGTAATTCCGTTCTTACTATTGTATGCTCTGTTGTTAACGGATGCATAAGGGGAACGTAGTCTTCCCAAGGTTTCGCAACCTTTCCAAGGTATTTATAGTATTTCTCGCTGGATAGAGTGAAGGTTATAACTTCCGTGAAGCCCAACCCGAGCATTATTTCCCTTACTATATTCCTTATCTCATTCCAAGGATGAGCTTCGCCAATTGTCGCCGTTTTCGGGTATTCAGGTTTTATTCTTTCATAGCCAAAACCAATCGCTATGTCTTCAATTATATCCCACTCGTGCATTATGTCAGCTCTATAAGGGGGTACCAAAATCTCAAATTCGTCACCCACTTCGACACAGGAAAACCTCATCTTTTCTAAAGCCGAAATTATCTCGTTAGATGCGAGTTCAAAACCTAAAAGTGATGAAATTTCGCTCTTCTTTACCCTGAGTTTTCTTGGAGACAAGTTCAGTGATTTCTCAGTTTTTTCTGGATAGATTATTTCCACACTTTCCAAAGTTCCGCCCCTGTCGCTGAGCATGCAAGCCAAAATGTTCAAGGCCTTATCCACGTATTCATCAAAGCCTGTTACATCTATGAACAAATCCTTAGTTTTCTCGGTAACTCTGGTCTTCTCCGCATTTATTATCGGTGGAAATGAAATAGCTTCTCCTTTTGAGTCTATAATCATCGGATAAACTTCCTTTCCTTCCAAAATAAACCCAAACTCCCTGCCCTTCGGATGTTCACTGAGTATCTGTGAAACGCTCATCTCCTTATCGGAATCAAGGGGAATGAAAGAAAAGTCAGAGCCAACAGCTGTGTATTTCAGGGGAAAATAAACCTTGCTCAGGTCATGAACGCCTATAGCCATCCTACGCCTATTTCTGCCGATAGTCCAATGGAGATCCTCCTGTACCTCCATCAGGCTTCTAATAACTTCGTCTTTCATTTCCAAATTTCTAACAACACATCCAGTTATTCTAGGTCTTACCTGCAAAACGCTTCTATCAACAAATATCTTCCATCCCCCCTCTCTTACCTCGTATCTTCTAATCCCCGTTTCTATTCCAAGAAATCCTCTGAGTGCCCTCGCAACGCCTTCTATACTATAAAGATCGGGTCTGTTCGGAAAGAATTCTACAGAAATTGTTTCATTGTCATATCTCTCTATGTCGCAACCGAGCATGGGAAGTCTCTCAAGAATGAGCGCCCTGTTTGCTCCAACGAGTTTTTCAAGTTCTTCCCAGTTCATCGTGATAACTGGCATTGGCAAAGCTAAGTCTCGCGGATAAAATCCTTTTTCAAAATATTTTTAAGCTGTGGACTATGTTCACCATGGAAACAAAGTTGATAATAAAAACATTGTTTACGGCTTGGGAAAATGGGGAATATGTTGTAGGCCCCAGCGATCTAGCCAAAAAGCTTGAGATACCAAAGTCAACTGCCCAAAAGATCCTAATAAAAATTTCAGAACTGGGTTATGGGATTTATATTGAGAGGAAAGGTTTAATTCTAAACGAGGCAGGCCTGAAGGAGGGAAGAAGATTGATAAGGAGGCATAGGCTTCTCGAATGTATGCTTGAGGATTTGGGGGTTAAAAAAGAGTTGATATGCGCTGAGGCGTCAAAAATAGACCTAGAACTTGGAGAGGAACTCGAGAAATTCATAGAAACGAAATACGGAAAAAGAGTGACCTGTCCATGTGGAAAGCCTATACCCTCCTTCTGATCATATACTTGGCCGAAGCTGGAGTCGTCGTTTCCATCCCAGACCTAAAACCGATTGTTGGGGAAATATATGAAGGGGAAGTTGAATTCGTTCTCCCAGCAAATGCTGACCCTCACCTATACTCGCCCAGCCGTGAAGATTTCGAGAAAGTGGCGAGATCTGACTTATGTATTCTGGCAAATTCAGAAATAATAAGCTTCGAAACTGAAATAAAGAGATTTTGCAGAAATAGTTTGGATTTCAGTGATTACAATGCTACGATCCTAAGCTTTCCCGGTATAGGAAAAAACTATCATGCATACTGGCTCTATCCGGAAAACGCCATTAAGATTGCAGAAAAATTAAAAGACAAGCTCATTGAGATTCAACCGGAAAAAGAAGAATTTTACAAAACGAAATTTGAAAGATTCGTAGAAGAAGTTAGAAAAGCTCAGACCGATGCTGAATACATTGTCAGAACCGTTAAACATTACGATTTCATAGCCATGGATCCGCACACAGCCTACGCTGTTGCAGCTTTGAAGCTCAATACCTCATTCGTCTTTCCCGAAGAAGTACCTCCAAGTCTAGCGGATATACCAAAGAAAAAGGGTAACTGCATAGTTGTAATAGCCGAATACCAGAAAGGGACAAAGCTCGAAGATATCGGTAGGGAGGTAGCAAGGGAATTGAATTGCGGTTTTTCCGCTATTGACGTAATGACAGAAATCAGATACAGCTCGAAGCTAATATCAAATGCTGCAAAGCTTTCAAATCCGGAGTTCAAAAATGAAGGGGGTGCCGTTTCTTTAGCCCTGGGCGTCTTGGGAAGTCTAGCCCTTATTGAAGCTCTCGTTATTGTTATCCTATGGCGATTGTGGCGAAAAATCTAAGATTTTCATACGGGAATAAGATCGCACTTGAGAACTTGAGTTTTGAAATTAAAGAAGGAGAATTTGTAGCTGTTTTAGGTCCGAACGGGGCCGGAAAGACAACTTTACTAAAGTGTATCATTGGGATCCTAAAAGCCGATGGAGAAATAAGAGTTCTCGGAAAAGATCCGAGAAAAGACAAAGAAGTTCTAAGATTCATCTCCTATGTACCCCAGAGAAGTTCTATTTCCATAGACTTGCCAATAACAGTTGCCGAGGTAATTAAAATGAGTTCAAAGAACTTTGAGGAAGGAATAGTGGAGGAATTGGGTATAAAGGATAAAATGAATACTCTCTTCCGAGAACTGAGCGGGGGACTGCAACAGAGGGTTTTGATTGCAAGGGCATTAGCAAAGAAGCCACGAATTATACTTCTCGACGAACCATTCAACGGAGTGGATATTTTAAGTCAAGAAAAGATCGTGGAAATGCTAGAAAAAATAGATGCAACAGTTATAACCGTAGTCCACAACGTGAACCCAGTGCTTCATGCGGTTGACAGAGTAATGCTACTCAACAGAGAGCTAATAGCTTTTGGAAAACCCAACGAGGTATTTAACAGAGAGAACCTCCTCAAGGCTTACAAAGCTGAAATACCCATAGTCATTTGCGAGGAGGGATTAGCTCATCCTCTCTACGGTGATCAGCATGGATAGTTTCATTGCTATTTTCCTGATTTCCCTTATTGTCTCAATTTCAGGGAATCTTTCGGTTTTCAGGAAGGCTTCCTTTTTAATCGCTAGCGTTTCACATTCAGCCTTGGCGGGAGTGGCATTTTCTCTCTTTCTCTCTTCTCAAGGTATCTCTGTTGACTACTTTGTAGTTGCAGCGGCTTTTGCTATAGCCTTCTCGGCAATGGCAACAGTTTTTTCCAAATTTCACGATGTCGATACCGGAGTAAGCATTTCTTTTGCGCTTTCCATGGCTTTAGCTGTTGCATTTCTATCCCTAACACGCAATCTTTCCGGCAAAATCTGGTCATTTCTATTCGGAGAGCTTTACCTGATCACCGATAAAGACCTATTTTATTTAATTTTAACAGCTGTAATGGTTTTACTCCTTTTTGGAATATTTTACGAGAAACTTCTGTTCTACCTTTTCGATCCGGAGGGATCCGAAGCTTCCGGAATTAACGTTAAATTTCTTGACTTTATCCTAATTCTAATAATATCTCTTTCTGCTGTATCAGTGATCAGAAGTGTGGGGGCAATTTTGGCCTATGCAATATTTGTTGCCCCCGCAGCAATAGGAAAAAAATTTGCAAGGAGTGTTAAGCAAAGCTTTATTTTTTCTTCCTTAATATCATTTTCATGCTTATATGCAGGTCTACTTCTTTCCTATTCGATTCCAATATCGGCAAGCGCACTCTCGGCCCTGATAGCTTCCGCTCTATATTTCGCTCTTATGATTAAAAAAAGTTAATCAAATGTCCTTCCTTCAAGCGACGGATCATGCCCCGGAATTATTCTCGACTTCTTTGCAAATCTCAAAGCATTATAGCAACTTTCAAACCAATCTGACAAGTCAACGTGTATTCCCGGAGGGAGAAATGGTGTTTTCTGAGCCGTTAAAGTTACTTTGCCGCTTTCATTCTCAAGCACCAAATCCTGCTTTGGCGGAAAGATATTAAGATATGTATAAAAATGATCTGAAGAAATTAAATACTCCCCGCTTTTTGCTCTGACAAGAATGCCTTGCAAACCGGGAGTGTGGCCTGGCAACTGTATCAATCTTACTCCAGGCGAAATTTCCTCTTCTCCCTTCACAAGACAAAGATCCATTTGCTCAAGAGACAAAACATGCTCTTCGACATACAGATCCCTGTATATCGGAATAGGGTCCTTCGCAAATTTCCACTCCAATTTCTGTACGTATATTTTCGCATTATGGAAAAGATGAACATTTCCAACATGATCAAAATGAAGATAAGTTATTACAAGTTTTTCCACATCTTCCGGTCTTATTTTTTCAGACTCCAGCGCTTTTCTCAAGCCATTTTCCCCTCCTCCTTCCGAAGGATACTTTGCCTGCAAGCCAATCCCTGTGTCGACTACTATTTTTTCCTCGCCTTCTATTACCCACACATAAACGGGTCCAGAAACCATATAGCTGGGACTAGCATTAAAAAACACCACACTGAGTGGAACTCTAATCCTGGCTTGGATTGAAGGCTTTATTCGCATATATTTTTTTCAATAATTGACTATATAAAATTTTCTAGGATGCTAAAGCTTTGAATTATTTGAAATCAATCCTTAAAGTGATCAGTCTCTTTAGCTAAACCGGAATGCTTGCCTGGCCAAAACAGTCAAGATACTGGAGGTTCAACTATTGCCTCTATATCCGATAAACTAGCTCTTCTAACAAGAGTTGAAAGTATATTCTTCGAATTCCTAAAATTCCATTTCCTGTGAAAAACGATGTAGCTCTTCTTTAACTTAAATTTTTTCTCGAAAATTCGAAAACCATACACTGCCCCCCTGAAAATTGCCCAATCATTCTTTACGATTAAAGCCGAGAAATGCATTTCTTCGAGCATTGAAGGATTAAAAAGCATACCGTTGTCAGTGCCCAAAAGCCAGTTTTCATACGAAGCAAGAGTTCTGTAAACCGCGGGATTTAGAAGGTCAAAAAAAGCATTTGACCTTATGCAGGAAACAATTGGAATCCCTTCCTCCATGAAATGCCTCAGCATTTCTGGGCAGCGATTCATATGAACCACTAGATCTGGTTTTAGTTCTACAGTCCTTTCTACGTCTTCGCAATTCATTTCTCCAGCATGAATCGCAAAAATAATCCCCCTTTTACTTGCAATCCTTCTTAAGCTAAATAAGAGATCGATCTCATGATCTCTAACACTGCTCATTGCAAACCCAAAACAGCTCATTTTCAAAGCCTCCTCAATGTCTCTAGGTCTTCCTAGAGGAATTAAACGATTGATTCCTTCAACAATCTTCAACCCCTCCATTCCCGATTCGCGAAAATCTAGAAAATAACCGGTTCCGGATCTAATGGCTATCTCTATCTCCTCCAAGATCGCTCTTCTAAGTTCATCCGATGAATTAGATCTAAGCACCTGAAACTTATAGCCATCCGGTCCGACCATCTTCACCAAATCCATATATGGAGGATCTTTCGCAATTGAGTCGCCCAGGTGTGTGTGAGCATTAAAAAAAGTCGGTGTTATTATAAATTCATCAAAATCGGTTCTGCTCTCCTCGAATTTTCCTTCAAAAAGATAACCATGCTTTATTCCTTCAATGTCTATGTAAACTCCCCTAAATCCACAAGAGTTTGCAGGCTTCCTCATAACCCATCTCGATAACCGTATCAACGAACGCAATATGTCTTTCAATCGCTTCAAGCCAATACTCATCAGAGACTTCTTCTCCATTCATCTCCCGACTTGCAAGCTCGTATAACTTGTCTATTGGTCTTCTGAATTCATACAAAACAATTCTCTTCACCCCCAAATCTCCAAGTTCATTTTCTAATTGCCTAGATAAGTTTAAGCAGACGTTTTCTTTTTTAGCGTTCTCCCTAATTTTCATCTCTGTATACTCGTCAGAAGAGTTCCGTAGCTCTATATCCCTCATTATCACTCTTTTCCATTCTTCTACGTCTATCTTTTTCTTCAGCTTAGTCTTCAAAATGAGTCTCGCTATCTCCATTTGAATATCGACCAGTTCCTTTGAAAGCTTTGTTTCTATGTAACAGTATATCGGTATCCCATTCTCCCAGCAAAATCTTACTATAGGCTCACAGGCCCTCAAATCCTGTGAATAGCCGAAGTCTTGTGGAGGAATAATGCCGTTCACAATGTAAGCTTCAAAGTGTTCAGGAAGATCCAGAAATACTACCTCGCATTCTATCTCCTTCATCAATTCTACAACCTTTTCCCGATTCCAGGTAGTGTTAACCGAAATAAAGTTGTAAAGCACAAAGAGAGTATAGCAAGTTAAATTTAAATCTTCCCGAGATTAGAAAAGTTGTGATCCAAGGTCTGCTACTCGATGCAGAATATGTTACGCTCGATGAAAAAGCCATCATAAGACTTTGGTGTAAAGGAGAGGAAGTATTTATTGCCTACGACAAAAACTTCAAACCCTATTTTTATGTTTTTGACGTAGACGAAGAGACAATAGAAAGAGCTGTTGTTAAAACGAGAAAAGGTGCAATAACCCCGGAATCATACGAGAGAAGAAAAGTAAAGATTTTGGGGGAAGAGAAGGATGCTTTTGTAGTCTATGCTAAGCATCCACAACACGTTCCAAAGCTTAGAGAGATTTTCTCCGAATTCGGAGAAGTTAGAGAAGCGGACATACCCTTTGCATATCGCTACCTCATAGACAAAGATCTAGCATGCATGGATGGGGTGAAGATAAAAGGAAGAGAAATTGGAGGGAAAATAAAGAGCTATGAAATTGATGAAATTGAGCGAGTTGAAATCGAGGTTCCAGAACTCAAAATTCTAGCATTTGACTGCGAAATGCTGTCTTCCTTTGGTATGCCAGACGCCGAAAAAGATCCAATAATAGTAATCGCAGTCAAATGGGGAGATGGAGAGAAAGAGTTTGAGATCATCAGCGAAAGAGAAGAGAGAAAAATTCTACAGAGATTTGTTGAAATAATAAAAACCGTTGATCCAGATGTCATCGTCGGATATAATCAAGATGCATTCGACTGGCCCTATTTAAGGAAGAGAGCCGAAAAACTAAAAGTTCCGCTAAACATTGGCAGAGACGGGAGCCAGATAAGCTTCAAGGGCGGCAGACCAAAAATAGCCGGAAGACTTAACGTAGACCTCTACGACATAGCCATGCGAATCACTGAAGTCAAGATAAAGAGACTCGAAAACATCGCAGAGTTTCTCGGAACCAAAATAGATATGGAGGACATAGAAGCTAGAGATATAAACAAGTACTGGGAAACGGATAAAGAAAAAGTTTTGCTGCACGCAAAAAGAGATGTAATGCACACATTCATGATAGCAAAGGAACTGCTACCCATGCACTATGAAATGGCGAAACTGATAAGATTGCCATTAGATGATGTAACAAGAATTGGAAGGGGCAAGCAAGTTGACTGGCTTTTGCTCAGCGAGGCGAAAAAGGTTGGAGAGGTGGCCCCAAATGCAGCCGAGGTTGCTGAAACCTACGAGGGAGCATTTGTTATAGAACCCGAGAGGGGTCTACACGAAAACGTTGCTGAACTCGATTTCGCTAGTATGTATCCGTCAATAATGGTAACTTTCAATATAAGCCCAGATACCCTAAGCCCAAATGGGGAGTATATAGCTCCCGAAGTTGGTTACAGATTCAAAAAACAGCCAGATGGATTTTTTAAGAGAATTCTCATTTCCCTGATCAAGAGAAGACAAGAAATCAAGAAAATTATGAAAAACATGAATGAAAACGATCCGAATTACAAGCTCCTAGACATAAAACAACAGACCCTGAAAATTCTGACAAACTCCTTCTATGGATACATGGGGTGGGGTGGAGCGAGGTGGTACTGCAAGGCTTGTGCTGAAGCAACAACTGCCTGGGGAAGACATTTCATAAAAACTTCGGCAAAGATAGCAGAGCAAATGGGTTTTAAAGTTCTCTATGGTGACACAGACAGTATATTTGTTTCAAAACCAGTAGGAATCGAAGAGCTAAAAAAAGAGGTAGATAAGCTAATAGAAAGGATATCCAAAGAGCTTCCAGTCCAAATAGAGCTTGACGAGCTTTTTAAAACAATATTCTTTGTTGAAAAGAAGAGATATGCGGGGCTAACAATTGAAGGAAAAATCCTAGTCAGAGGACTCGAAGTAAGAAGAGGCGATTGGTGCGAATTGGCAAAAAGGGCACAGAAAGAAGTAATCGAGATACTACTCCGAGAGAAAAATCCGGAAAAGGCCATGAAACTCGTTTCGAGGATCATAGAGGACATAAGAAAGGGTAATGTCAAGCTCGAAGATATAGTAATATACAAGGGTTTAACGAAGAAACCATCAAAATACGAAGCGATACAGGCACACGTTAAAGCCGCAAAAAAGGCTGAAGAAATAGGCATCTTTTACCCAGTCGGCTCAAAAATCGGTTACATTGTAGTTAAAGGGACTGGAAACGTTGGAGACAGAGCATATCCCCTGGAGATGGTAGAGAACTTCGACGGTGAAAATATAAAAATAAAACGCAGAGAGGGATATGAGCTGAAGAAGCTTGACAAAGACTACTACATCGAGCATCAAATAATTCCAGCGGTAATGAGAATACTTGAAAGATTCGGCTATTCCGATGCGAAAATAAAGAGCTCCCAAACAACGCTTGACTTTTTCAGCTAAACAGCAAAGGTTATCCTCAATGCATTCCTCAGAGCAGGGCCAAGACCGAGAATTAATAGAGCAAGTTTTATGAAATTCCTCAAGTTCTTGTTTTCCTCGGATTCAACGATGAGAAGGGCCAGAGCAATAACTGCAAACTTTACCAAAGGCAGCGCTATTGGGCCCAGATATTCTACTATAAAACCCGGAAGCACGTGAATTTCAACGTATCCGTGATAACTTATCCCCATAAAGCTAGCAAAACCATCAAACATGTGTGCAAACATTACGGAGAAGCTGGCAAAATTTCTAGTGTTTTTGAAAATTGCAAAAAATGCAAAAGAAACGAGCAATGCCATAGAAATAGAAGACGGGAGTACAAGTGGATTTACGATTCTCAAGTTTAGAATCAAAAGAACCAACACCGCAAATGAAGACAAAATACCCACAAACGCGTAGGGGATGTAATATTTTTTGATTTTCCTTGAAACAATTAGAATTGGAAATGCAAGGAGAAATATTAGGAAAAATATAAAAGGGGACATGAAAAGGTATGAAGTTGGAGGATTAAGAAAACCCGCATCCTCAACGATCCTAGAGAACGAGCCAAGAAAGACATACGGAACCGTTGCAAGAATAAACTTCTCATCAATTTCGAATCTTTTCTCCAGAAAACGATAAAGAAAATAAGCTACCAGTACAAGAATTGCGGCCCAAGTCAGTGTATTCACAATGTTGTAACCTTCCTTATAAACTATAGAATCAATATAGTACTTTTTTATGAAGCTCCAAAGATCCATACGGAAAAAACTTCCTCGTGCTTATTAATCTTCCTGCTTAACCAAAAAGCCCATGTTTTTTAGTATCCTTACAACTTCTGCATTGTACGGAAAAATATCCTGATCTGCATAACTTTCTACAAATTTTTCAGCAATATCAATCGGATTTCCCTCCAATTCTTTATCTCTTCTTATCCTTACTTCCATTTCCAGCAATTTTCTCTTCAGCTCTCCATTGAACTCGCATCCATCGCTGACATCCAAACCTTCCAAACATCCTCTCCAAAAAATGGCAATACCCCCACCAAAAAGCTCCAAGTACCTTTTGAATTGCTTTTTGAAATAAATTTCACATGTCCTGTAATCGGCAAAAATTGCTTTACTTTCTATCCATACTACTTTCCTACCGCAAAATTCTAGCGGTTCTTCAAGCAAAAAGTCTGGCGTTTTCTGCATTTTGAGCTCCTTCTCTTTTTTGAATTTTACTCCAAGAGTCCTCAACTTCTCCTCAACTATTTCTTCTCCAATTTGTCCAAAAACCAACTGAATTTTCGTAGCTATCGGCGAATAGACAAAATCCGTTGAGACTGCTCTGTAAACCATTTCTCTAAGCTCTGCATCTAAAATATCCGGGTTTCTGAGTGCTTTCCATATTTCTTTTGTAGATAGACCCATAGCCTTCAAAAGAATTCGAATTTTCATAACAGGAGTTAAAGTCAACCATTTTGGAAAGGAACCTTTTTCTTTCCAGTATTTCAGAATTTCGTCGCTTTTTTCGGCAAAAATACGATATTTTCTTTTAACGCTCTCGACCTTTTTCTGAATTAGTATAGAATGAAGGACTCCTCGCGGCAGGTTAAATTTATCCAGATCCGATATTCTATTTACACTCCTTCTTATTTCCAAGTATTCATCTAGATTCAATCTCATATTTGCTCACACATTTTAATATGCATCAAATAATCGTCTACTGCGTAAAGAAGGGAACTTATCTTAGAAGTAACAACTTCTATTATTATTTTGTTGCCCTCAGCATAACACTTACAAAAACTCGGATCATCTACTCTAAGTGCTTTCACTATATTTTCTGCGTCCCCGCTTTCCAGCTCTAAGCGAGCATAGCACAGCAAAGTCTGTCTACCTCCTTCAGAAATTCTTCCATCCTATCTCGCAAAATGTTGGCTCCTGCAGCAACTCTATGGCCGCCACCACTCCCACCAACCTTTGCTGAAGCTAATCGCATAACTTCCGACAAATCAAGTCTTTTGGCAATTTTTTCTGTAGTCCTTGCAGAAACCTTCACTTTTCCATCTTTCTTAATGTTTAAAACGACCAAAGGTTTCTCTGGAAAGAGATAACGCGAGAATATCGTTGCTATGGGGCTTGTCGATGGAGCATCTTCCATTATGAGATATCGAATACAGAATCCTTCTTTTATTTCACTTCTCCTTCTACTTACCTCCTCCAAAATTTCAGTCTTGAATTTGTCAGTTATCTCCATCCCTTCCTTCAAAGCTTTTTCATCGCCCAAAAGAATGCTGAAAGCAGTTGCAGTCGCACCAATTCTTCCGCAGGAATTCACAATATCCACCAAGGTTACCGGATTCTTCAGTAAAAGATTTTTTACTATTAGTCTACTTCCTATTACTTGCTCAAAAACACCTTCATAGGCTCCTATTTCCAACAATCTCAAAGCTATTGCATCAGCAAGCCTCTGGACTTCAATTTCCGAGAGCTCGTCAACTTCTTTATCCCCATCTAATTTTGTCTTCTTTAAAAATTCCATTAGCTCTTCTTCCTTCTTGTAAAAATCCAAGAAAGGTTCCAAACTCGTTTTAAGCGAATTTAAAAGCTTTCCCGATGGTAAACTGACACCTCTACTCGCTTCTATGCATTTCGTTTCAATTCCATCACGCAGAATTTCTGCATTCAATCCAGAAAACTTCTGTTTATCTCCAATTATTCCAAGAATTGCAATAGAGGCCAGATCTCTATTCTCTCCCAGCTCTTTTGCAAAAAGATATGCAACTCCACTTGCTGAAAGCTCATACGTCCCATCAATACCAAAAAAGTGAGGGTTGATGTGAACCAGGTTTCTCTTAGGCTTTATTTCCCCATCCGGTTTGTGATGGTCTAGTATTATGATATCGGAATCTATTTCCGAAATTTTCTGGCTATATCTGCTTCCCATATCAGCAAATATTATTAAATCGTCTCCCTCGGGCTCAAAGTCATTTAAACCCTTCAGAAAGCTTATTTGAAAAGCCTTCCTTGCCCTAAGCAATGCCTTTGCAAGTACTGCCCCAGCAGAGATGCCGTCGGCATCGTAATGTGTGTAAATCCTAGCAAATTCGTGCCTGTTGAGTAAGTTTGCTGCTTTCTTAGCTACCTCCTTAATTGTTAAGCCCGAACTCATCATGGATTATCCTAACGGCATTGATTCCATCCTCAGATTTAACCACGAAAGATATGTTGTATTCCGAGCAACTTTGACTTATCATCATTACATTTATACCATTTCTACCCAATGCTGAAAATATTTTCCCTGCAACCCCGGGTGTTCCTGCCATACCCGCACCAACCGCGCTGATCACAGATACGTTTTCTATCTTGTTAACCCTTATTACTCCGTTCTCCATTTTCTTTAGAGCCTGGTAAGCCTTTTCTAGATCTTTCAAATCCACGACTATCGACAAACTTAGCTCAGAAGAACTTTGAGCGACCATTATCACTCCAACCTTCTCCTCAGAAAGAATTCTGAAGACTTCTGTCATTATCTCTGCAAAATCAAAACCCGCTCCGCTTATACTCACGATTCCTGCTTTTGGAATTAAGCTAAGTGCCTTTACCACGTCCTTAGTTTCCTTAGTGCCTGCACAAATAACGGTTCCCTCAAAATCTGGATTAAAGACATTCTTTATCCTTACGGGTATGTTCTTTCTCATTACAGGTATGAGAGCAAGAGGATGCAAAATCTTTGCACCGAAATGCGAGAGCTCCATAGCTTCCTGATAAGAGATTTGCGGGATAAATTTTGCATTCGGGACAAACTTAGGATCACAAGTCATTATTCCGTTAACCTCTTTCCAGAGCCAGACTTCATCTGCATTTAAAGCAGAAGCTAGAATTGTTGCTGTATAATCGCTTCCCCCTCTGCCAAGCGTTGTTATGCTTCCATCTTCAGCACAACCGATGAAGCCAGTGACAACGGGTACGGTCTTCTTTATTTTTAGCAGGGGTTCAATTCTATTTCTTATTAATTCATAAATTCCGGGCAATGGTTTTGCTTTTCCATAATTCCTGTCCGTGAGTATTCCAGCATCACAGCCGGTTAGCGCAACAGAATCTACCCCCAGAGAGAGAAGGGAGGCCGAGAATATTGGGGCCACGAGCCTCTCACCGAATGAAACGATGTAATCCTCGCTTCTTTTGGTGAGCTCACCAAGGTAAGTTATGCCAAGAAGAACTTTTTCTAGTTCATCAAATAATTTTTCCAGAGCATTTATAACTCGATTCTTTATATCTTCGCTCTGAACAGCTTTTTCTACCGCCTCATAATGTCTCTTCATCATATCGGCAACAAAGAGTTTAATAAAACCAGCAGAAGCTTCCGAACTGCATCTTTTTGCAGCGTTTATTAGCGCATCTGTAACCCCTGACATCGCAGAAACTACTACAACTACTTCATTGTCGTTTGCAAACTTTTTGACCAAATTTGCGCTATGGAGTATCGCTTCTCCGTCCTTAACGCTGACACCACCAAATTTCATTACGATTCTCACATCGCCAGAAAATAAGCTTGGGAATATAAACCTATGGGAAGTGATGTCAAAGTTTCTAATACAAACCTACAACAAACCACCACTAAATTCCAAAAAAAGTTTTAAATCCCCGATAAAGTGTTTAACACATGTTGGAGATAAACGGGGTTCCAGTTGAGGATACCTACTGCGAGGCCTTTGATGGGATATATTCAAGGTTTATAGTTACCGCAAAGCACAAATGGCTCCTAGAAAAGGCCGCAGTTTCTGCAACAGCATTACCATCGACTGTTTTTGGAGAGTCAGAAGGAGGAATAGAGAAGTGGCTATCCCCAAGCGAGACACCAGACGGGAGGGTTGGAGCTATCTGCCAAGTATGGGTTCAGAAATCAAAAAAGTTCATGGATGTATTGATGAGAGAGATGAGCAAAAGAATAAGACAAGGAATCCTAGTTGTCCCAACAACTAGAGTTTTCAATGCAACAGAGAGCGAGACTAAGTTTGATGCGGAAATAAACGTCGGGAGATGTGGTGACGGCTACGAATGGGAGGAGGAGAGATGGGGCAGGAAAGTGATAGTAGTTCCTATAATGTTCGGCGAATTCGTTATAGAAAGGTATATCGGATACGCAAACGGAATAGCTGGAGGGAATATTTGGATTTTCTGCGAAAGTGAAGACTCCGCACTTGAGGCCGGTGAAGCCTGCGTCGAGGCACTTAAAAATCTTGATGGAGTAATAACTTCCTTCGATATCTGCTCAGCCGGGAGCAAACCTGAAACCAAGTATCCAGAAATCGGTCCCACAACAAATCACTACTACTGCCCAATTCTCAAAGGAAAGATTCCAGACTCAAAAGTCCCCGATGGAGTGAGATCAATACCAGAGATTGTAATAAACGGTACAAACCTAGAGGCTGTTGAAAAAGCGATGTTCATATGTTTAAAGACGGCAAGCAGAATAGACGGTGTAGTAAAGCTTTCTGCCGGAAACTACGGTGGAAAGCTCGGACAGCACAAGATATATCTCAGAGATATAATCAAGAAATATGAAAAATAAATATGAAGGCAGTAATAATGGCCGGGGGCTACGCAACAAGGTTATGGCCAATAACAAAAACAAAAGCCAAACCACTACTACCATTGGGTAGCAAAAAAATTATAGACCACGTATACGAAAAAGTAATCGACCTCGAGATTCCAGTGATAATCTCAACCAATAAGAGATTCGAAGACGATTTCAGAGAATGGGCTAAAGGAAAAAAAGTTGAGATCATTGTTGAGAACACAAGAAGCGAAGAAGAAAAACTTGGAGCTGTAAAGGCTCTGGCAGAAATTGCAAAAAGTTTAAGTGAAGATCTTCTAGTTGTAGCAGGAGATAATGTCTTTTCCTTTTCTTTAAGAGAATTAAATAGCTTCTTCTTAGAAAAGAAAAAACCAGTTATAGGGCTCTACGATGTTAACGACTTAGAGCTTGCAAAAAGATACGGAGTCGCAGAGATGGAGGGAGAAAGAATTGTCAAATTTTACGAAAAACCCGAAAAACCACCCTCAACACTAATCGGAATTGGAGTTTACTTCTTACCCAGGAAAGCCATAGAGTTGCTTCTTGAATACGTTGAAAAATCCAAAAGAAGCGACAATCTTGGTGATTTTATAGGTTACCTCTGCGAAAACGAAGAAGTCTATGGTTTAAGGTTTAACGGAAACTGGTATGATGTTGGAAATGCCGACTCCTATTTGGAGGCATTTAAAAGCTTTACAAACCACTATGTCGATAGATCCGCCGAAATAGAGAAATCTGTAAAAATTATTGAGCCTGTCGTTATAGAGAGAGGTGTCAGGATAACTGGAAGAAGCATAATTGGTCCGTACGCCTTTATTGGAAGCGATTGCAGAATTGAGTCTTCCGACGTTAGCGAAAGCATCGTTTTCAGCGGAACTGTTCTTTTCAAGGTCAAACTCTGGAGGAGCATAGTTGATGAAAAGTGCGAAATCAGAAATATACAGCTCACGAGCTCCATAGTCGGAGGAAACGCAAAAATTCAAGGAGGATGAGGGCTTTAATACTTGATGGATACGTTGACGAGCCTTCCTGTCTCGGTGTCCCGCCTTTTATTTCACCATATCCAAGATTCGTGTACGGAATTCTGAAAGAGTTGAATATAAATGCCCTTTACTTGACCATAGACCAGTTCAGAGAGAGAAAACCAAAAGAGAATTTCGATCTCCTAATAGTAATTGCAGGAATAGCCGTTCCCGGAAACTACTTGGGAGGAAATCCTTTAAGTAAAAATGAGCTATTTTCGCTTAATTTTGCAAAGAAAAATATCCTTGTTGGCCCAATATATCTAGAATTGAGCAAAAAGGAAATAGAAATGCTTGAAGATAGCTCCATAGAAGTATTGCGGTTTCCATTCGAAAAGACTCTTTGCGAGCTTTTCGGCCTAGAGTTTGACCTAGACAAATTTTTAATTGGTGGAGCTGAGGTAGTCAAACAGCATCCGTGGTTTCCAAACGTTATTTGTGAGATAGAAACATATCGAGGTTGCTATTGGGCCAAATGTTCATTCTGTATAGAGAGATTTCAGAAGCTATCTTTTCGAAATCCAGAAAACGTTTTGGCTGAAATAAAATCGCTTTACGAATCTGGTATAAGATACTTCAGAATTGGAAAACAGACAGATTTCTTTACTTACCTCGCGGACTTCAGCAAAGATTTCCCAAAGCCTAATCCTGAAAAGATAAAAGAGTTCCATCGCGCAATTTGGAAAGAGTGTCCAAAAATAAAAACTCTACATTTGGATAACGTAAATCCAAAAACAATTGCAGAATATCCTGAAGAGTCAAAAGAGATAATAAAAACAATTGTAGTATATCAAACGCCTGGAAACGTCGCAGCCTTCGGTCTTGAAAGCGCCGATGAGACAGTAGTCAGAAAAAACACGCTGTGTGCCTCTCCTGAGGAAGTGATGTTTGCTGTAGAGTTAATAAACAGATATGGTAGGACAGTGGGGTACAACGGTCTTCCAGCATTTCTACCAGGTATAAATTTCGTGATTGGGCTGAAAGGTGAGACAAAGGAAACTTTTGAGAAGAATCTCGAATTTTTAAGAGAATTGATGAGGAGAAATCTCTTGGTTAGAAGGATAAACATAAGGCAAGTAAAGATTTTCCCAGGAACCCCAATGGAGAGAGAGGGTTATAAAACGCTTCTCAGGCACAAAAAATACTTCTATGCGTTCAAAAAGAAGGTTAGAGAAGAGATTGACAACAAAATGTTACAAAAGGTTTTACCAAAGGGGAGAAAAATTACTGACCTTTTCGTAGAGATAGAAGGAAAAATAAGCTATTGTAGACAAATTGCAACATATCCAATACTCGTTGGTTTAATAGGGGAATACAAGCGAGGGACGTTTCTCGATGCTAGAGTTGTTGATTACGGATTTAGAAGTGTTACTGCAGTTGAAACACCCTTAGACGTTAACAGCGCTAAGTTGGAACAAATCTACGCATTGATAGGGAGAAAAGCCATAGATATAGCAAAAAAGAGGCCTTTCAAGAGTCTGGAGGAATTAAAAAAGTACGTGGAAGATGCAGAATTGTTTTTCACTCTAAGATAATAAGTCCAAAGAAACCTATAATGCTCAGAATACCATTAAAACATAAATAAAAAATATTGAAAATCGAAAAAGCTTTAAACGAGGAGATGCATGAAAAAGAAGGTGATCAAATGAACTTATTCGAAAAAATTTTAAGTTCAACGAGTATATTTAAAAACAGGGATGTCTTAAGGCATAGTTACACTCCCGAATTCCTTCCCCATAGAGAGGAACAGATATCCCAGTTGGTTGAACTGCTTTCTCCTCTTCTAAAAGGAGGTGCTCCTTCAAACATCTTCATTTATGGCAAAAGCGGAACCGGAAAAACGGCTACAGTAAAACTTGTCATGAAAAATTTGGATGAGGTGAGCAAAAAAGTAAATGAGACCATTATAGTTCACTACCTGAACTGCGAAATAATAGATACCGCCTACAGAGTTCTAGCTACCATAGCTAGGAAATTAGGAAAAAATGTCCCTATGACTGGGTGGCCAACAGACCAAGTTTACGAAGAAGTCAAAAACGCAATTGAGAGTACCGGAGCAAAAATGGTTATCGTGCTAGATGAAATAGATAAACTTGTAAAAAGAGCTGAAGAAGCTCTATACAGCCTAACAAGAATGAATTCAGATTTATCGAGTCCTAGAATTTGCCTTATAGGGATATCCAACAATCTAAAATTCAAGAGTTTCCTTGATGCTAGAATACTCAGCTCTCTGAGCGAAGAAGAGCTTGTTTTTCCACCATACAATGCGGAGCAGCTAGAAGACATACTGAAACAAAGAGCTGAAATGGCTTTTAATGATGGTGTACTGGAGGACGGAGTCATCCAGCTTTGTGCAGCCATAGCTGCCCAAGAACACGGAGATGCAAGAAAGGCGCTGGATTTGTTAAGGGTAAGCGCAGAAATAGCTGAAAGGGAGGGAGATAACAAGGTAAGAATAAAGCATGTAAGAAAAGCGGTGAAGAAAATAGAGACAGACTACATGCTTGAAACTGTTAGAACCTTGCCTCTACAAACAAAAATTCTCCTCTACAGCATGAGCCTCCTTGCAGAGAGCATGGAAAAGTTCACAACAGGAGAAGTCTACTGCGTTTACAAAAAGCTCTGCAGCAAAATAGGTGTAGAAGCCTTAACTCAACGAAGAGTAAGTGATCTCATTTCGGAATTGGATTCCCTCGGTATAATAAACTCTGTAGTCGTATCAAAGGGGAGATACGGTAGAACCAGAGAGATAAAGGTAGATAGCGATATTGAAGCTTTGAAAAGAGCCCTTGAAGAAGACTACAGGCTGCAAGAACTCAAAAAATATGAAGATGAAACAAGAAAAACCCTAAAACTTGGCATTTTCGAAAGTTAAAAATTTCTTTTTCTCAATTTCATGGGTCCGCGGGGGTTTGAACCCCGGACCTCTCGCTTATCAGGCGAGCGCTCTAACCAGGCTGAGCCACGGACCCTTATATTTATCGGGCAAACATTTTTTAATTCTTAAGCTTTTTTGTTTTTCATACGCTTTAGGAGGCCTAAATTTAGTCTCCGGATAGAGCTTTCAAATCTACCGTACTTTCTCAGTATTTAAATTTTGCCCGAATCTTAACCAGTTTTTTCGATTTCGCAGATCTCATTAATTTGCGGATTTGCCCTTTGTCTGCGGTTCAAAAGCTAAGCTCTATCTCGCAGATTTTGTTGAACCGCAGACCACGTTAATGCGGGCTTGAGATCTCTGTTATAACCGAAAACTTCGCCCTTCGGGGCGGAGATGAGAGAAGCTTGAATGGATAGAGCGTTTAAAAATTGCAAATGCAGCATGTTGCCCAGTTAAAGGCATCATCAACATAAGCCCGAGGCATAGGATGGAGGAGCTCGG
>JAAOZI010000036.1 GCA_011605865.1 Archaeoglobales archaeon
AACATTGAGAAGAGGGCTTTAAGGTTGTTGGGCCTATCTGGGGGATCTCTGACCGCCCCGACTGCCCCACAGATGACAGATGTATTCCCGAACAGATGCGGGGAACCGAACCGCCCTTTCAGGGCGGGGAGGAGGTCAGCAAAAGGCAAAGGGAAGGAGCATCTCCATGATATCTAAGGCCCCCAGCATGAATCGGTGGGGGAATGAACTCGTGACCAAGAGTGTACATTAAAAGCAGGGGGGTAAGCTTTGCGGTGTCTCCATAATCATATCTATATTCTCCGGCTGTAAGCGTTGGACAGGCCTTCGGCTCTACGGCTATAAGTTCCATCTCTCCCTTCATCGCATCTCTGACAAAGGGATAGCAAAAGCCAGCAAAGTTGCTACCGCCACCGACACAACCTATCATCATATCAGGCTTCAGGTCAAGAAGTTCCATCTGTTTTTTAACTTCAAGTCCTACGACTGTTTGATGGAGCAGAACATGGTTTAAAACGCTTCCGAGACTATATTTCGCATTTTCGTTTTTTATAGCAGTTTCAACGGCTTCGCTTATCGCAATACCCAGACTTCCGGGGCAGTCCGGATCTTTTTCTAGGATTCTTCTTCCACTCTCAGTCATTTTGCTTGGGGAGGGTATTACTTCTGCGTTCCAGGTTTCCATGAGAATTCTTCGATAAGGTTTCTGCTCGTAGCTGGCTTTAACCATAAAAACTCTGCATTTCAATCCGAATAAGTTCGTCGCGAATGCTAAAGCGCTCCCCACTGTCCAGCTCCAGTTTCTGTGGTTAGCATTTCAACCCCTTCCTTCATGTTGTAGTAAGCTTGCGCGATGGCGGTATTTGGTTTATGACTGCCGGGTGGGCTAACACCTTTGTATTTGTAAAATATTTTCGCAGTTGTTTTGAGTGCCTTTTCAAGCCTTTCAGCCCTGATAAACGGAGTTGGACGGTATAGCCTATAAACTTCGAGGACTTCCTCGGGAATTCTGATCCACCTGTTCTCGCTCACTTCTTGGGCAATAAGAGCTTTTGGAAAAATAGGTTCAAGTTCCTCAGGTTTTACAGGTTCCATGGTGGCTGGATTTAATGGTGGAGCTAACTTTTCTGGTAAGTCGGGTACTATGTTGTACCAACGCCTTGGAATGTATTCTGCATCTAGGATGTATCTGGTCATGCATAATGGGAATTATCCCTATATATAAGCTTTTTCCTTTTTGATGTGCACAGAATGTTTATGAAAAACCGCGAAACTTTCTTATAAAAAGGATTAGTTTCTATGATGAGGTGAGAAAAATGAAAAAGTTTTCGGAACTCCTTTACAGTCCCGAAGTCGAAGACAAATTAGCTATCTCGAAAAGGGAGAGTCATACGCCAAGAATTGAGGCACCAAAAGAAGTAAAGGCAGGAGAGCCTTTCACCGTCAGGGTATATGTTCAGGGCCATCCAAACACCGTTCAGCATTCCTTTAGGTGGTTTGAGCTTTACTTTTACGAGGAAGGTCGAGAATTCAATCCAATTTTCATTGCAAGAGCAGGTTTAACACCTGAAATTTCCGAACAGGAGGCGAGCTTCAAGATTAAGCTGAACAAGAGCGGCATTCTTTATGCTTTGGCTTACTGTAATCTGCACGGAGTTTGGGAGAATAGGGTCGAAATTAAAGTTGTCTGACCTCTAGAAAAACCAGAGCTTTGAGTTCCGGAAGCAAACCTCTTAAATATTTTTAATAAAATTTTGAAGAGAGATAGGGAATTTGCGAATAGTCCGAGGTTAATGGGATCTGCAGAACAGAGAGCTTTGAATTCAAACCGGCAGATGAGGCCGAAAGCATAAAAGCTCAGCTTAACATCGGAGCTACTAATTTTAGCCATAGAACTTACTACTCAGATTTTTAGAATGAACGATTCAAAAGACTTAAATTTCTCCTGAAGAATAGATTTCGTGGAAAAATTGGAAAAACTGGTTGAAAGGGGAGAAGGAGAAAATGTAGAATTTAAGGAGTACCTCACTTCTTATCATCTCAAGGAAAACAGGCTTAGGCAGCTTGCCTGTCAGATGAATCACCGTGTTATAATGGGAAAGGGGAAAGCTTATTACGTTATCGGAGTCTCCGATTCAGGAGAAGTTAAGGGAATAAACGAGGAGAAGTTTTTTGAAACTCTGGAAGTTCTGAGAAGAATAGCAAATGAGATCGAAGCCGAAGTTACGAACGTTGAGAAATATGGAATAAACGGGGGCTATGTAGGGATAGTTGAAATAACAAAAGTTAATGCAAAAGAGCACGTAATGATCGGCACTGCCGGACATGTTGATCATGGAAAATCAACGCTAGTTGGATGTCTTATTACAGGGATGCCGGATGATGGCGATGGAGCTACAAGGATCTTTTTGGATGTACTTAAGCACGAGATAGAGAGAGGATTGAGCGCTGAGCTTAGCTTTGCGGTTTTGGGTTTTAAAGATGGAAAAATTGTTAGGCTTAAGAATCCGATGAGCAAGGAAGAGAAGGCGAGAGTTGTAGAGAAGTCGGATAAGATAATAAGTTTTGTAGATACAGTCGGTCACGAGCCTTGGCTTAGGACTACAATTCGGGGCCTTTTGGGACAAAAAATAGACTACGGGTTGCTTGTAGTAGCTGCTAACGATGGAGTTACGAGAACTACCAGAGAACATTTGGGCATTCTTCTTGCAATGGATATACCTGTAATCGTTGCGATTACTAAAATAGATATGGTATCAGTCGAGGGAGTTGGGGAAGTTGTATCGCAGGTATCCAACTTGCTGAAAACGGTTGGGAGGATTCCGATCATTTTAAGGGATAAAAATGATGCGATAAGAGTTTCAAAGATAGTTTCAGAGAATAGGTTTGTTGTGCCAGTTATTAGAACTTCTGCAATAACTTTGGAGGGCTATGAGATACTTGAGGAGTTACTCTACAGGCTTCCGAAGAGATACAGCGGTGAAAAGGAATTTCTTATGTACATAGATAAAATTTATAGGGTTACAGGAGTTGGGGTAGTTGTAAGCGGGAGCGTTAAATCCGGTGAGCTAAGAGAGGGCGAAGACGTTTATATAGGCCCATTCGATGACGGGAGCTTCAAAGTGGCTAAGGTTATGAGCATAGAGATGCATCATTACAGGATAAGCAAGACTAGGCCCGGAGATATAGTGGGTATAGCTTTGAAAGGGGTTAGATACGAGGACATAAGAAGAGGAATGGTTCTGAGCAGGAGTCTACCAAGGGCTGTTAAGGAATTCGAGGCTGAAGTCTATGTTTTTACCCATCCAACTCTAATAAAGCCTGGCTATGAACCAGTTTTGCATGTAGAAACGATTGCTGAGACCGTGATTTTTAGGAGTATTTCGAAGGGATACCTGAAGGCTGGGGACAGGGATAAAGTCAGAATAAGGTTCAAATATCACCCTCAGTGCGTCTTTGAGGGACAAAAATTCATTTTCCGCGAGGGCAGGAGTAAGGGGATGGGGGAGATACTGAAGGTGCTTGATTAGAGATATATTTTTATAATTAAACGAATCTTAACTTTCATGGAAGAAGGAATAACGAGAATTGGTGTTAGTTTGCCAAAAAATCTGTTAGATGAGTTTGATGCAATAATAAAAGTTCGTGGTTATTCTTCGAGGAGTGAAGCAATAAGAGATGCCATAAGAAATTACATAACAGAATACAAATGGTTGGAGAGCGAGAAAGGGGAGGTTGTGGGGGTAATAGTTGTTCTTTTCGACCATACGGTTCGAGGTGTTAGCGACGCCCTGATATCTATTCAGCATGCCTTTGCCAATATAATATCCTCGGATATGCACATACATCTTAGCGAGGATCAGTGTTTGGAAGTTATAGTTGTTAGGGGAGATATGGAGGAGATAAAGAAGTTAGTTGATAGAATTTCTGCAACCCGTGGAGTGCTTAGCCACAAAGTTATAACTGCGCAGAAAAAAGTTCAGTGAGGCTTTTTAAAAGATTTTTAGTAAACAAAAGCATCTACAACAACATGAACAACCCCTGGAGCGTAGTTTTTGACCCTCCTGATATTTAGAATCTTGCATTCTTTTCCAAGTTCGCGACACATCTTTTCAACCCTAAATACCGGTCGCCAAAGTATCTTTTCGGGAACAGATTCGTGGTAGTGGATCACCCCTCGCTTTTCGAGCGCTCTTATTGCTGCTGGAAGGAATTCTGCGCAAAATAAATGACCCATTACAACTCTGTCAGCGATGGCTTCAGGAGTTATGAACATCGAGTCTCCGAGGATTGGTATCAGATTTTTGGTATTGTTAAGTTTTTTATTATATAGCAAATATTTAAAAGCTTCTGGGTTAATCTCTATGGAATAAACTTTCTCAGCCCTTTTTGCACACGGAATCGAGAAATATCCAATTCCCGCAAACATGTCAACAACTATCTCTTCATTACACTCTCTGGCAATTCTTTGTCTTTCATATTGATTTCCAAGGCTGAACATAACTTTGGTGACATCGAGCTTGAAAAGGCATCCGTTCTCTACATGGATTGTCTCGCTTCCTTTTCCAGCCAAAAGCTCCATATTTGGTTTTCTGATCATTCCTTCCTTACTTCTCTCTCTCCATACTGCTTTTATTCTTTTGTTCAATTCCAAGATTGTTTCGCCAATTTTTTTACCGAATTCGGCAATTTCATCACCGAACTTTACTATGGCTATATCCCCTATTACTTTGTAGCCTCTAGGGGCGAAACAAATTTTCTCTTTTGGTATGAATTCCGATATTTTTTCGAAAAAAATCCCTCTTGGAACTCCAGATAGGATCTTTTTGCTTTACAATCTCAAATCCAATGAAATTATCTTCATAGCCGTCTAAGATCGGAATTTCCACGAATTCGCCATCAAATTTAATAAGCCTATTTTTATCTTTTGCACCAATTTTTTCTGCAAATTTTCGAACATCTTCAGCCATTTCTTTCCTAACTCTTACGGCCTTCATATGTCCTTAGGAAACGCGTAGACTTTTCTCTCAAATTCGAATATGAGGACTTCTCTGCCAATTTCCGCACCGTAGGGTTTTGGAACTTGGAAAAGTCTCCCAGAAGAATCCATCACCTCTGCAACGTGTTCATCTAGGTTTGTAATTATCCCCCATGCCATGGAATCCCTCTTTGCAATCATCTTTGAATCTTCGATGTTCATACTTTTGCCCGAAAGAATTTCGATTCCCTTTTGCAGTCTGGCATTCTTTACTACGCATATTTTTCCATCTTTAAGAACCACATCGCTTTCCTCAGCTTCTGAAAGTCTCACAAGATATGTGAACCTATAAACATCTCTTCCGTCGATTCTAGTGTGCAGTTTTCGGGTGGTTAAAACGCTACCTCCAAGCTCGTTTGCAACTTTTCGGGAGAATTTTTCTCCAATCTTTTTGCTTCCAAAGTAAAAATCCAGTCCAGATTCCTTTTCCTCTATTTTTAAAACGAAATCCTTTTCTCCAGAAGTTAATTCAACTACTTCTTGTGCAATTTTGTTTATTATTCTGATTTCTTCTTCTCTCAGCCCCCTTCCCTTTGCCCTTATCTGCACGATAGCCTCATAGTAACCACCGCTCTCTCTCGAGCATCTTGGACAGGCAATTCTGTGAATCTTGTAGGACAAGGGGGCGCTAACGCTTACATTTTCTCCATATATCTCTCCGGAGAATAGGATTGTGTTACCAGCAATTTCTATTTTTTCAATATTAAAATCAGGGAAAACCCGAACTTCCTCGAGAACTCTCTCTTCAATTGCTTTTTTCAGATCTAACTTTATCCAACCTTTACGCGTTTTAACGTTTCCGCATCTGCTACAAATTTCCAATTCAAATTTCTGGAGACTTATTAAGCTATTCCTTTCGGAAAAACATTTTCCGCATATCTTATATTTGCTCTCCTTTCCGCAGACTATACATCCCACGAAAATAGTTTGTCTTCTGATAATAAACTTACTCCACAAAATTAATTTTAATAAAAAATTTAAAAATTATTTTCCAAATTGCTCCGCAATTTGTTTGCGTATTACCTTCTTGTCTATCTTTCCAACGCTTGTCTTTGGAAGCTCTTTGACTACAATAAATCTATCAGGTACAGCCCATTTTGTTATTGTACCTTTTTCGACGTACTGCATCAGATACTGTCTCATTTCATTCTCGCTGATCTCGGTTCCCGGCATTGGAACTAAAACTGCCACTGGTCTTTCTCCCCATTTCTCATGCGGAACGCCAACTACCGCGACTTCTCTAACCTTTGGATGCAGACTTAGGAGGTTTTCTAGTGTGAGAGACGATATCCATTCTCCTCCGCTCTTTATAACATCTTTTAACCTATCAACAATTGTCACGTAGCCTTCGCTGTCAACTACTGCCAGATCGCCGGTGTGCAACCACTTACCCTCCCAAAGCTCCTGCGTTTTCTGGGGATCTTTGAGGTAGCTGTCTGTTAGCCATGGAGCTCTAACAACTATTTCTCCCATATCTCTTTCATTTGGTTCCACGTCTTTCATGCCATCCTTTACAACCCTGACATATACCAGAGGGAAGGGGATTCCGGTTTTAACGGAGAGCTTTACTTTTTCATCTTCCGGCAGGTCTAGGAGATGGGGTTTGAAGAATGCTCCAGTTAAGGCCGGGCAAGTTTCGCTCATCCCGTATGCGGCCATGGTGTATATTCCTTTCTCGCGCGCTCTTTTTGCAAGTCCTTCAGGCAGCTTTGATCCACCTATCAATACTTTCCAGCCCTGGAATTTCAGCCCTTCCGGCATGTTGTCTACAATCATTTGCAGGATTGTTGGGACGCAGTGTGAGTAAGTAACGCCTTCCGTTAAAACTAGCTTCGCTATCATCATCGGCTCGTATCTGCCAGGATAAACGTGCTTGTAGCCCATAAGCCACATCATGTATGGAATTCCCCATGCATGGACGTGAAACATCGGAGTTAGCGGCATATAGACTTCCTTATCTCCCGTAAGTCTAAGTGGGGAGCGATAGCCTGACATCGCTATGCATCCGCAGAGCGTATGAAGAACAAGCTTCCTGTGAGTGAACCAAACTCCTTTCGGTCGACCGGTGGTGCCTGTGGTATAGCTGAGAGTAGCCATAGTATTCTCATCAAAATCCGGAAATTCGTACGTGCTCTTTTCTTTCCTTAGCATATCCTCGTATTCGATGTCTGTAAGCTTAGTTTCCGGCATTGCATCGTCTGTCATGACTACGTAGTGCCGAACAGTTTCCAGTTTATCCGCTATTTTTTCCATTAGAGGAACAAAGTCTTTGTAAACTAGAACTACTTCATCTTCAGCATGCTGCATCGTATACAGAATGTCTTCAGGGCTGAGTCTGACATTCACCGTGTGTAAAACTGCACCCATCATCGGGATGGCGAAATAGCATTCGAGATATCTGTGTGAATCATATTCCAAAACAGCTACGCGAGTTCCTTTTTTAACTCCAAGCTTTTCCAAGGCATTTGCAAGTTTGTGAACCCTTTTATAGAGATCGCTGTATGTATAGCGGTGTATGTCTCTGTATACTATTTCCTGTTTCGGAGCGTAGCGATGTCCGCTCTCAAATATGTGTTTTATCAAAAGCTGATAATCATACGCTTCGCTCATGTTTCTCTGATCAGATTGAATTTTAAAAATTTTTCTAGTTTTTGTGATCCGGAATAGTTGTGAAAGATATTTATTGCTTAAGGGCATCTCTTCCCAATGCCCTTAACACCGATGGACATTTACAAGTTGTTACCCAAAACGAATTGTAAGAAATGTGGTGAACAAACCTGCATGAGCTTCGCTTTTAAGCTGCTTAACAGAGAGAAAAAGCTTGAGGACTGTAGACCGCTTTTTGAGGAGAAAAAATATGAAGTTCAGTTAAAAAAACTTAAGGAGATCCTTAAGCCTCTAGAGAAGGCCACAGAGACAGGTTTGATAGTTAACAGTGATAAATGCAATGGCTGCGGTAATTGTATTGTCGTTTGCCCCGTCCATGTTGAAAAGGATCCACAAGGAGCCGGAAGTGGAAGAGGCCCAACGATATCGGATCCGATTTACAGGATAGAAAACGGAAAACTTGTAATTAAAAACATGCATGCTTGCAGGAGATACGGAAAGAGCAGAATTCTCTGTGTTGTTTGCAGGGAAAACTGTCCGACAGATGCGATAAGTTTCTTGGAGGGATGAAAATGATCTGTACAGCATGCTCCTGTTTATGTGATGATATAGAGCTCGAAGACGGAAAAATTTTGAATGCTTGTGAGAGAGGTTACAAGCACATTTCCGAATACAGGCAAAACAGGGCGAAGAACTCCGTGAATGGGAAGGAAGTAGATTTGGACAAAGCAATAGAGGCTGCAGCTGAAATTCTTAAATCTGCAAGTTCACCTGTTATCTATGGAATGGATACGATAACAGTTGAGGCGCAGAAATTAGCGATAAAGATAGCCGAGAAGCTCGGAGGCTATATAGACGACAACTCCTCTTTTTGTCTTGGGGAATTCGTTGAGGCAATACTGAAAAAGGAAGTCCCATCGGCAACCCTTGATCAAGTCAGAGATTATGCGTACGTGATAATTTACTGGGGTACAAACGTTTATCGAAGCCTTCCGAGGCATATGTCGAAGTACACATATTATCCAAGGGGAGCAAAAAGAAACAGGGGATATGATGAAGACAGGTTCCTTGTAGTAATAGACATAAGGAAATCGGAGATAGCAAAGCTCGCGAAAAAGAATGCAAAGTTCATAAAAGTGGAAAACGATGTTGAGCTAGTGGAATCCTTTTTGAAAGCAGTTGAAGGAAAAGCATCCAAATACGATGTGGGCGGAGTAATAAGAGAGATGAAAAGAGCTGATTTTAACGTTGTTTTTGGAGGCCTCGGACTCAAATATGGTCTGAAAGGCAACTATGGGCTGTTTTTTGAATTCATAAGAAAGATGAACGAAATAACTCCGCTATACTTCTTACCTTCTGGATTTCACTCGAATATGCGGGGATTTAATGAGACTCTTTTCGAGATCGTTGGAGCTGTTAACAAGTTCAGTTTTTCTGAAAAAAAGAGCGACAAAGCATTTGAATTTTCCGAATTACTTAGGAGGAATGCTATAGACGCTGCCCTGATAATAGGCACCGATCCAGTCTCTTCTCTTCCATACGATGTCTCCAGAAATTTGATGGCGGTGAAAAAGATAACTATCGATCCTAAGAACACACTGACTGCAAGCATATCAGAAGTTTCAATTCGATCTGCTTTATCGGGAATAGAATCTGGAGGGGAAATGGTCAGAAGCGATGGAGTTAGACAAAAGCTTAGACCTATCGAAAAAACTGAATACGACGATGTTTACATATTGAAGAAAATTTTGGAGGGATTGTAATGCTTCGCATTGCAAGGTTATTGAAGTTCGAAGCTCTTATTATTGTGGCAAGACATTCGGCCGAGCAGAAAGAAGCAGTTATCTATTTGAATCCTGAGTTTGCAAAAAGAAGCGGTATAAAGGAGGGTGATATCGTTTCAGTTGTAAAGGGTGATAGAAGGGTGAATTTGAAGGTGAAGCTCCTCGATACAGCTCCTGAGGATGGAGGAATAATCCCGAATTCAATATTTGCAAGTTATTTGTCCGACTTCCAGAACTTTAAGAGTTTCAGGGCATATATAGAGATAGCCGAGGGCGGGGAAAGCAAAGTTGAAGACATACTCAAGATTGTGATGGACAAGAAGTAGCCCCCAATCTTAAAAATAAAAAAGAAAGATCATAAATGCTTTGGAATACAAAAAGATTTTTTTATTAATGCTAAATTGCTTTATGCATCTGACGCTTGACAAATTTTTCCCAATCTTCGAAGTCGAGAAGGATGATCAATCTTGGAGGCTGAAAGACATTCAAAACTATCATAAAAGTCTTATCGAGAAATTTGAGGAAGCCTACAAAATCGCTGAAGCGGCTAGAATTAAATGCCTTGATCCGGAACCAAAAGTCGAGATTCTGATAGCAAAGGACATGGCGGAAAGGGTTGAAAAGCTCATCGGTTTTGAGGGAATCGCTGAAAGAATAAGGGAACTTGAAGAAAGTGGAGTTGCGAGAGATAAGATGTGTTTCATAATAGCGGATGAGATAATAGAGGGTAAATTTGGCAAAATGGACGTTTTAAGCGCGATAGACAAGGCCATAAGAACGGCTGTAGCAATAATGACAGAAGGCGTTGTGGCGGCGCCGATAGAGGGAATCGCAAAAGTTGGAATCGACAAGAATTATGATGGCTCTAGTTTTCTGAAAGTTTATTACGCCGGGCCGATTAGGAGTGCAGGGGGAACCGCACAGGTAATATCGGTGCTAATAGCAGATTACGTTAGGAGAAAGCTTGGAATAGGAAGGTATATCCCAACTGAAGAGGAAATCCTAAGATACTGTGAAGAAATTCAGCTCTATAAGAGGGTAGCAAATCTTCAGTATTTGCCGACTGATGAGGAAATAAGGCTAATAGTGTCCAATTGCCCGGTATGCATTGATGGCGAAGCAACGGAAGACGTTGAAGTTTCTGGATACAGAAATCTACCCAGAGTTGAAACTAACAGGGTAAGGGGAGGGATGGCACTTATAATTGCTGAAGGAATAGCTTTAAAAGCCCCAAAGCTTAAGAAAATGGTTGAGGAGCTTAAAATAGACGGCTGGGAGTGGCTCGAGAAATTAATTAAAAAGGAATCTGAAGAGGATGTTGATTTAAGGCCGAGAGCAAAATATTTGGCAGACATAGTAGCCGGCAGACCGGTTTTGAGTCACCCATCTAAAAAGGGTGGCTTTAGGCTTAGGTATGGAAGGGCACGGAATTCCGGATTCGCGACCGTTGGGATAAATCCGGCAACAATGATCCTAATAGACTTTATTGCGATAGGGACCCAGATGAAAATAGAAAGACCGGGAAAGGCTGGAAGTGTTGTACCGGTAACGACAATTGAAGGTCCCACGGTTCGATTGAAAAATGGAGATGTTGTGAGAATAAATTCGGTAAAAGAAGCCCTCGAATTAAAGGGAGAAGTCGAGAAAATATTGGATCTTGGTGAAATTCTGATAAACTATGGCGACTTTCTTGAGAACAACCATCCACTGATTCCGGGAGCTTATTGTTACGAGTGGTGGGTGCAGGAATCAAAAATCGAGATTGAGGATCCGAGTGAGGAAGAAGCTCTTAAGCTTTGCGACGAGCTCAATGTTCCACTGCATCCAAAGTGGACGTATCTTTGGCATGATATAAGCATAGAGGAATACTGTTATCTCAGAGATTTCATAAGCGAGCGAGGGAAAATAGAAGGACAGGGGAGATTTCTGGTATTGCCAATGGATTCTAGAGCCAAGGAAATCCTTGAAAAGTTGCTAGTAGAGCACAAGGTTAGGGAAGAAATTGTAATCGAAAATTGGAAAGTTTTAACCCGCTGTCTTGGACTGGATCAGAAGTTGAGGAAATTTGGAGAGATAAAGGGCAACAACGTTCTTGAGATAATTAGAAACGTTTCTGGACTGATAGTTAGAGAAAAAGCCCCTTCAAGAATCGGGGCAAGAATGGGAAGACCTGAAAAAGCCAAGGAACGTAAAATGAGCTCCCCACCTCACATTCTATTTCCGATAAGCTTTGCTGGTGGAAAAACGAGGGACTTAAAGAGCGCACTTGAACACTCGGACGGAATATCGAAGGGAGAAGTTGAGGTAGAAGTTGCCTTGAGGATTTGCACAAGCTGTGGAAAGGAGAACTTCTGGCTGAAATGCGAGTGCGGCGGAATAACTCAACAGGTATATTATTGCCCAAAGTGTAAATCAAAGACCGGTTCGGAGAGGTGTAGATGTGGCTCTGAAACTAGGGGATATTCGAGAAGAGTTGTTGATATTAGGAAACTGTATGATGATGCACTCAAAAGGCTAGGGGAATACGACAGCCTAGAACTTGTGAAAGGTGTTATCGGTTTAACTTCGAAAAATAAGATTCCAGAAAGAATAGAAAAGGGAATACTTAGAGCAAAACATGATGTCTACGTTTTCAAAGATGGAACGATTAGGTATGACATGACAGATCTACCGCTGACCCATTTCAGGCCGAGAGAAATAGGCGTCAGCGTCGAGAGACTCAGAAATCTTGGGTACACAAGAGATTACATGGGTAGAGAACTCAAGAGTGAGGATCAGATTTTGGAGCTTAAGCCTCAGGACATAATCATCTCTAAAGAGTGCGCCGAATACCTTTGTAAAGTTGCGAGATTTATCGATGACTTGTTGACAAAGTTTTACGGTCTCGAGCCTTACTACAGGGTCGAAAAGCCGGAGGATCTGGTAGGCCATTTGGTAATCGCATTGGCACCACATACGTCCGCCGGTGTTCTCGGGAGAATAATAGGATTTGCGGATATCCTTGCTTGTTATGCTCATCCCTATTTCCATGCTGCAAAGAGAAGGAATTGCGATGGGGATGAAGATTGTGTGATGTTACTTCTAGATGGTCTAATAAATTTCTCGAGACATTTCCTGCCCGAAAAGAGAGGAGGTCAAATGGATGCCCCCCTTGTTTTGACAACAATAGTAGATCCGAGAGAGGTGGATAAAGAAGTCCACAACATGGACATAGTATTCCGCTATCCGCTGGAATTTTACAACGCAACTCTGCGGTTTGCAAATCCAAAAGAATGCGAGGAGATGGTTGAGAAGGTGAAGGATAGGCTCAAGGATGATTCGAGGTTTTTCGATCTCGGATTCACTCACGACACAGACATAACGCTCGGGGTCAAGGAAAGTGCTTACAAAAAGTTAAAGACGATGAATGAGAAAGTCGAAAAGCAGATGGAAATAGCCAGAAAAATATCCGCGGTTGACGAGGATGATGTAGCTGAAAGAGTTATCACAATTCACTTTCTTCCAGACATTATTGGCAATTTGAGGGCTTTTTCGAGACAGGAGTTTCGATGTGTTAACTGCAATGAGAAATATAGAAGGATCCCACTAAAAGGCAAATGCAGAAAATGCGGCGGAAATTTAACGCTCACCGTCCATAGCAGTTCCATAGTGAAGTACTTGGACATATCTAAGAAATTATGTGAAAACTACAAGGTCTCGGAATACACAAGACAGAGGTTAAAGTTAATAGAGCACGAAATAAGGTCGCTATTCGAGCAAAAGCAAATCACGCTTTCTGATATACTCTCCTGATGTGATCGGCGATTATTTTGGCAACACTTATCTTAGAGAATATCCTTTCAATTGTGTCAGTTGCAACGATGTCTTCAATGCCACATGAGAAAAGCTTGACTGCAGCAAAGTCCGCAAGAACGGCGTGAACGCATGCGCATTCAACTCTTTTTGCTCCAAGTTCGTATAATTTCTTTGCGGCCTCTACTACTGTTCCTCCGGTTGATATTATGTCATCTACAATCAATACAGTCTTTCCATTTACTTCCACATTCTTCGGAAATATTTCGACTGTTTGTGCATCAATTCTTTTCTTTTCGAGCCAATCCCAGTCTGCATTTGCAATACTTGCAGCAACTTTAACTCTCTCCGCGGAACCTTTATCAGGAGAAATCATAACAACGTCTCTCCCCCTGAAATGCTCACCAATAAGGGGCATGGCATCTAAATCAAAAAGCTTTCTGAACTTTTCTTTGGCTCTTTCGCTGTGGATATTTACAGTCAGAATCCCCTCAACTCTCTCCTCAAGCATTTTTGCGACAGCCCTTATGCTTACTGCTTCCCCTTCAAGAAATTCCCTGTCCTGTCTTGCATAACCCATGTATGGAGCGATGAGGAAAATGTCCCCTTTCAGGGCATCGAAAATTAGGTTAATTAGGATAATATCGTCGTTTGAGTTAATACTCGAAATTACCAAATGATTGCTTTCATCGCTCTCAACTCTAACGTATAGCTCTCCATCCGGAAATTTCTTGAAGTGGGTTTTTGCGAGTTTCAAACCGAGAATTTCGGCCACTCTCTTTCCTAGCATGGGTGAAGAGGGTGTCAGGATTAGGTCCATAAAAAGTGTAGACTTATAAAAATATTTTTCTCTAATTCGATACTGACCAGTTTTTAACTATAAATTTTATAAAATTATCGCTTTTTGAGCATTTCAAGCATTTCGACGGGAATTGGCAGTATTATAGTGGTATTCTTTTCAGCGGCAACTTCATTAAGCGTTTGCAGGTATCTAAGAAACAGAGCACCCTCGCTCTTTGCGAGAACTTCAGCCGCCTCTTTTAATTTCATTGCTGCCTGATATTCTCCTTCGGCTCTTATTATCTTTGACCTTCTTTCCCTTTCAGCCTCGGCTTGCATTGCCATCACCCTTCGCATTTCTTCGGGCAGTTCTACGTCTTTTATTTCAACGGCTGTAACCTTTATACCCCAAGAACTGGTAGCTTCATCTATTATCTGCTGGATCTTAATATTCAACTTATCCCTTTCCGAAAGAACTTCGTCAAGTTCTGCTTGGCCGATTATGCTTCTGAGCGTTGTTTGTGCGATCTGGGCGGTTGCATATTTGTAATCATAAACTTCCGTTACGGCTTTAGTCGGATCTACAACCCTGTAGTAGACTACTGCATTTACTTTCACGGTAACGTTATCCTTGGTCACAACTTCTTGTGGCGGGACGTCGTAGGTTACTGTTCTCAAATCAACTTTCATCATACTATCAGCGAGTGGCAATATGAAGAAAAGTCCGGGTCCTTTTGCCCCAACCAGCCTTCCAAGTCTGAAAATAACTCCTCTTTCGTATTCCTTGACTATTCTGATTGATGAAATGAAAAAGATCAGCAATATAAGCAATATACCCCAGTAATACCAGGCTACCATGGCTATAAACCTCTACATGCTTTATAAATTTTTGCTCAGGGATGTTTTGCGAGTATTATCACATAGTCTTCTTCAATTATCCTGATTATTTTAAAGCCGACCTTTTCCAGTTCTTTGATATACTCTTCCAAGCTTAAATCACCTCTGAAAGAAAAACTCTTGAAATTCTTTTCAAGCTTTTCGAAGCTCCACAAGTTCCATTCAAAATCTCTCACGCTAAAATCTTCCTTTGGGAAATATTGTCTATTTACATATATTCCCCCAGGTTTTAAGGCATGGTATATCTTTGGAATGAGTTCCGCTTTTTTGCCTCCAGGATTGAAAGAAGAAAAAATTATATCAAAATTCGTCCCAATCGGATCTCTGAAAAAATCTCCTGGAATGAATTCAATTCTTTCTGCTCCAATTTCTTTTAAAAAGCTTTTTGCGACTTCAATAACTTTTGGAAGATCAAAAACAAATGCCTTCAAATTTTTGTTTAGGAGTGTGAAAGCATATGCATAAAGACCATGCCCTCCTCCTAAGTCGAGCAACCTTTCAGCTTTTTTGAACTCCTCAAGTTCTGAAATTAAATTTACAACTTTGATGTCCCCAAGAAGTGCAAATTTTCCAAGAGAGATAATTCTGTTCCTGAAAAACTCTTCTTCACTCCTTTTCGTTCCTTTTAGGGCTTTTTCAAGATTCAGCCAGATATCTATTTCTTTAAGTTTTTCCTCTAGAAGTTCTCCAATTGAAAGCTTGGATTTGAAAAGTATTCTGCAGATATTTGAGATTTTGAATTTCTCACTTCCCTCAACCAAGCCTCTAGATTTCAAAAAATATATTAGAGCTTTTGTGGCCAATAAGTCGAAGCCGAAATGATTTGAAACCTCTTCAATTCTCCTTTCACTTTCAAGGAAGTCAAAGAGCTTTGAACGATAGCAGAAAGCGATTATCGCAAAGGTTTTGAAGTCTTCCATTTTAAGAGAATTCTTCAACCAGTTAAGATTTTCTCGCAAGAATTCTTCCATATTTAATACAAAAATGCAGTTTTTAAAAAGTTTGTGAAAACATTTAAAATTCGACGAAGGAGTCATTGCATGTTCGAAAAAGTTCGACCGCCTTCTGAGGGGGAGAAGATAGAGTATAAGGACGGAAAGCTTTTGGTTCCGAGAAACCCAGTAATACCCTACTTCGAAGGAGATGGAATCGGAAAAGACGTAGTTCCAGCCGCAATAAAAGTTTTGAATGCTGCGGTTGAGAAAATTGGGAAGGAAATAATATGGTTTAAAGTTTATGCCGGTGAAGACGCGTATAAAATTTACGGAAATTATCTTCCTGAAGATACTCTGAATGCTATAAGGTATTACAGAGTCGCTCTGAAGGGGCCGTTAACAACTCCCGTCGGTGGAGGTTATAGGAGCCTTAATGTGACAATAAGACAGGTTCTTGACTTATATGCAAATGTCAGGCCGGTTTACTACATAAAAGGAGTCCCAAGTCCGATAAAGCATCCTGAAAAAGTCAACTTTGTGATATTCAGGGAAAACACCGAGGACGTTTATGCCGGAATAGAATGGCCTAGGGGAAGTAGAGAGGCTTTAAAGCTAATAGAAATACTTAGAAGGGAATTTGGTGTAAGTATAAGGGAGGATTCCGGAATTGGTATAAAGCCAATCAGCGAATTTGCGACTAAGAGGCTTGTAAGGATGGCTATAAGATATGCGATAGAAAACGGGAGAAAAAGCGTAACTCTTGTACACAAAGGAAATATAATGAAGTACACTGAAGGTGCTTTCAGAGACTGGGGATACGAGGTTGCAAAACAAGAATTTGGAGAGTTCTGCATAACAGAAGATGAACTGAACAGGGATTTTGCAGGTAAGCAGCCGGAAGGAAAGATAGTAATAAAAGACAGAATTGCAGACAACATGTTCCAGCAGATAATAACCAGAAGCGACGAATACGATGTCATAGCGTTACCCAATCTGAACGGTGATTATCTTAGCGATGCCGCCGCCGCTCTGGTAGGCGGACTCGGAATTGCACCTGGAAGTAATATAGGAGACGGACTTGCTGTATTTGAACCCATTCACGGTTCAGCCCCAAAGTACGCTGGTCAGAACAAGGTAAATCCTACGGCCCAAATCCTTACTGGTGCTTTGATGCTTGAATATCTTGGCTGGAAAGAAGCCAGCGAGATGATAAAGAAAGCCGTTTCGATGACAATAGAACAGGGAATAGTGACATACGACTTGCACAGGCAGATTGGGGGGAAGCTTGTGGGGACTAGAGAATTTGCCGATGCGGTTATAGAAAATCTGAATTCTCTATGATTCAGATTTACGGTGCAGGTGTTGCGGGTACTTTTCTTTATTACATTTTAACCAAAAATGGATACAGGTGCTCAATTTTTGACTTTAGAAAATCTCCAGACTGTAGGTGTGGTTGGGGGATTGCCTACAAAGAAGCCAAGGATCTCTATTCCGAAATAGATCTTGACCTGGATGAATTCATTCTCACAGTGCCGGAAAAAGTTTTTGTAAACGGTGTTGAATTTAAGAACAGAGGAATAGCGATTTTTGACAAGATTGGACTCCTCTCGGAACTTTGGAAAGGATTTGTGTTCAGGGAGGAGAATGCTAAGATAATAGTGGATGCGACAGGCTCTTCAAGAGCTTTTTTGCCAAAAATAGACGGAGACAGGGTTGTGCCGACACTTCAGTTTAAGGAAAGACAGAGGATTGATGAAAACATTTACATCTATTTCGAAAGGCACGGATATGCCTGGGCTTTTCCCCTCGGCGACGAGTGGCATATAGGGGCCGGAAGCGTGTGTGAGGAAAAAATACCTTATTTAATAAAGAAGCTGAGGCAGAGCTACGGCTTAGAAGAGGCTGAGAGCAGTTGCAGTTGCAGGGCTAAGATAAGAATGCTACCCCCTTCAAGGTGTAAACCCTTCGTGAGCAATAACATAGTAGGAGTAGGGGAGGCAATTGGTTGCGTTAGCGGAGCCGGGGAAGGAAACGTTCCCGCATTGAAAAGCGCAAAAATTCTTTTTCAGTGTCTTGAGAATCTGGAGGAATACGAAAAAAGAATCCTGAAAGAGCTAGGATGGATTGAAAGGGAGCAGAAGTTTTTGGATAGCGTATTGAGAGGTTTTCCAGCCTTTCATTTACTGTTTAGAATAATTCTACACGAAAACAAGAGGCTTGTAAGGCATTCAATTTTCGACTTTCTCCGGATTTTTATAGCCGGAAAACCTCGCCCTTGAGGGTGTGGGGATGGAAAGCTTAAATAAATAAACATGTAAAAATTGCAGATGCGGATATGTTGCCCAAGTCAATGGAAAGGAGTTCAGATGCCCGAAATGCGGGCTTGTTTACAACAGGGATTTGAATGCATGCATAGACATAGCCCATGCCTTAACGAGGGGCATGGGATGGGGGAGCTTGACTTTGAACCAGCAGATGAGGCTGGAGGCGCAAAACCCTCTTAAAGCTGGAAGCCTTTCCCTTCAGAGCGGGGAGGAAGGTCAGATGAAGAGGTTTAAATTTGTATATAAGGAAACGATTGCAAATATCATTACCGAAAGCGAGGAATTCTACAAAATCGCCATTATGGCGATTCTAGAAGCGAGGAGCGAAATAGAAAGATACTCGATGCTAAATCCAGAATTTCTCATAAGCCTTGAACCCATCGAGTGCAGGGCAGAAGGGATTGTGAAGAGAATGTGTGATGCCGCAAAAATCGCAGGAGTTGGTCCAATGGCATCGGTTGCAGGGGCGATTGCGGAGTATGCGGTTGAAAAAATGGTAGAAGCTGGAGCCAGGTTGGCTATAGTTGATAACGGCGGAGACATAGCAATTAAAACGGATAGAGAAATAAGAGTAGGGATTTATCCCACGAAATTAGCTTTTTTGATCCCCCCAGGGGATAGATTAGCAGTTTGCACTTCAAGCGGTAAGATTGGTCCATCTATAAGTTTTGGATTTGCAGATTGCGCAACAGTAGTGGCAAAAGATGCGTGCATTGCCGATGCATTTGCAACAGCGCTTGGAAATCTGATTAAAGATGACTCCAACATTGGAAAAATTGTTGAAGATTTTTATGAAAAATATAAAAAATTCTTGATTGGTGTCCTCGTTGTGAAAGAGGATTCAATAGCCTTTGCTGGAAAGCTACCGAGGCTTGAAATAGCAAAAATAAGTGAGGAGTTAATATCGAAACTTTAATTAGGGATCTCTTTCCTGAAACAGCATGGAGGTTTTGATCATAGGTGCGGGTGCTACTGGTCTGAAATGCGCGGCTAGGGTTAGGAGGAGGAACGAAGATGCGAAAATAACGGTTATTGACAAGGAAAAGAGAATCTCTTTAGGAAGATGTGGTCTACCTTACTTTGTTTCCGGACTTGTTCACGAACTTGATGAGCTTAGAAAGACAACCTATGGAGCTTTGAGGGATGAGAACTATTTTAAGAAGATCTTTAATTTGGATGTTTTAACGGAAACGGAGGCTTTGGAAATAGACAGAAAAAGAAGAGTTGTGAAGGTTCAAAAAAGGGAAAAAGAAGATGAATTGAACTACGATTATTTGGTGATTGCTACTGGCGCAAAACCGGTGAGACTTTTTGGAGGCGATGAAAGAATTCTGACATTTTTTGATGCGGAGGATGCCGAGAAAATATTGAATTTATGGGAAAATGGCGCCGAAAAAGCGGTGGTGATTGGGGCGGGATTTATAGGGCTTGAGCTTTGTGAAGCTTTAAGAAATATTGGCATGGAAGTTTCCTTAATCGAAGCGATGGATCAAGTTGCTCCAATGCTTGACGCGGAAATGGCGAAGCTCGTTGAGAGTCATTTGAAAGAAAATGGAATAGACATTCATCTTTCCACAAGGGTGAGGGAAATAGTTGCAAAAGAAAAGCTGAAAGTTATTGCAGATGAGGAAATAGAGGCAGATATTGTTGTTCAAGCGGTTGGAGTTAAACCTAACGTTGAAATTGCGAAAAAGGCTGGAATAGAGCTCGGGGAAACCGGAGCGATAAGGGTTAACGAATTTTTGCAGACAAACGATGAGAGAATTTACGCCGGTGGGGATTGTGTTGAGAACAGGCATTTGGTGACCGGAAAAATGGTTTTTGCTCCATTCGGCGACATTGCAAACAAGCACGGAAGGATAATTGCGGACAACATAACCGGCAAAAAATCGAAATTCCCGGGAATTATTGGGACCTTCATATTCAAGGTTTTTGATTTAACGGTTGCAAAGACTGGGATTTCTGAGAAAGAAGCTTTTTTAAATGGTTTCAAGGCCAAATCTGTCCGTCTCTCTGTTCCGGATAAGTCGCATTATTATCCAAAATCTTCCAACATGAGGATCAAGCTTGTATTTGAGGAAAACGGGAGAGTTCTCGGTGCACAAATAGTTGGTATTGCTGGAGTGGATAGAAGAATAGACGTTTTTGCTACGGCGATTTATGCAGGAATGAAGTTAGACGATTTGGCCAACTTGGATTTGGCCTATGCGCCTCCATACGCTCCGGCATTGGATCCCGTAATTGTTTCCGCATACGTAGCAATAAACAAGCTCGAAGGTTTGTTTGAAACAACTAGGGATCTTGCTGGAATAGTTCTCGATGTTAGAAGTGAAGAAGAGGCAAAGAAGAATCCAGTGCCAAATTCCATAAATATTCCAATTTTAGAGCTGAGAGAAAGAGCAAAAGAGTTACCAGAGGATGCGGAAATAACAGCGATTTGCTCGCTTGGACTCAGGGCATACATAGCTCAAAGAATCCTCAGGTCGATGGGATACAGGGTGAAGGCTTACGAGGGCGGGATAGCATTTCTTTAGAATTTCATTCCGGTGATTTTTTCTAGCTCTTCTTTCATCTTAAAAGCCCTTTTTCTCGTTTCATCTGTGAACCACTTTAGATCGGGCCTTTCCGAGTCAACTTTGTCGAGCCTTTCTAAGAAACTCTTGAAGTCTCTTATTTCCGAACCGAAAGTTAGATTGTCTGCAAAGCTAACTATCTTCTCCTCTAGTGTTTCTGGAAGATAGTCTTTCTCCGGCAATCCAAGCTTTTTCGCTTCTTCAGCAGTTACCCCAGCACTGAAGTGTCTTTCGGCTATTTTTACGATTTTTTCGTCCAAACCCTCCCTTTTTAAAATTTCTGCAGAGATCAGGAAATGCTTGAATGGATCATGGGTAATTGCTCTGCCTATATCATGCAACAGGGCACCAAGGAGTATTGCTTCCTTGTCCAATTTTAGGCCATTTTTTTCTGCCTTCTCAGCTATTTTCAAAGCCAGTTCGGCCACCTTTTTGCAGTGCTCCCTTACAGACTTCTCCAGCCCGTACTTCTCCCAGATCTCTTCAACGAGCTTTGGAACCATAAAAATTGTCTGAAATTAAAAAATTATTCCACCCAATCTAGCTCAAGTTCTTTTAACTTCTCTTTAGACGGTATACCATTTGGCCAGTTTCTGTATTCGTAGTATTCCTCTACTTGCCTCCTAACGTCGGGAATTCTGCCCTCACTTCCTCCTTTCACCGGTTGGAGGACTATCTTTGGCAGAACATCGTCTTCGGCTTTTATTCCGCATTTCAGATTGTATACTCTTTTAAGCGTAAAAATTCTCTCCCCGACTTTTGCTATTTTCTCAACTGTGAAATCGAATCCTGTTGCGAATTTCAGCATTTCTGCAAGCACTTTGGGTGTTACCGGCATGAATGCGCACATTGTTGCGGCATTGAAAAGCTCACCGAAGTTCTGAACTTTTGCAGTCAAGATTCCCTTACCTTCATTTGCAAATCTGTCTGGGGAAACTATGCCGTACTCTTCTATTACTTTGCCCATTTCGTACAAATACATCTGATGCGGTAAATGGCAGGCACCGCGGTTATGGACGGCATAAGCGCATGCGAGGGATGAGAAAGCTCTTGCATCGTGCATGGGTATTTCAAGTCCCTTTACATGTGCTCCATAGCCTTCAAGATTGTATTTTCTCTCTAGGAATCTTACACCTTCTGCGAGTTCATTTCCGACCCCTTTCCTATATGCGATATCCTTTATGAGCTCTTTTACCCTTTCAACGTCCCCCCACTTTACTTTGAACTCTCCTATGCCTTTTTCGCTCATCCACATTGCAAAAGCTATTGTAACTCCAGCGGAAATTGTATCCATTCCCAAGTCATTGAGAAGGTAGTTGAGTTCCACTATTGCCTCCAAATTGTCGTTCAACTGCAAGGATCCAAAAGCGGCAACAGTCTCGTATTCCGGACCATGTATTTTTCTGCCCTTATGTTCTACGATCCTTCCGCATCTAACTATGCAGCCAAGGCATCCGTCATTTCCTTTCAATATCGATGATGCCATTGCTGAACCGGAAATTCTGCTCGCCCCCTCGAATATACCCTCAGTAAAGTACTTGGTTGGCAAATCTCCGAAACCCTCTGCAGTCTCGACGTATCCGGAAGTCCCTAGCTCTTTGAACATTGTGCAAGCGAAGTCGTTATTTATAGCTTCTATGAACTTTTTCTGTACTTCCTTGAAGCCCTTTTCATCGGCAAGGCTGATCTGGAATTTCTCTTTTACATCATAGACCACAGCAATACCTTTCAGCATTTTTGAACCCATAACTGCACCCATTCCAGTTCTTCCAGCGTGTCTTGAATTGTCTACCTGAATGCAGGCAAATTTGACAATATTCTCTCCAGCAGGTCCAATCACAGCCGTTGAAGCCCTTTTCTCTCCGAGTTCTCTCTCTATTATTTCCTGAGCCTCATAGCAGCCCTTACCCCAGATCCCAGTTGCATCAATGAATCGAGCACAATTTCTTTCGATTACTAAGTAGACAGGTTGTTTGCTCCTTCCTTCAATTATAACTCCATCCCAACCGGCGAATTTCAAGTAGGTAGCCATTTTTCCTCCAGAATTCGACTCGCCCCATATCCCAGTCAACGGACTTTTTGCACAAAAGGCAACTCTGCTAGTTCCTGGGGCAAGCCCGCTTATTGGGCCAGTCATTATAACCAAGGGATTTGAAGGGGAGAGAGCGTCTTTTTCATAACTCTTCATCGAGTAATGTATTTTTATACCAATTCCTGTACCTCCGATGAACTGTTCGGCATCTCTTTTTTCTAGCGGGATTGCGGAATAACTTTTTTCCTCAAGATCTATTCTTAGAATTTTTCCGCAATATCCGTGCATGGGATCACCTAAAAATCCACTTCCCTGCCAAACAAGGCACACTCATAGATTTTCTGGATCTCACCAAAATCTGGAATTCTTGGGCTCATGGCTAGGCTGGCATCGTTTAATGCAGCCATTGTGAGATTTTCAATATTTTCGAAGAACTCCTTTTCCTTTACAACTTCTGAAACTCTTGTTGGAACGTTGATATTCCTCATAAGGGTAGTTATCCTAGCTATTAGGCCATTGGTATCACCGCTACCTATCTTTTTCGAAACTTTGTCGAGAATGTCTTTTGCGTTCGATTTTCTGTAGTACTGGAGAACGTACGGCAGAAAAATACCGACGCTTAGACCATGATGCACGTTGAAGAAAGCTCCGAATGCATGGCCAAGAGAATGAACCAGTCCGACTTGGGAATTCCCAAATCCAAGTCCCGCCATTGTTGCTGCTATATGCATTTTTGCCCTTGCAGATAGATCACCATTGTAAGATTTCTCTAAATTTTCGAGGATCAGCTCCAACGCTTTCTCGCACATCGCGTCGCTGAAATCATTCTTCCATATTGAAACTAGTCCCTCAATTGCGTGCGTTAGAGCATCCATACCACTTCCGGCTATTAGATTCTTCGGCATCTTTTCTACGATTCTGTAATCTAGGATAGAAATGTCTGGGACAATTTCTTTGTTTGCTGGAGTCATCTTCCTTTTTTCTGCTTTGTCAGAAAGAACGCAGGCCCAAGTCACATCGGCTCCAGTTCCACTCGTTGTTGGAATCGCTATAAGTTTGCTCCTCTTTTTGAATCCTAGCTCAGTAAGATCTAGTGAAGGCAGTATTCCGATGGGATCGACATCTATCTCCATCAGTATTCTGGTCATCTTTGCAACGTCTAAAACGCTTCCACCACCAACTGCTATTATGAGTTCAGGTGCGAACTTGCGTGCCGTCTTTGCGCATGCAATGGCAGTATCTATGCTTGGTTCAGGTTCAACTTCGTTGAAAACTTCTATTTTGGACGCTTTAAGTTTTTCTTTGACAGCGTCTATAAAACCTAGCTTCTCTATAGATTTATCCGTAACGATCAAAACTCTTTCCGCATTTTCTGTACTCAAAGCCTCAAGTGCGTCTTCGCCATAAATAATTAATCTGGGAGACACATAGCTCCACATTTTCTCACCCAACAAAATAAAATGATCGCGAAAATACTTTAATCTATCGTTTTTAAAAAGGAAAAATTTTAGAACATTTCTATATAGGGCTGCTCTATATCTACCATTGCATTAACGATTAATTCAACCAGTCCTCCGTAATGAATTCCGCAGTTTGCGGTTGCATTGTAATGGCTGAGGATATCCCTTATTGCTCCTTTGCAATTGCTGCAGGGAGCGCATACGTACTTCTTTACTTCTGGAGAGATGTTATCTTGAAAAGCATCGAGAATCTGTTTGAATTTCATTCTGCTCGAAACTTTGTTTCTGAACTCTGGGAAGTTCATTGAGGTCATTATCGCAAATCCGCTGCCTCCTCCGCAGCAGTAGTTGTAAACACCGTTTGGCTTCATTTCCCTGAATTTGGGGCAAATCTCTTTTAGAATTTTTCTTTGCGGCTCTACAATACCCATCAATCTTACGACGTTGCATGGGTCATGCAGAGTGACTGGAAAATCGTTCTTGTTGGGGTCGAGGTTTAACTTCTTTGTTCTAACGATGTCCCATAGAATCGGAAGGCAACTCTCCCTCGGAATCTGATATTCTCCTACAAGAACTCTGTCCGCTACAACAGTTATGGCTTTGTGCGCATGTCCACATTCTCCAACAACTATTCTATTAACGTCAAGCTTTCTCGCAATCTCGGCGTGTTTTAAGGCAATTCTGGAAAGCTGGACATCATCGTACCAGACTCCATAGTTGACCGCATCATAGCCAACCATTTCGCTGCTGAGAGTCCAGTCTAAGCCCGCCTCTTCAAAGATTATTGCAAAAGCTTCAACGTTTTCGGGCCAGCTGAGGAATTCACCAGCGTTGTGTATGAGTAGTATGTCTGAACCTTTTTCGTCAACGGGTATCTTAATATTCTTCCCTGTCTTTTCTTTTATCTCTTCTTCAAAGAATTCTATCATATCTTTCAAGCCATCGGGTGTTAGGCCTGTTGAGGAACCTGTGGTCAGGTGTTTTACGGTTCCCTGCGCATGCAAAGCTTGTGGAGCAACTCCAAATTCTTGGGCAAATAGTTTCCTTATCTCTCTTGTTATCAATCCGTTATCCAAGCCAAGAGGACAATACTGGGCACATCTCCTGCAGATATTGCATCTATAAGCGCACTCTGCCAAGCGGAGTATTGTTTTTGCATTTAGATCAACATCCCCAAGGAATTTTGTCTTGAAATTTCCTCCAGAGGAAATTTTCTTTATGAGCCTCCTAAGAATTTCCGCGCGGTAGGTTGGTCTGTAAATTTCCTTTCTGCCGGAGGAAATGTATACATGACAAGCATCGCTGCAAGTCTGGCAGCGGGCACAGTATTCTAGGGATAGTAGTAGAGGTTGTAGGAATGTCCAATTCGCCTCTTTATCCATTAACTTCTTAAGCCCGTTTATAAATTTCTGAACCATTGCCTCTTCCTCTTCCTTGTTTTTGGGTTTCCATGGTATGTCGATGGCAACGTATCCATCGAGTTCGGTTACATAGTTCTGGTTCCATTCCGGCTTGGGCTCAGTAACATTTGGCTCCATACCTGGCTTGTCATATGGAGGCGGTAGTTTTATAAGATCTTCAAGAGTTATCTTGACTAGCTGTTCCTCTTTTTTCGCAATATCTTGGATTGCAATTCTCTCCCTCATAGCTTCACCTCGCATTTTCCAGCAAGATCACATCTTGAAGCCTCCTCAGCCCAGTTAAGGTTTGGATCTACATGCGGGGCACTCCATTTTACTTTGAATCCTGTAAGGTATTTCTTTAGCTTTTCCTCCATTTCACTACCTATTACAGGCTCATCTTCCCATAGAATCTTGTGGTATGTGAACCACTTTGTGAGGAAGTGTGTCATCTTCGTAAATGGCAAGTATATCAGCAGAAGAGAAAGAAGCGCTATGTGTATCTGAGTTTCGAGTGATACTGTTGGGGGAGAGCTGAAGGTTATCAGGGCCTTCATGTAATCTTTTGCTATGGTAAAGTCGAAGTCCTTCTGCCAGGCAAGCGCTCCAGTCAATACTACAGCAAAGATGAAAATGAGATTGAAGTAGTCTAGGAATGAGCTGTAACTTCGTAGCTCCCAGTCAGAAACTCTTCGAATAAACAAAGCTAGGCTGAAGATTAGAAGCAGAATGATTGCAATAGATCCTACGACTAGAGTTAGGTAGTACACAGGCATCTTTAGTATTCCGATTGCGAAGATATCTATTAGAGCTGAAATAAAGAGTAGGACGAACCAGACTAGTATCAGATAAATTCCCGTGTGAAATGGATATGTTAGCCACCATAGGGGTCTTTTATATGTAAAGACTCTTTTGATGAACAGCATTTCCATTAGCATCTCTTTTAGTTCTCCAGCAAGTGTTTTTAGTCTTGGTTTTGCCCACCAAGAGACCCCTTCGTAGTAGCTCCCTCCATGCTCATGTCCTGGGTCATGTGGTACGGGGTATATTTCCCATCGGAGATGAATTGGCATCGTTGAATATTTTACAAATTTTGCAAGAAGTACCAGAACGAATATTGCCACTGCGATGTAAATCAGAAAGTTTAGCATCCCATCACCTTTTTAACATATCAACCGCAAATATAAAAGCTTTGCCCATTTCAACGACAATAAAAAATTATTTAAATTTTGGAATTATCTCTTTTCCGATAAGCTGGATAGATTTTTTCTTATCTGGTCCAATTGGGCTACCGGCAACCACCTGTGTAACTCCTGTTTTTGCCAGTTGATTTATCCTCTCAACAACGTCATCGGGAGTTCCACTTATTGAGAAGCAATCAAGCATTTCATCTGTAACAGCCTTTCCAACACCTGCCCAATCGCCTTTTGTGAATGCATTGTTCAAAGCTTCTTTTACTTTGTTGACGGCTTCGTTGCTTATTCCATGCCTTTGAAGCACGGTTTCTGGACTTCCTGCAACTATGAATGCAACTACTACCTTTGCTGCATTTCTGGCGTTGTCTCTGTTTTTATCAACACTCATCGATGCGTATGCAACGACATCGAATTTTTCTTTGCTTTTGTTTGCTTTTTGCAATCCTGCTTCAATGCTCTTTCTCGCCTCATCGAAGTCCCTTGGATGCGAAGCGTTGATCAGTACACCGTCTCCAATTTCGGCAGCGAGTTGTAACATTTTAGGTCCTTGGGCGCCGATGTATATCGGTATCTCTCCAGCCTTGAAGCTGAGCCTTGCACCATTTATCTTGAAAATCTCGCCATCATATTTTACTGCTTTACCGCTCAGTAGACCGCGGATTACTTCTACAGCCTCCTTTATTCTTGTCAAGGGCTTCTCCCAGCTGATACCAATTCTTTCGAAAGTTACCTTGTCCCCAGCTCCAATTCCGAGAACAGCCCTTCCACCGCTGATCTCGTTGATAGTTGCAATTGCCGAAGCTGTTAGAGCCGGACTTATGTGATAGGGATTTGTAACTCCGGGGCCGAGCTTTATCTTCTTTGTTCCAAGCGCCAGAATCGTTAGCATAGAATATACGTTTCTGTTGTTGTAGTGGTCTGTTATCCAAGTGTATTCAAAACCGCTCTCCTCTGCGAGTCTTACGTAATATTCGAGCTCGTAGAATTTCACATCCGGCACAAATTCGATTCCGAACTTCATGGCGATCCCCTCTATGAGTCGATGATCTCATAGATAATTTTTTCTTTTTTAATTTCTATGAGATTTTGATTTTTCTGATTTTTCAAATAATAATAACTTGTAATTTCTCAGCTATTGAGATTGCCTACTTTGGGCGGATGATAAAGATTTCTGAAGCTCACAGATTCTATGTCTTTTTTAATTTTCTCCTTAAAATTTTCTCTGCCTCTTTGAGATCTTCAACCTTTTCGAAATAAAGCGTTCGTACACCAAAAATACCCTTCTTTTTCAGCTTTATGATCATTCTATTCCCATCAACACTATAATCTTCTAAATCTCCTAACCTAGTCTTGAAAGGCTTGTAAATGATGAAATCATCGTCAATGGAATAATACCTGGGTTTTCCGAGGGTTATTATCGCATATAGAAATATGAAAAGAGAAAACAGGACTAGAAGAAGGGCGATACGGATCCAGTTCTCTCCCGTTAGAACCCTATAAGCTCCGTAGCTGAAAAATATGATTAAGAGAGCTGTTATGAGCATGAGCCATTTTTTCCTTGCTGCAGGATTCTTTATTGCTCTATAGCTCCAGATCATGTTCCACTCCTCCAGTCACTCAAATATCTAATCTGCTCCTCAGTAAGTCTATCGATTCTAATCCCAAGTGTCTCGAGCTTTAATTTGGCAACCTTCCTGTCTAGTTCCTCTGGAAGTCTATAAACCCTGTTTTCGAGCTTTTCCCAGTTCTCTGCTATATATCTCACTGCTAGGGCCTGATTTGAGAAGCTCATGTCCATTACTTCAATTGGATGCCCGTCTCCGGCTACCAAATTCACGAGCCTTCCTTCTGCAAGTAAATATAGTCTTTTTCCGTTTATATTGTATTCTTTAACGTATTTCCTAACTTCTCTAACACTCTTTGCCATTTTTTCTAGGGCAGAAACGTTTATTTCCACATTGAAATGTCCCGCGTTTGCTAGGATCGCTCCATCCTTCATTTTCTTCATGTGCTCTTCCCTTATGACGTTTATATTTCCGGTTGCGGTTATGAAAATATCTCCGATCTCACAAGCTTCATCCATTGGCATTACCTCAAAACCATCCATAATCGCTTCCAGTGCGCGCACTTCATCGACTTCAGTTACTATTACCTTTGCACCCATTCCTCTACATCTCATTGCAATACCGCGACCACACCATCCGTAACCGGCAACCACAATTCTTTTTCCAGCTAAGAGCATGTTTGTTGCTCTAAGCAGGCCATCAACTGTTGACTGTCCTGTGCCATATCTGTTATCAAAGAGGAACTTTGTGAAGGCATCGTTTACCGCGATTACTGGAAACATCAAAACTCCATCTCTCTCCATAGCTTTTAGTCTTATGACTCCTGTTGTTGTCTCTTCACTTGCCCCCTTAACTTTTTGCCCTCTTTTGTGAAGCTCGAAAATCAAATCTGCCCCATCATCAATGATTATGTCTGGCATGAAATCCGCAACTTTACGAATTGCGCTATAATATTCTTCTACACTCATTCCTCTTTTTGCATAGCATTTCACCCCCAAGCTCCTTAGTGCTTCGGCAACATCGTCTTGCGTGCTCATTGGATTGCAGGCCGTTATTGCTACCTCAGCTCCTGCCGCAATCAGTGTTTTTACCAGAACTGCTGTTTTTGCCTCGACATGCAAGGCCATTCCGATCTTCATTCCATCTAGTGGTCTGTCTCTCTCCATCTCCTCCCTTATCCTTGCCAAAACCTTCATGTGTCTTTCAGCCCAGTCGATCTTTTTGAATCCCTCCATACCTCGTTACCTCCTCTATTCTGTCTTCAAGCTCGGAAATCCAATCAACTTTTCCAGGCTCAAAATTCCCCTCTCCTTTTAGAATCTTCTCTATGGCATCTGCAACTTCAGAGATTGTCATTTCCGTTGTGTCTATTTCATAAACCCTTTCACAATTTTGAAGTGCCTCTACTAGAATTAGATCGATGAGTTCTGCTTCCACGTTCTCCATAACCTTCTCGTAGTCCCATCCCCTTTCGAGAAGTCTCTTTTTTATCACAAGTGGATTGCATCGTAGAACGATGGTAATGTCTGGTTTCAGCAAATGCGAGAGATGCCCCTCTATTATACCATCAAACCTATATTTGGAGAGTTTTTCTATGTCAACTATTATCTCATCTCCGGCTTTTTTGGCACATCGATGAATTTCCGCAAACTCCTTTACAGAAATTACTTTGTACCCTCTTCTCTTCAGTTCCTCAGCAACACTCGTTTTTCCAGTTCCCGGAGTTCCTGTGAGGGCTATCATGTTAATTCCCTGAGTTTTTCCAGGAAGAAATCGTTTTCATCTGGTTTTCCTACTGTCACCCTGTATCCTTCCACTCCAAAACTCTGACAGTCTCTTATTATCACCCCTCTCATCAGCAAATCTTCTGCAAGCCCTTTTCTGGCTTTAAAGAATATAAAATTCGCTTGGGAGGGAAAAGGATTTACCAGCTTCTTAAGTTCATTAAACAGTCGTTCTCTCTCTTTTTTTATCTTTTCAACACAGCTTTTCATCCATTCGAGGTCTTCCAGTGCCGCAATTGAACATCTTTCGGCGAGGGTTGAAACCGGAAAGGGGGTTGAGGCAGATCTGTAAAACTTTAGAAGCCATCTTGGCAACCTTGCATAACCAACGCGAAGGTTAGCAAGTCCAAACGCCTTTGACATGGTTCTTGCAACTATGAGATTGTCTGAATCGATTTCCAGCTTTTCATCCGAGAACTCGATGTAGGCTTCATCGATAAAGACAATTGCTCTTGTAGAATTAACGAGCTCTTCTATCAGCCTCTTTTTTTCAACGTTTCCAGTGGGATTGTTCGGAAATGGTACTATTATGAGTTTTGTCTTCTCGTTCAGGAATTCAAAGATATTTTCAGGAATTTTAAAATCCTCTCCCCTGCTAACCAGAATTTCCCTTGCGCAGTGAAGCCTTGCAAGGATCCTGTAATACTGGAAAGTTGGAATCGGAATCAGGACTTCATCACCTTCATCTATCAGAATCTTGAAAACGGTCTCCAAAATCCCATCTATTCCCGCTCCCACAACTATCCTTTCGGTTTCCCAACCAGTATATTCGCTTAACTTCTCTCTTAGAGCCCTATATTCTGGATTTGGATAGCGGTGTAGGTCTTCAAAGCTTTTGAGAACTTCTATCGCTTTGGGACTGGTTCCGTATGGGTTTTCGTTGGATGCTAGTTTCACGACTTTTTCTAGTCCAAGTCTCTCTCTAATCTCTTCAACACTTTTACCCGGAATGTATTCCTCGAATTTTGCACATTTTCTCATCTCATCACTTCTATCTCGATTTTTTTCCAGTCTTCTTCTACTCCCTTTAGCGAGGTAACCATCGCTTCTACAACTTTTGCAATCATTTTGGTAACGAACGGGTTTAGCTCTATTTCAATTCCATCGACTGTAACTTTGACCTCCATCATATCACCTTTCTGAACTCGGAAATGAAATTCTTAATAACTTCTTCCGTAACATGCGGCATGATGACGAATCTTATAGCACTCAGATTTCTTATTGCGGATATCACCCACCTTCTCCTGTAGAGTTCTTCTCTTATTTTTTCAGCCCTTTCAGTCTTAAATGCTACAACGTTCATCACGGGCTCGATAACAGGTTCGAAGCCAAGCTGGGTCATTTCTTCTGTAAGAATTTTAGTGTTTTTCAGGCACATCTTAACAATTTCCCTCATTCCAGAAAACCCCAGACTTTTAAGAACTGCATAAGCGGATGCAACCCCTGTTCCGGGGCGCGTTCCTGTTAGGGTGAACTGCATCTTAGTTGTGAGATATGGTGTTTCCACTTCAAGAGCTTTCAGAAACTTTTCATTCCTAAAAATTATACCCCCTGCAGGAATCGTTGCCATTCCCATCTTGTGGGGGTCGATTGTTATTGACATTACACCTTCATTCACGAAGTCGAATGGATATGGATTGTCCATAAATGGTATCACGAGTCCACCGAATGCAGCATCTACATGCAGGGGGATATCTTTTTCCTCCGCGAGTTTTGAGAGTTCTACAATTGGGTCTATCTGTCCAAGTTCTGTTGTTCCCGCTATTCCCACTATGGAAACTGTATTCTCGTCTATCAAACTTTCGACTTCTGAAACGTCGACTCTGTAAGCTTCGTCTACGTCAGCTCTTCGAACTTCTATCCTCAGTATGTCGCAGATCTTTTCAAAGGAGAAATGAGCGGTCTTGGGAATCACGATATTCGGCTCTTTTTTTGCCTTTATATTTCTGGCACTCCTTATTCCTTGGATGTTCGCTTCTGTACCGCCTGAACAAATATAGCCACATGGAGTTTCGCAGTGTAGAAGATCACCCAGCATCTTTATCAATTTTCTTTCAAGTTCTAGAGTCCCAGGAAAAATTCCTGGATCTCCCAGATTGGTGTTTATGAACATCTGATGAGCTTTAACTGCGATTTCAAGCGGAACGGTACACATCGAGCTCAGAACTCTTGAGTAAGGGATATCCATTTCCCTGAATTTTCTGAGCTCTTCAAGCACGTCCATGCGTTTAGTTGGAAAAGGTAATAAATAAGTAACTGATTCGTTTCGTGAAACTCGCAATTCTAATGGGGGGAATGGGGAAGAGAATTGGAATGGAGAAAGCAGAAATAAGACTTTGCGGGAGAAGGTTAATAGAGATAGCCGTTGAGAAATTTTCTGAATACGATCCTGTTTTTGTCTGCAGAGATGAGTTTCAGGCGGGTAGGTATGCAAAGGAATTTGGTTTGAAATTCGTAAGCGATTTTTATCCAGGATATGGAGTTTTGGCCGGAATTCACAGCGCTATAAAGCATAACGGGGATACTGTGATCACGGCAATAGATATGCCGTTTGTAAAGAAGAGTCTATTGGAATTCTTATTCGAAAAAGGGAAGCAAATTTTTTGTGATGCCCTTATCCCAAAGCATGAATTTCCTGAACCCCTACTCGCTTTTTACTCAAAGAATGCGATTTATGAAATAGAAGAATCGATTAAAAGGGGGGAGAAAAGAATTATTTCTCCGCTAAGCAGGCTGAGAACTGTCTACTTTCCTGCTGAAGAACTGAGAAAATTTGATAAACATCTGATCTCCTTCTTCAACATAAATACCGTGGATGATTTAAAGAAGGCTGAAGAATTATGCTCCGAGATCTTTACGGAAGAGTTGTAACGAATCTTCGAATTTCGGTAACTCAGAGATGCAATCTGAATTGTATATACTGCCACAGGGAGGGAGAGAAAGAATGCGTCAAAGAGTTGAGTGCCGAAAAAATAGCTGAGATAGCAAATGCTTTTTACGAGCTGGGAGTTAAGAAAATAAAGATAACAGGCGGAGAACCTCTGCTTAGGAAAGATATCTGTGAAATAATTTCCATGCTACCGGAATTCGATGAAATCTCTCTCACGACAAACGGAACATTGCTGAGCGAGAAAGCTTACGATTTGAGGGAAGCAGGTCTCGACAGGGTTAATGTAAGTTTGGATACCCTCAACTCGGAAAAATTCAGTTTAATCACGGGCAGCGACAAGCTTGAATCCGTTTTGGAGGGGATAAGGAGTGCTGTAGAGGCAAATCTAACTCCCTTAAAGCTGAACATGGTGTTGCTGAAGGGAATAAACGATGAAGAAGTTTTCGATGTCCTTAGTTTTGCTAACTCTTTTAACAAAGATGATGTTAAAGTTATACTGCAGCTTATAGAGCTCATTCCAAATGAAAAGACAAGAAAATTTTACTTAAATCCAGAAATCTTCGAAGAAATTTTCTCTAGAACCGCCAAAATTGTAAAAATAAGAGACATGCACAGAAGAAGACAGTTCTTTACGCCGTTTGGTGTTGTAGAAATCGTAAAACCACTTGACAACACTGAATTCTGCAGACATTGCAATAGGATAAGGGTTACTTCAGACGGGAAAATTAAGTTATGTCTTTTGAGAGACGAATTCATTGACATATCGAATCTTAGCGGTGAAGAATTGAAAAAAGAAATCGTAAAAGCAGTTAAGATGAGAAAACCTTTTTTCACTTAGTGTTTTTAACGATTTTAACAATTTTTCTGACTTTTTCTGCGCTTACTTCTCCTTTTTCCTTGATATAGCTTCCAACTATTACTCCATCGCAATGCTTTGCAATTTTTTCGGCGTTTTCTGCAGTCACTCCGCTTCCGGCTAGTGTTGGAGCGATCTTTCTCAAGATATCCAGTTTCTCAACATTTGGCGCCATTCCTGTGGCCTTCCCTGTTAATATGAATGCATCAGCTAAACTTCTTTCAGCATTTATAAGGTATTCTTCGAATTCTGCAAAATGGTGTGCATGTTTAACTTCTAAATCCGCAAAAACCATAGCCTTACAGTTTATCCATCTTTTGTATCGCATAACTTCTCCGGCATTTCCTATCAGAAAACCCTCTGGAGATGCAGATGGAAAGAAAAGCTGGTTAACTCTAATAAAATCTGCATTGACTGCTTTTGCAATGGCCAATGCGGAGATTGGGTCATTTCTTAGGACATTTATCCCCAGCCCTATTCCAACTTCTTTTCTTATCTCCCAAGCTATTACACTCATGCTCGCAATGGTCTCTTTTCCGGCTTCCATTAGGAAAGGCTTGTCTCCAAAATTTTCCACAATTAGCGCATCAGCACCCCCTTCTTCTATCGCTTTTGCATCCTTTAAAGCGCTTTCAAGTACGGAATTCATATTCTCAAACAACGGTGATCCTGGCAATGGTTTTAGATGTAGAACACAAATCACGACTTTTTCCATACCGTTTTCCCCTCGTATCTGATCTCTATCACCCGATGCTGTGGGATAACCTTTCCATTTTTAAGAAAAATAAACTTGTGTCCAACTTCATCTATTTCATCGGCATCTATCTCCAAATTCCCGCTGAACCTGTCAATGCAGATGATTCGCACTTTTGAAAAATCGTAGTTCGGATGCCATTTCAATTTGTTAAGAATTTCCCTAACGCTATATTTCCTCATTTTTCGCCAACTCTATTAACTGCCCCTTTAGATTCAGTTTTAAAGTTCTCTTCACGATAGCCCTGATGAAAAGCGGATCATAGTTCAAAACCTTCATTATGTGACCAACAGAATTCCTACCCATCTGGACTTCTTTTATTATTCTCTCAACGTGCTTTTCAACCTCATCATCTGGCATGAATACGATTTCGAGAATTCGGTTGAAGTCCTTTAGGGATACATAAAAGTTGGCGGAAATGTGTGTATAGCTGACGTGATATTCCTTTTCAGGCTTTCCCCCGGGATCTGATGGCATTCTCCACTTGACTTCCAGCATTCCTGCATGTTTCAGTATTTTTAAAGTTTCCTCAAAGCCGTCTCCAAATCTGCTTTTTAGTTCCTCAAGTGTCAGCCACTCATCTAATAATGCAGAATATACTTTTCTGTGCATCTCCGTAGACAAAAGCTGGAAGATAGGAATAAGCTCCACAATGTCATTAACCAGTTTAGCTCTTTTCACCATCCAATTTATTTGTTGTCTCTAGACAATTATATCTTACGACGAAAGTATTCAAAGAATTAAACGTTTAGTTGAAATTCGAAATTCTTATATATTGTCAATCTTATTAATTCGGGGGGTGAAGAAATGTCAGAAACACCCTTAGTTGACGAACTCGAGAAAGGTCCTTGGCCCAGTTTTGTGAAAGAAATCAAAAAAACAGCGGAAAACATGGAAAAAAGAGCGGCTCAGGGGATGGACATAAAGCTTCCCAAGACCGCTCGTGCTCTTTTAAAACAGCTTGAAATTTCTTACAAAGATAAAAAGACCCACTGGAAACATGGCGGAATAGTATCGGTCGTTGGTTATGGTGGAGGAGTTATAGGGAGGTATTCTGACCTTGGTGATAAAATACCGGAGATAGAGCATTTCCATACAATGCGTATAAACATGCCAACTGGCTGGTTCTACACAACAAAGGCCCTTAGGGGACTATGCGATGTATGGGAGAAATGGGGTAGCGGGCTTACTAACATGCATGGCTCAACGGGCGACATAATTTTCCTCGGAACGAGAAGTGAATACTTACAGCCGTGTTTTGAAGATCTTGGGAATCTTGAGATACCATTTGACTTAGGTGGTAGCGGTTCAGCGATTCGAACTCCCTCAGCTTGCATGGGTCCAGCGCTTTGCGAGTTTGCCTGCTATGATACACTCGATCTGTGCTATGAACTCACCATGACTTTCCAGAATGAGCTTCACAGGCCAATGTATCCATACAAATTCAAATTCAAGTGCTCCGGCTGTCCGAACGACTGCGTAGCGGCGAAGGCAAGGGCAGATTTTGCAATCATTGGAAACTGGAAAGACGAAATAAAGGTTGATCAAGAAGCTGTAAAAGAATACGCGAAATGGATGGACATAGAAAACGAAGTGGTAAAGCTCTGCCCAACAAAGGCGATAAGCTGGAATGGAAGGGAGCTAAAAATAGATGCTAAAAACTGCGTCCATTGCATGCACTGCATAAACAAGATGCCTAAGGCCCTTAAGCCCGGGGATGAAAGGGGAGCAACAATATTGATTGGCGGAAAAGCTCCGTTTGTTGAAGGAGCCGTAATTGGTTGGGTCATGATTCCGTTTATCGAGATTAAGAAGCCCTACGAGGAGATCAAGGAAATTGCAACCAGAACTCTGGAATGGTGGGATGAAGAAGGAAAGTTCAGAGAGAGATTAGCAGAACTAATATGGAGAAAGGGGGTTAGGGAGTATTTGAAGGTTATAGGGAAAGATGTGGATGTGAGAATTGTTAAAGCGCCAAGAAACAATCCGTTCATGTTCTTCAAGAAAGAGGAGTTGAGACCTTCGCCATATATAGAGGAGTTGAAGAAGAGGGGGATGTTCTGATGGTGAAGACGGATTTTGGTCCACCAAAATACGACACAATGTTGCATCCAATTATAAAGAGGAACTATGGAAAATGGAAGTATCACGAAGTCATTAGACCCGGAGTTATAAAGAGGGTAGCAGAGAGCGGGGATGTAATCTATGTTGTTAGATTCGGAACTCCAAGGCTCTTGAGCATTTATACAATTAGGGAGCTTTGCGACATCGCCGACAAATACAGCGATGGTTATTTGAGGTGGACTTCAAGAAACAATGTCGAGTTTTTCCTAACGGATGAGAAAAAGATAGATGCTTTGATAAAGGAGGTTAAGAAAAGAGTTGGGTTCCCATGCGGTGGTACATGGGATGCCGTAACTGGTAAATACGGGCTGAGCAACATAGTACATACTCAGGGCTGGGTTCACTGCCATACCCCGGCTATAGATGCTTCGGGCATAGTAAAATCGATTATGGACGAACTCTACGAGTACTTTGTGGATCATAAGCTTCCTGCGATGTGCAGGATAAGCCTTGCATGCTGCGCTAACATGTGTGGAGCAGTTCATGCTTCGGACATCGCAATTGTTGGAATTCACAGAACTCCTCCCCTGCCGGATGACGATATGGTAAGAAGGACATGTGAAATTCCGAGCACAGTTGCAGCATGTCCTACAGGGGCTTTGAAACCTGATATGAAGGCAAAAACTATAAAAGTAGACGTTGAGAAGTGCATGTATTGCGGAAACTGCTACACAATGTGTCCAGGTATGCCCTTGTTTGATCCGGAAAACGATGGAGCCGCGATACTGGTTGGTGGAAAGATTTCAGATGCGCGCAGACCTCCTGAGCTTTCAAAAGTTGTTGTTCCATGGGTTCCAAACGAGCCTCCCAGATGGCCAACCCTTGTTAAATACATAAAGCAGATTCTTGAGGCCTGGGCAAGCAATGCCAGAAAGCACGAAAGACTAATCGAGTGGATTGACAGAATAGGCTGGGAAAGGTTCTTTGAGATAACGGGTCTCGAATTTACGGAGCATCTTATAGATGATTACAGGATAACCCCTTACTTCTATGGCGAACTGAGGACGAGCGTACAGTTCAGATGGTAAATTTATAAATCTCAGCTCCTACTTTTTTTGGTGATTCGAATGACCGAAGTAACTTATACTGAAGAGGAGAAGAAGAAAATTCTGGAACAGTTGAGCAAGAAGACTTGGAAGATCCCCGAATTGGCAAAGGTAATCCAGATGGACAAAGCAAAAGTAAAGAAAATTGTTCAAGATTTGATTGATCAGGGAATAGCGGCTTACTGGAGTTCGGGGTCAACAACTTACGTCGCGACGAAAGCTTACGTACAGGAGCTTGAGAAAAAGCGTGCTCAAGGTTGAGTTTAGCCATTTTCTTTCCAATCCATTATTTTTTATCGAGTCGAGCAGAATTTTAGCTAATATATCCAAAATAGTGTCAGTAAGACCTTTTCCGGAAAGAAGCCCCGAATTCAAGTTCTGCAAAGCTCATGGTTTGAAGTTGTTCGAATTGGAAACGAAAGTGAGTAGAATTTTGAGCGATTTAAAGTTTGTTGAAAGCAAAAACTTCTTGCTGGCAAAGGATGGGAGATTTATCAGGAAATTGCGGTCAATTGAGAGTAAAATCTTGGATGGAAAAATGGATTTTGAAAAAGGAAGAAGAAGACTAATAAAATTAGAGGGAAAGCTATTTGGTTATCCAGAGTGCTGTACAAGAACTTATGCCAAAAGCAAGGGCTCTTTTCCCCTGGAAACGAGTTTGATAGTCGATGCCTTTGAGAAAGGCTTTTTTGAACAGCTTATGAATAAATTGAGAAAATCTGAGATCTTCTTTTTACCCCAGTTTTTCACATTAAATTTTTATCCATGCAAAGCTGATTGCAGAAGAGCTGAAAAAATTGGATTGAAGATAGAAAAAAGTCTGGGCGATTTCAGCTTAGCTTTTAGGATTAGAACTATGTTAAACGCCCTTTATCTTCTCTGCGTTGCGTATAAGAGCATCAATTACGGAGGGTTATTGGGCAGAACTGCAAAGAAATTCTTCAGTAAGCTTGAAGGAGAAGAGTTGGAGATGATTGAAGCTGTTTCTAAAGTCGATTACGAGAATTTTTCGAACAATTTTATAAGGAATTTGATGATTCGGTATCATGATCGTGACTACCAATAGGTCCGACCTCCCTCCCGCTGAAGGGTGAGTCTTTCAGTTGTAAAAAGATTCAAGCCTTGAGAAAGACTAAGCCCGAATGGGTACAGATTGATAAAGATGGGATGTGGAGCATCCGTTCACCCCGAAACTTCTCCATGAAGTTGGAAGGGATGAAAAATCCGGGAAAAAGGATGAAAAAGCTAGAAAAAAGGATGGAGTCTCTGAGGATCACTACCCTGTCTGCCCCTCAGATGACAGATGTAAACCCGAACAGATGCGGAGAACTGGATCACCCTAAGGAATTTCTCCCTTTATCCTAAAAACTTCTTTGGGTTCTATTGCTGAGCATTTTTGTATTGCAAAAGATTTAAATAAAACGTGAAATAAGTATTGAAGGGGACTAATGAGGTTCTTTGTCATAGGTTTCGGACAGGCGGGAGGAAAGATACTTGACATGTTCGTGGAAAACGAAAAGATGCGCGGTTCTAAGAGCAGAATCAAATGGCTTGCTGTAAATACTGCAAGAACAGATTTGATCGGTTTAAAACATGTTCCGATGAAGGACAGACTTCTTATCGGTCAAACAGTCGTAAAAGGACACGGAGTTGGAACTGACAACAAGCTTGGGGCTAAAATAACTCAGGATGAAATCGAAACAATATTGAGTGCTATAGACGAAAGAGGAACCCATGATCTCGACGCATTTCTGATAATAGCTGGGTTGGGCGGTGGGACTGGAAGCGGTGGGGCCCCTGTTTTGGCAAAGCATCTTAAGGAATTATATTCTGAACCTGTTTACGCATTTGGAATTTTACCGGCTCCCGAGGAAGGAAAACTTTATTCCTTAAATGCCGCAAGAAGCATGGTAAGTCTGATGAAATACGTGGATAATTTGATTCTCTTCGACAACGGAGCTTGGAAATATGAGGGTTTAAGCTTGAGAGAATCCTTCGAAAAGATAAACGATGAAATTGTTCGAAGAATAGCTCTTCTTTCAAGAGCTGGTGAGCCACTGGAGGAGAACATGGTCGGAGAAATGGTGGTAGACAGCAGCGAAGTTATAAACACGCTTAAGGGAGGGGGAATTTCATCTATTGGATATGCGACAAGCTTAGCTGAGGAGAAAAAGGATTTTCGCTATTCAAGAAGAAGAAAGAGGAGCTTGAGACAATTGAGGGAGATAGGGCCATGAAAATAGCCGCTTTAGTGAGGAGAGCGGCGCTTGGGAGATTAACTTTGCCATGTAACATCTCCAGTGCGGAGAGGGCTCTGATAATTGTTGCAGGTCCGCCGGAACATTTGGACAGAAAAGGCCTTGAGAAAGCCAAGATATGGTTGGAGGAGCAGATTTCCGGTGTGGAGGTTAGAGCTGGAGACTATCCAACTAGAAGAACAAAATACGTTGCGGCATTAGTTCTGCTTGCAAATGTTACCGATGCCCCAAGAGTAAAGGAGCTGCAAAAACTGGCAGTTGAGGCAAGGGGAGAAATAGAGGGTGCTGAAAAAGAAAGGATCGAAAAGACTCTCAATCTTTTCGATGAAGACATAGAACCTCTTGTATGAAATTCGTAGTAGCCCTGACCGGAGCGAGCGGGCAGATAGTTGGTATTAGACTCATAGAAAGGCTTTTGGAGAAGGGCTTTGAAGTCATAGCAATAGCCACTAGAGCGGCGAAGATAACTATGAAGAGCGAAACTGATTATGACGAGGTTTATCTGAGAGAAATAGCCACAAAATACTACGACGAAGACGAAATCTACGCTCCAGTTGCAAGTGGGAGCTTTAAGTATGACGGCATGGCTATTGTTCCGTGCTCGATGAAGACTGCCTCAAGCATAGCTTATGGGATCACGTCGAATCTTGTTACAAGGGCTGCGGATGTGGCTGTTAAGGAAAAGAGAAAACTGCTAATAGCTTTTCGGGAAGCGCCATTGCATTCAGCCCATCTTGAAGCTCTTTTGAGACTTTCAAATCTCGGGGTTATAGTATTCCCTCTCGTATTTTCTTTTTACACAAAGCCCAAAAGTCTGGAGGAAATGATAGATTTCACGGTTTCGAGGATAATGGAGTTGATGGGAATAGATGTTGAATACAAAAGATGGGGATAGATTTTAGATGGCAGCAGCTATAATGATTGGAGGAACTAGCAGCAGCGCAGGAAAAAGCCTAGTAGCTATGGCGATATGCAGAATTCTCGCTAGGAGAGGTTACGAGATTGCTCCTTTTAAAGCTCAGAATATGAGCTTGAACTCTTTTGTGACAAAAAATGGTAAAGAGATAGCAATAGCCCAAGCCCTGCAGGCCTTTGCAGCGGGAATAGAGCCTGATGAAAGGATGAATCCAATTTTGCTTAAACCAAAGGGAAACTTCGTTTCCCAGTTGGTCCTTCTCGGAGAAGCTGTAAAGGATGTAGATTCGGCTGAATACTATAAGATGGTTCCAGAGCTTAGGAGGGTTGTGGAAGAAGCTTACAGGAGTCTTTCTGAGGAGTATGAGTTAATTGTAATTGAAGGGGCAGGAGGAATGGCAGAAATAAACCTTTATGAGAGAGATTTGGCAAACATATTCACCGCGAGAATGGCAAGACCGAATATAATACTTGTGGGAGATATAGATCGTGGTGGTGTATTTGCCTCTCTCTACGGGACACTCTCTCTTTTGCCTGAAGATATAAGAAAAATGATCTGCGGTTTTGTTATAAATAGACTGCGGGGTAGGGAGGATTTTCTTTATGGAGGAATTAAAAAGCTTGAAGAGATAACCAACCTGCCAGTTATTGCGGTAATCCCCTATATAAACTCTCCGCTCCTTTCTGAAGACTCCCTGAACATAGAGGAATGGAGAGGAGAAGGGTTGATTGGAGTAATCAGACTTCCTAGGATCTCCAATTTCACAGATTTTGAGCCGTTGAGGAGTGTTGTTGAATTCGTGGAGTTGGGGGAAAAGCCTGATTGCGAGATACTGATAATTCCTGGAAGCAAAGATACTGTAGCAGATCTTAAAGCCTTGAAGGAGTCGGGGATGGCTGAAGAAATAAAGAAAATCTCTGGAAAAAAGCTAGTAATTGGTATATGCGGCGGTTACCAGATGTTGGGAGAGAAGATCGAAGACTATGGTTTCGAGCACGGTCGGGTGACATTGAAAGGTCTTGGACTTTTAGAAGCTGAAACTAGATTTGAAGGCTACAGAAAAATTACAAAACAAGTCTCTAAAAGAGTTACTGGAGATGCGGAATTGATTAGAAAAATTAAGGGTGAAATTGTCTGGGGTTACGAAATACACAAAGGAGTTACGATTTCCAAAAAGCCAGTTTTTGAGGACGACGGCTGTGAAAGTGATGATGGAATGTGCTGGGGTACTTATTTACATGGCCTTTTCTGGAATTCAAATGTTGTAAGAGCTGTGGAGAAATATCTGGGGGTGAAAATAGAATATAGAGATGGATTTGAAGCTCTTGTAAGCGAAATCGAGAAAAGAATGGGTTATTTTCTTGAGAAAATTCTTGCAAATTCCTCTTAAAGAAAATTGAAGTTTTTGTAATCTCAGCTCTCTCTACGGAGGAATTTGTATGCCGAGTAAGCCGCAACAGCTCCATCGCCACAGGCTGTGACCACTTGCTTTAGTGGATTGTTGCAGCAGTCTCCTGCTGCAAAAACACCGGGAACATTTGTTTTCTGTTCTCTGTCTACCTTTATGTATCCGAACTGGTCCCTTTCAACACCAAGTTCTACAACCAGATCAGTTGCTGGTCTGATCCCAACTGCTACGAAGACAGCATCGCATTCTATTGTGATTTCCTCTTTTTTATCTCTCAGAAATATAACTGCTCTTTCAACTCTTTCTTTTCCTTCAACTCTTCTGATATTAGCGTTAAGTATTGTCTCTATTCCTTTCTTCCTTATTTCTTCTATCAGGGCATTTTCAGCCCTTATTGGTGACCTAGAAACTATTAAAACCTTGCAACCAATATCGTTTAAATAGAGCGCATCACTTAAAGCTTCTCTGCCGCTTCCGTATACGATCACTTTTTTATTTCTGTAAAGACTTCCGTCACAGGTTGCACAGTAGCTTATTCCTCTACCTAGAAATCTCGTCTCACCCTCAATTCCTGCTTCTTTGTGCTTACCGCCTGTTGCGATTATTATTGCTTTTGCTTCGTACTCTTTTTCTCCAATCAAAACAAAATTTTCACCTCTTTTTACTATTTTTACAATTTTGTCAACTATGTTTTCTGCTCCCGCTTTTATGGCCTGCTCTTTCATTTTCTCAAGCAGCTCAATCCCGCTCCCTTCAAAACCAGGGTAGTTTTCTATCCTCGAGGCCATTGAAAGCTGAGAAACTGGGTCAAAAGTTTCGAAAAATACTGTTTTTAAACCATATCTTGCGCAGTAAATTGCAGAAGTGAGACCAGCCGGTCCACCGCCAACTATCGCAACATCGAACATGAATGAAGTTCTTGAGAGGATAAAATATTTTTCTACGGAATTTTTTGGTTTTAATTTCAAAATGAGAAGCAATTTTTAAATATGGGCAGATTTAAAAGGATTTAATGAGCTCCAAAAAAGCCAAGGTTCTAGTTGTTGACGATGATGATGTTCTGCTTGAAATATATCAGGTCTTTCTTCGAGATTTTCAAGTTTATGTCGCCAAAAATGGCGAAGAAGCTGTTAGGGCTTTCAAGTTCTTCAAACCCGACGTTGTTCTGAGGGATATCTCAATGCCCGTCATGGATGGCGTTGAAGCAACAAAAGAAATTTTGAAAGCAGATCCTAAGGCAGTAGTAATTGGAGTTACCGCATTTGCCCCGCAAAGGGGAGATGAACTTTTGAAGGCCGGGGCAAAGGAAATACTCGGAAAACCTTTTAATAGAAGAGCTCTTATTGAAATAATAAACAAATACCTGAACTCCTCTCCGCCCTAAAGCGAATGTCGCTGCAAGAGCAGAGAGGTCTGGGATTACAGTGTGGGAGTCTCTACTATAAAGGTTGGCTATCCTAAGAACATTGCACAGGAAAATGGAGATTTTAACAACGTCCATGTATGGACATATGGCTACTTGCTGAGAAGAATTTATGAGGTTGCAGAGGAGCACGGGATAACGGCGATCTACGTAAGCGGGGCATATACATCATCTAGGTGCCCAATTCACGGCGAGAGATGTGGCAGTAGAGTTAAACGTGGACTATTCAAATGCACAAGGCTGAATAAGGTATTTAATGCAGACTTAGTAGGAGCGTACAACATACTCATAACCCCGAGTCCCGAGAGGGATAGGGGTAATGGATCGGAGACCCGGTCTGAGATTGAACCCTCAGGAAGAGGGGATGTAGTCCCAAACCTCCCCGCACTAGCAGGAACCCTCGCCCTTTAGGGCGGGGGAGGAGGTCAGATCTTCCCCTTCGGGGATTTAGTCCCTGGCCATTCTTGGCCAATTACTCCTATCCTTTTCAGGACTCGAGGTTATGAGTATTGTAAGCAGTTGCCAGATCTGCGTTGAAAAACTTTTTCAGCCTTTAATCCTTTTCCCGCAACCATCATGCATTGGGCATTTTGATGAAGTTTTTTCCTCGCCGATGAAGAAACTAATTCCGTGTTCCTCAGCCACTTCATAGATTTCCCTGGCAAATAGCATAAGTCTATTCTGTTTAGACATTCAACAGCCTATCTAACCTTTGAATCGATCTGCATCAGCTTTTTTTGATGTTTTCAGGCCATATTTGTTCAGCTCTCACCGGCATTTTCCAGCTTCAGCTTCTCTTCATCCTGTCCCTTCCAGTTTTTTGTCCCAGAGGGCATAAGACAAATACGGGATTCAATACCAGCTTCTCTAAGATTCGCCCTCCGGGACTCCTAACAAGGGTATCAACTCCCTATAAGCTTTTCTATCATCCTGCCCTGAAAGGCGAGGCTTTCAGTTGTAATTCGAAACAAATTTAACCTTCAATTTCTTTTAAGAGAGTTTTAATATTCTCAGAAATGCTGTTGAACACTTTCTCGTAAACTTCATCGCCTTTGCCAACTGGATCTTCTACATTCCAGCTGACAACCCTTTTTGCTGTTGGTAGGATTATACAGCTCTCTTCGCATACCGTGACGATCAAATCGTATTCTTCTAGGTTCACGTCTTCCAGAGTCCTTGGTTTTTTCTTTTGCTTTTAGCCGTTCTGGTCTAGCATTAACTTTCATCCCTTCCCTCCCCTAGCATTGGGAGGGCCTTCGGGGTGAACGGAAGCTCCTACATCCATCTGGTACCTGCGGAGCAGTTCTTCACAGCTATAACATCCCTATCCTCTTCTAACCCGCATTCGGAGCATTTCATTTGCCTGTACCCATTCGGGCTTAATTTTTCCCCACATATCGGGCACAGGCATCAACGTATGCAATTTTCAATTCAAGTTTATAAAACTTACGCTAGAAAGAAGCAGTTTGTAACCCTTTGCTCTTAGCATACTCGACAAGTCTTTGTTTCTGCCTTACTCTAGCTTAAATCGCGACCCTGCCTTTTGGTGCTTCGCCAAGGAGCCTCTTAATCTCGCTTTCAGGATATCTGTATTTACCGCCGGGCGTTTTAATGTACTTGATCTTCCCCGAGTAAGCCCACTTCTTCACAGTTGCGTAAGAAACGCCGAATATCTTGGCAACTTCACCGGTCGTGTAAAGCTTCTCTGGCATCTGGTTATTTAAGTAATTCAAGTTAATAAACTTACGCTAGAGAGAAACTGCTTCGTAACCCCTTTCTTTCTAGAATTTCTCTTACTTTTTCGTCAATTCTTTCCGCCCTTTCTATTCCAGCACTTTCAGCTTTCCACTTCTTCGCAAGGCTGTTGAAAATGGCTTCAGCAATTATGCTTCTAGCAGTATTTCTTATGCAAACAAGAGAACTTTTTTCACTTCACCCATACCCACTTTCCAGTTTGAATATAGATAAGTCTTGTGGCAATCTTGCACAGCAAGTCGCCAATCCTTTCAATGTGTCTTGCAGCGAGCACTTCTTCAACACATCTGAAGTCTTCTTCGATTTCTTCAAGTGCTTCGATATATATCCCGTCTATCAAGTTATCCAGAGAAATCATCTCTTCTCTAAGATTTTTGGAGTCTTCGAAACCTCTTTTAACTGCGTCGAACATAGCTAGAAGTGTTTTTTCAGCAGTCAGTATCTTTTCCCTCAATTCACATTCAAATAGCGACATTTCATGGGCCAGATCCACAATTCTTTCGTAAGCGGAGGAAATTCTCATGACTCCCACAGCAAAGCGCATGTCGTTTGCCATCGGATGGAAGCGAATTATGAATTGAGAGCAATAGTCTTGAATTCTTGCTTCAAGCTCATCACTAATTTCTTCAAGTTTCGAAATATCTCTAACTATACTCTTATCTTTTGTAGCTTTGAAAAAAAGTTCTACGGCTTTTCTGGCAATTTCATGCAATTTCAAAATTTCCTCTCTTATAAGGGAAATTTCTTCATCGATATACTTCATCCTATCCTCCCCGTTACATACTTTTCAGTTAGCTCGTGCTTCGGTTTTTCAAATACTTCATTCACATCTCCAACTTCCACAACCTTTCCTAAATAAATGAATGCCACTAAATCTGCAACTCTTGCAGCCTGTGCGGGTGAATGTGTGACTATGATAATTGTATACTCTCTTTTTAGCTCGTGAATCAACTCTTCTATTTTTCCGGCTGCAATAGGATCGAGGTTTGCTGTTGGTTCATCCATAAGCAAGACTTTTGGTTTCAGAGCAAGAGCTCTTGCGATGCAGAGTCTTTGCATCTCCCCCCCGCTGAGCTGACTAGCTTTGCTTTTGAGTCTATCCTTAACTCCATCGTAAAGTGCGGCTTTCTTCAGAGCCCAAATAACTAGTTCATCCAGCTCTTTTTTGTTCTTTGCAATCTTGTTGCATTTTGCTGCGAATGCAACGTTA
>JAAOZI010000016.1 GCA_011605865.1 Archaeoglobales archaeon
ATTGGCGCCAGATCGTGTACAGTTATAATCAGCCTCCTTGGTTTTCTGATAAAAACAACGGGGGCTATAACTTGGGCAGTTGCGTGAACAATATCAGCATTCGCGCATCTGTATGTGAACAACCAAGCTAACACAGTAGAGATCATATTTTCTCTTCTTTGTACTCTAGTTACTTTGAGCTCATAACCTTCACTTTTCGCAATCTTTACTAGATTCTTATAAAGTTCATTTTCGTACTTCCCTATTCCGCTAATAGTTCCAGGCTTTGAAGTATTCCAGAATAGAACTTTCATTTATTCCTTGTGTAAAATGATGGGTTTAAATATTTTTAGAATCACTTTCTTGTCATCTTGCAAGTGGTATGCTACTATTGCCATTTTTGGGCTCGAATCTCTTTATTGTTTCCTTTGCACCCTTTATTATCTCCCTTTCTGATCCTTCTGCACCTATCTTTATGAAATCAACCCTTTCGACATTGTATTCTTTACAAAAGCTGTCCAAGTGCAACAGCCATTGATTTAGTTATTTCCTCACTTCCGAACTGACCTCCTCCCCGCCCTAAAGGGCGAGGGTTCCCTCAGGGCGGATCATTAGTTTGTGGTTTACCGCCTTCATTTTCATCCAGCTCTTCTCTGGTATGACTCCATCGCCAGCAATCACGAGCTTGACATCTGGTATTTTTTTAGCTATTATCGGTATGGCATCTATAAGCACGTCGACAGCCTTGGCCTCGACTATATTTCCGAAGAAGAGGATACAGTTTCTCTCCTCTTCCATCTTGCTGTAATTTCCATATTTCTTGAAAAAGTCATAAGCACCATGGGGGATGACAACTATCTTTTCTGAAGGAGAACCTCTCTCAATCAATCTCTCTCTATTCTTCTGAGTGTGGACGATAACTTTCTCATACTTTATCTTTGGCATTAGCAAGTCCAGAAAATTCATAACATTTATAGCAACCAGAATAAGTGTTTCAGAGATCTTTTTAGGCAACACTAAATATTTTCTTGGTGGGACATCGTGAAAAGTTACAATAAGAGGAAAAAGCTTATCCAGTTTGTATAAACGAATAAAAGCTTGCATTGGAGGAATTAAACCCCCTGCAAAACGAATTATGTCTGGCTTAATGTTTCTGACAATCTTAATGTTTTTATAAGATAAAAGATGTCCAAAAGTTCTAAATGAAATGAACCTTTTCCTGTAGAGATCTACATACGATAAATTGGCTGACTTAAATGCATTAACAATCTCCACCCTACTAGAGAAAACTCCATCTGCGGTAGTTTTGTCGGGCTTTAGTAAAACGACGTCAGCGTACTTGGAAACGGCATTTGCTAAGCACGCCGTATAATGCGGGATCCCACCCTTGCTAGACTGAAGAACGTACGCGATTTTCATATCTGGTCATCTATTACCTGTTTGCCCTTCTATCACCCTTTCATATAAAGCTACTAACCACAATCTCCTCTTTTTCGGACGCCATAATAAATCCGCGATTCTCTTAACAGCTTTAAGGAAAATAGGCATTTGCGAATAGGATATTCTTCCTTTATCTGCTTTCGCCACATACCCGCATTGCGGGCATATAGAGCCCCTTGGAGGGGGCGGCTTCAAGTAGGAGCGGAGAGCACCAAATAGCACCCTATTATAAGTCGGGTGCTCAACGAGATCACCGCACTCTCTTAATGCCTTTAGAGAGAAATCGGGGGAAAACAGCTCTCTGAGGATTTCCGGGCTGAAGCTCCTAACGTGGCCGACAGCATTGAAGTGACAACCGCATGCAGGACACACCACCAAGAAGTATTCCAGGGGTTCTTCGTTGGGAACAGAGACTATTATGTACTTTTTTGTAACTCGTTTAATTTCTTCTATCGCCCTAATGAAGACTTCTTGCTTCAAATGCTCTAATGTCTGCAAGCAAGTTACAAGGTCGAAGCTCCCGTTTCTAAACGGTAACCCTCCTGCACTTGCTCGGATCTTTAATCCCTCAACGTATTTGAGGGCCGTTTCGCTGACGTCCAGCCCGACTATTATGCTTGCTCTTTCCAAACTCGTGAGATGTTTTAAGAAGGTGCCTTCTCCGCATCCCACGTCCAAAATGCTTTTCACGTCCGATGGAATCAAGCTAATGACTTCCCTGTAGTATGCCATCTTCTTTTCAATCTCCTCACGGTACCTCTTCCACATTTCTTCCTCGTAAGGAACCTTCATGGCAGTCGCTTTAATACTTCTAGGAAGGTCTTGTTCGCCTCAAAAGCCTCTTCGGGAGAGTACGGAACTTCATTGCCCTTCGATATGCTGTTAACGAAGAGCCTGAAGAGGTTTTCGTGGCCCAACCTCCACTTGCCCGTAACGACTTCAAGACCATTCTTTACCGTTGACCCCAGCAATTGCATAGAGACATTCAAAGAGTCTAATGCCCTTCTAATGTTTGAACTCGTATCCATACCTTTCTGAATCGTAAAAGTCGAGTTCGTGCCATCAAAGTTTAAGATCAAATTCTTCCCATATATTCTCATGCTCGGGAAACTTGTTTCTCTCGGACTGTTGAACGATATGTAAATGCTTCCGAACTTTTCGCCAGAATCAAACATCACCATCAGCTCATCGTATTTTACCCACTCATAACTTCCTCTCTTCCACGCATGAACATCCCTTATATTCAGTTTCCCCTATCAAATTGTGCAATAGATACACAGGATGGATGAGACCCTCACCAAATCTGCCCCTAGGCAACGAGTGAGTCCAGTGATTTCTGTCTGATATCATTTCATCTTGCGGCGTATGTAACATCCTAATGTCTACGCCCAAGACATCCACTTTGTTCTTCTCCAACGCGGACTTTATTTTCAGCATAGAGGGGCTGAACAAGTAGTTGTGGATTATGCAGAGCCTAACCTCATCCTTCCTCCTCTGATACTCCTTGAGTATCCTCTCGCTCTCCTCTAAGCTCATTGCCATAGGCTTCTCCAGCAACACGTGAAAACCAGCCTCCATGGCTTTGACGCTCAGGGGTGCATGTGTTGACGGGGGCGTGCATATGTCTATTACCGCTATCGCTCCCCTTTCCTTCTCAAGCAGTTCGTCGAAGTCCGTGTAAACCTTTGGTATTTTCCACCTCTTAGCCGTCCTTTCTGCGTTTTCCTTGTTTACGTCGCATACCGCCACTACCTTTGCCTCAGATATCTTCGCCCAGCTGGGCAGGTGCATGTTGCTCGCCACATTTCCTGCGCCAACGATTGCCACCGTGATTTTGCTCCTCATTATCAACTCCCCCTCAAGACTTGACTGAAGGTCTGCAAAAGACGACTTGATTTATCATTGTCCCGTATTTATTTTTTCTGCCTAGCTTGCATAAACTCACAAGCTTCTCCTCAGGAATTAATTCGATGCCTTCTTCTCTGACCAATAAAACCTCATAGCCCTTACTCTTTAGGAACTCAAAAAGGGTGTAAAGGGAAACCCCTTGCCTCTCCAAGTGCCTGGGATGAATCTCGATTACTAGCTTAGGATGGTAGGTATTTATCGTTTTTTCAAACCCCTTTAAGATCTTATATTCGGCCCCTTCTGCGTCTATCTTTACAAAGTTGGGTGTGATTCCGTGGGATAGACAATAATTGTCGAGTGTCGTTGTCTTAACGGTGACGTATCTTTCCTCGTCCACTTCTTCAGCGAGAATTAAGCTGCTACTGTCCTTAGTTGCTCGTCCAATGAACAGCTTCAAAGTCCCTTCTTCGTCTAAAAGAGCCACGTTCTCAGCAAGGACGTTTGTGAACTTGTTTAGCTCAATGTTCTTTCTAAGTATTTCATAGCTCTCGGGGTTTGGTTCAAAAGATACTACTTTACCACTTTCCCCAACTATGATGCGGGCCAATATTGAGTAATAGCCTATAAATGCGCCAACATCGATAAAGGTGTCTCCTTCCTTCAGGTTTTCACTCAAAACTTTAGCCATGCCCGGTTCTGCATGAGAATAATTTAGGTACCAGAGCCCATACTCTTTAGGACGGAAGATAAAGCGGGCGTTGCCAACTTTAGTTTCGATCTCATCAGGAAGCATGTAAAGTGCAAGCTTCTTTCCCAGCTTTTTGAGGAGCAAGGATTTAGACGAAAGCAATGCAAACAATTCAAGAAAACTGTATCCTCTCATACAACCTCACCAGCTTTTCTCCCTGCTTTTCCCATGTAAAGTTCTCCGCTAACTTCCTAGCTCTCATCCCTAACCTCTTCCTCAGGCCTTCATCATTTAAAAGCCTTCGAACGTTTTCCACAAACTCCTCAGGCTTTGAGGGATCCGAAACCAAAGCTGCATCGTGCATTTCGAATACTCTCGCAGTTGCATCCCTATCAGTAGCTATCGCCTTTCCCAAGGCAGCATAATCAAAAGCCTTCATGTGCGCTGCGACCCTTGTGTGAAAAGTATCTCTCAAAGGAAATATACAAACCTGCGATCTCGCCAAAATGCTGTAAGCTTTCTCATCCAGAAGATATCCTGGAACGATCACATTAGCTATATTCCCCCCTTTTAATCTTTTTAACAACTTATAGCGCATCGGCCCATCACCTATCACAAATATTCTTGTCTTTTCCAGCTCCTTCGAGAGCAGGAAGATTTTCTCGTAGTCAATGTTATGCGTCAGAACACCCAAAAAGGAAACAAGTCCTTCTTCTTCCTTTTCATCTGTCTTAAAATTCAGTATCTTGCTCCGAACACCATTCGGAATGACATCTATTTTACTCTTTTCAATCCCCCACTCTTTTGAAATGAAATCCTTCATCACATCTGATACCGCTATTATTTTCGAAGCTTTCTTTACAGCTCTTCTTTCAAGGTAATAGATACCCTTGGAAGCTAAAGGAATGCTCCTGTACTGATCACCATCGAACTCCAAGTCATGAACGTCAAGAACATAGTTGCTACAACCCAAAAAAGATGCTATGCCCCCCAATGTCGAGTGCTCTATCTGCAAAATTGCCCCCTCTTTTTCTGCCAATTTCTTTGCCTTAAGAGAGACAAAGATTGCCCTCGTTATCTGGCTCCATAACCCTCTTGGCTCTACTGGGACAGTGTATATCCTAACGGACTCCCTGACATCCTCAGGAATGTTTCCCACAGGTTTGGGTACAACCAGGCTTACATCGTATCCCCTTTCAGCTAGGGACTTTGCAAATGTCAAAACCCTAAGCGTGCCCCCTCCTTGAAAGCCTATGTTGCCGCCATGGGCTATTACAACTTTCATATGTGGAAAAGGATTTACTACCAAATACAAACGCAGAGCTCGCGCATCCACACCAATTGTAAGTGTATTTGCCCACATGAGCTATTCCTCTCTGGAAGAATTCCCTGAATTTCTAACAATGCAGAAGATACTTCAGGTTCTCCTGCAACCCTGCTACCAGTCGGGGATAAAAGCAGAAGAGCTCGCGGAAGCTGTACGCCTTGACTATAAACTTGCACTGCAGCTGCTGGACAAAATGGTATCGAAAGGTGTTCTTTTAAAAATCGGAAATCTCTATCGTCTTGGTAAAAATTCCATAGCTCGTTTTGCTGAGTGCTTCTTCTTCGAGCACAGGCAAAGCGATCTGTGCAGGAGCTTAGTTCGCAAGGCCGTCGATTACTACGTTCGCAGTGGATGCTGTGTGGTGAAAGTTGAGAACAAAAACATGCCCAGGCCAGACCTCATCTGCATACCCTTCATCGATCTTTATCCTGACTTCCAGAATGCCTTTGAAGTCGAGATCGAGGCCACCACGGCTGAGAAGAACCCGGATCACCTTATAGAAAATCTCAGGAAGACAACGGAATTTGAAGAGAGACACATCTGGTGCACGGAGAAGGACCTTCCTAGAGTGCTTGAATGCGCGAGAAAATGGGCAAACAAGAGGACGGTAATCTTTGCAGTCGGAGAGGGTGGAGAGCCCAATAAAATTAAAGTGGATGGAAAAATCCCGGTCGAATCCGGATCTGAGTCCTTGGCTTCTGAAGCTGAAAAAGCCGAGGAACTCCGGGAGGGAAATGCAGAGGATCTTGCTGAGTGTAGCATTAGCATAGACAAAAGGCCGATCACAGGCAGAAGGACTGTAAAACGGGTAGAAAGGAGGTTTTTTAAGATGGAAAAAGGGCAGAAAAAGCTGGATGAGGTGTTTCAGGAATTTGAAAAAGCTACACAATCACCCAAGGAAGGCAAGAGCGGAGCCCAGGAGTTGGGGAAAACATTCTTGAGTTCAGGGGCAGAAAGTTAAAGATCGTTATAGGCTCGAAGGACAGGCTGCTCGAACTGCTGGAGAATTTTGGGGACTCTGATAAATGCAGGCTTTACAGCAAGCAATATAACAAGAGGTACGATATCAGGGATGCACCTCTAGGGAAGTACAGACTCTGTATCGGGGAGACGGAATTTGTGGTGGAGATAATAGAATAGTTACGGTGACTGGGGTTGCAAAGATTGCTGCTTCCGCGATCTGCTCCTTATCTCGAATCTCCTATTCCTTATCTTCTCCAAGAGGTCTGAAGCGTTTCTCAGAAGATCTCCGTATTTCTCCAAGATCCTCTGGATCGAAGCCGCGCTCATTTCGACTTGTTTCGCTATCTCTCTATAGCTCATCCCTTTACACCTCAACAGCAGTATCCACGCGATTTTCAGGTCCTCATCCCAAGTTATTTCTACATACTTATTATATTTGTTATCATCTATTAAGCTATGCTGTAGCAGTGTGTATATAAATTTTTTCTTACAAAAGGAATCTTAAACATTCCCGTAAATGTTTTGTTCCAGCTTGTTTCAGTTTTGGAAAAACAAAAACTCTATAAATTTTTAAAATTTCAACTTTGTAACGCTTTGGTTTCAGCTGTTTCAGGTATCGCAATTAGTGTTTCAGTTTGTTTCAACTTTCCTCACCATATATAGCCAGAAAAAGCTTCTAATGCCTTCTTTTATCCTCATAATAATGAAAAATGAAACAAGCATGAAACAGTAAAGATGAAACAAAATGAAAACAAACATAAACTGCCCTTTTAATCGCTCCTTAGATACGAAACAAAAGCATTACAAAACGTATACACAAAACGCTTTGCGAGCTTTCGACCAAAGCTGTGTTTTATTTGAAAACAAAATATTAAAAATTTTCCACAATTATGCCAAATCGCGTTTTTAAAAAACTATTTTTTAGGAATCGGCTTTAGAAGTATTTTGCTATTTAAGAGTTTTCTGTATTTCGGTTTTTTTATAATTTTATCATGTTTCATCTTGCTTCAAGTTTCATCATCATGAATTTTAAGACCGCTTGAAAAAAGCCTTCCAATTGATAACAGGCCCCCACACAACCCTTTTTCTCTTACCCCCTTATAATGATGGAAGGTGAAACAGATGCCTACAGCTGAACGATCCTATAATGGATTGAGCTCATAGCCAATCAGGACTGGTTTAACAATAAGCTACAATCTCTCCTAGATGAATCTTTATTTTCCCAGTCTTCATGCAGCAAAGAAAACCGAATTAAAATGAAAATTCTAAACCTCTATCCCGGCTTTAAGCAGGGCCTTCTTTATTTTTTCAACCTCCTCTTCAAGCCTCTGGAACCTCTTTTCCAGAAGCTCGTTCGTTTTATCGATTTTTGATGATACTTCCTTCACTCCATCCCGAAC
>JAAOZI010000011.1 GCA_011605865.1 Archaeoglobales archaeon
ACAAGAGAAGTACTCCTTTAGCAAGTACAACGCTTGGCGGAGGAGAAAAGGTATTCTGAGGAGAATCGGGCATTTCCACAGAAAAGCCTGCAACATCATAGAAGATTGGGCAAAGAAGGTCTCGCGCGAGATAGCAGAGCTTGCCAAGCATCAGTACGCGGTCGCCAGAGAAGATCTGGGCTATAGGAAGCTCTCCTTTTGGATCGACTGGCAGTGCGAGAAGCTAGGAGTCCCAATAATCCCAGTAGAGCCTGAGCACACGTCGTCCATTTGTCCCAACTGCAGTTCTAGACTAAAGGGGAACGGCTACAGACGGTTCAAGTGTCCTAGGTGTGGCTTGGAGGAAGATAGAGATAGGATAGCAGTCTTGAATATTGAGAAGAGGGCTTTAAGGTTGTTGGGCCTTTCTGGGGACCTCTGACCGCCCCGACTGCCCCGCAGATGACAGATGTATTCCCGAACAGATGCGGGGAACCCTCGCCCTTCAGGGCGGGGAGGAAGTCAGATTCATCAGTTTCCCCATCCATCAATTTTTGGGCATTTTTTGCAGGCCATTGAATTGTGTTCTGCGTTAAAATAATAAGTTTGTCTCTATTAGAGTAATCATGCTACCCGAAAGGGATAAGCTTATAAAAAAATGTGCTGAAGATTTGGTTGGATCTAAATACGCCGTTGCCTTCACCGGAGCAGGAATATCGACTGAAAGTGGTATCCCTGACTTTAGAGGTCCTTCGGGAATTTGGACACGAGATCCGGAGGCAGAAAGGAGATCCTATGAAATCTTTGGCAAATTCTTGAGGAACCCAAAGGAATACTGGGAAGAAGCACTAAAATCCCCTTTATACGAAATTCTGGAAAAAGCCAGACCAAATCCTGCACACTACGCTTTGGCAGAGCTCGAGAACATGGGAATTCTCAAAACAATAATCACTCAGAACATCGACGGACTGCACAAAAAAGCTGGAAGCAAAAACGTTCTGGAGTTCCACGGGGGCGTAGATAAGCTCAGGTGTATACTGCGGATGCAGATTTCCAAAAGAAGAATTTCTGAATGAGATTGCAGAGAAGAGGGTTCCAATTTGCAAGAATTGCAAGGGCCCACTAAAAATGGACGTTGTTCACTTTACCGAACCGATACCGAGGGACGTTTATGAACTGAGCTTTGCTGAAGCCGAAAAATGCGATTTAATGCTTGTATGCGGGACGTCAGCAGTAGTATATCCAGCTGCAGAGCTTCCCAGGATTGCAAAGAGATGCGGCGCAAAGGTTGTTGAAGTGAACCTCGAAGAACCCCTTTAACAAGAGAAGGAGTTTCCGATTATATTATAAAAGGAAAAGCGGGTGAAATATTGCCGAAAATCGTTGAAGAGGTGAAAAATTTACGAAGGAAACAATAATTAGACTTTACGGGTAGCTTCGGAACTTCTCGGCTCCGCCTTATACTACGCTAAGGGGGATCTGGCAGAGCTATGGGTTGGTGAAACTAATGAGCAAGCAATGAAGTTTTACGAGTTTAAAGGCTTTAGATTAGCGGGAAAGTATGGAAATGGGTTGGGATGGTCAAAAAGCTAAGTGGGCTACCCTGCCTTTAAAGGGGAGCCTCCGGCGTTAAGGGGGTTCTACGCCCCCTTCATCCCGGTTAGGGGAGAGAATGGAAGAAGATGATGGACAACGAGTTGCGGCAAAAAGGAAGTTTAACTATAGGGCTAGCAATGATTCTATCCGCACTTCCTATATATACGATTGTAGTGCCCGCACTGCTAAGATTGGTAGGAGAACTATTCTTGCCGTGCCAGTTCTTTTTGTGTGTGCTCTGTTTGGTTTTGCAGTCCTGGGGACGAGGAGTTCTTCCAGAGGACTATGCGCTTTGAGGTTGTATCTAAATAGCGTATTGAATTCGTGAGCTTTGAATTCTCTCCAGCTGATATCCACGCAAAAAATTGTTCCGGTAGAAAAAGATTTTTTAAAAATTAGAAATGCTTCTTATGGCACTATACAGATCTCTTGGACTAACTGCGAAAGCAGCGGCAATGGTATTGGCTGAGATAGTTTCTATGATCACGAGAAGACAAAGGGATGACGAAATGTTAAAGACTCTTTGTGAGAAATTTTCGGGCATCGAACTTGTTTTTGCATCCTATATTCTTGGCAGAATCGTGGGCATGAGCTACGCGATAAAAGATACAAACTCTGCAATAACCATAATGGCTGATTTTAAGAGATATATTCAGATTCTGGAAGAAAAAGGCAAGGAAGAACTTCAGAGGGTTGTTGAAAAGGAGATTTTGGATGAGACGATTAAGGAAATAGAAAAAATCCGGGATGTGATCTAGGAAAACCTTTTTTAGATCTGGAAAGAGTATCGGTATGCTTACGGAATATGCCGCAAAGGTTTTCTCATCCTTTGAAAGGCTTAGCAAGATACTCGAAAGAGAGGGAGACGATTTGGTAATTTATGATGAACCCCTCAGGATTGTAATAAAAAAGGACAGGATTGAGTTTTATGTGGATGATGAATTTCATGGATTTGTAGACAAAAAAATGGAAAAACTGAGTGAGGAGGTTAAATTCGAGGCAGAAATGTGGTTAAGGGCATTGGCAAACCTGCAGTTCAAAAGGTTCAGTCTGAGGAAATAAATATGGAGCTACCTCCATTTCGCCCCCCGAGCGAAGCTTTTAGCTACCTAATAAGGGTTGTTAGAGGCTGCAACTGGAATAAATGCGCATTCTGTTCAATGTATAAGGGTTTATGCTTTGAACAAAGAAAAAAAGAGGAAATTTTGAAAGATATAGATCAAATTCCGATCTTTTTCCCGAGATCGAAGAGCGCTTTTTTGGGCGACTCGAATCCGTTAATCCATAGAGATATTTTGGAAATTTTGAAGTACCTTAAGTCTAAAAGGCCGGAACTTGAAAGAATAACAGCGTATGCAAGGATAAAAACAATTGCGAACACACCAAAGGAGAAACTGGAGGCTCTCAGGGAAGCTGGGCTAACCAGACTTCATATGGGTTTGGAAAGTGGAGATGACGAAGTCCTCGAAATGGTCAGAAAAGGGATAAAGGCGGAAGATGCTATAAAAGCCGGAAGAAAGGCGAGGGAGTATTTTGAAATAACTTACTACGTAATCACGGGCCTTGGAGGTTCTGAGAGATCTGAAAAACATGCAAAGAATACGGCGAAAGTCATAAACGAGGCGAAACCGACTTTTGTAAGGATAAGAAATCTGACGATAACAAATCCGGAAATGGGCAGACTGGTAAAGCCTCTAAGTGCTGAAGAACAGCTTGAAGAGCTTAAAATACTTTTATCCGAAATAAGATCGGAAACGTATTTCACTTGCGATCATGTATCGAACTACATTTTTGCAAATGGGAGACCAATATTTACTGGGGTTCATGGTAAAATTCCTGAAGAAAAGGATGAAATGCTGGAGATGATCGAAAGCACACTCGAAACTCTGATTGCGCTTAAAAAATCCGGGGCAAGGATTTTGACTAGTAACGAGATGTTCAGGCTGGGCCTAATTACTCTCTAAACACAACTTTTTATATCAACTTCAATGACGTCCCCTCCTGGTTCCACTTCTTTGAATATTTGTCCTTCGAATCTGTAAACTTCGGCCCCTGTCAGCCAGCAGTCCGGAGGAAGGCCGGCCTTCATGCAGGTCTGACTTAAAAACTCCTCCGAATCGAACCCGAACTCTACAGCAACCTGTGGGAGCAGAAGTCCTGAAAATAGCCCTTTTTTTACCAAAAGTCCGTGTTTCCCGATTTCAACAAACTTCGGAAGGTCCTGAGGCTTTGCATTTATCTTTTCGGGTTCGGTTAAAATTGTAATCTCTACAATTATCTCGTTCATCTCCCTTAGCCTTACCGGTTCGAAGCGCGGGTCGTCAACTGCAGCGGAGATTGCAGACTCTATTATTGCCTCATCCAGCCTCTTTATTGGGTACGGGAACCCTATGCAACCTCTTAGCTCTCCGTGTTTGATTAAAGTTGTAAAAACTCCCCTTTTTTGTGAAAAAACCCCCTCCAGTCTTTCTTTTATAATTTTTCTGTTTGCCAGATATTCCTCGATTGCTTTTCTGGCGAGTTTTACTGCCTTTCTACCTTCCTCCAGTGTTAGTCTCATAAAGGTACAAAGGGTTTAATTAATTAAAGACTTACTCGTTTTATGATTTTGGGCATCGACATAGGCGGCACGAATACAGATGTAGTGGCAATGAAAGGAGACAATTTCGAGGTGATAGGGACCTTCAAAACCAAGGAATTTGATTTAAGGAAATTGAAGGTAGAATACGAAGCAGTGGGGATAGGAATTGCGGTCTGGTTCAAAAGGGGCATAATTGTTGGCGCTCCCAATTTGGAGAAAATCCCCTTCATAGAGACGGAAAAGCCCAGAGTCCTTGAGAATGATGCTAAGTGTTTTGCTTATTATTCTGCAAAAATAACTGGAAAGAAGAACGTCCTTTCAATAACGGTTGGTACGGGTATAGGGACAGGAATTGTGATCGGCGGAAGTCTGTACAAGGGCGATGGCCTGGCAGGGGAGTTGGGCCACGTATTTGTTGGTGGGAGGAGAAGGTGCAAATGTGGCGGTTTTGGACATCTCGAATGCCATTTTAGTGGCTGGGCAATATCGGACATCAGAGAGAAAATAGAGAATGGAACAGTTTACAATACTAGGGGATTCAAAATCTTCTGCAGATCAGTTGCAACTGCTGTAATGCTGCTGAATCCCGAAGTGGTAACATTTGGAGGGCGAATAGGTGGAAGACTTGATGAATCTGTTCTATGCTCTGAGATTTCGAAGTTCATCCCAGACGCCTTTATACCGGAGTTCAAGGTAGTAAAAGACGATTTCGCGGTTGCAAAGGGTGCGGCGATGCTTGCAAGAGATACACTCCAAAATAAATTTTAAGTGAGGGTTCGACTTTTGTTTGTGCATGCAGTGGTATGCGAAGACGTCTGGATGATATATAAATCTTTAAAGAGTGAGAAAATCGCTTTGAAAGGAATCAATCTCAAAATACCGAAGGGGAAAATATTTGGTCTTCTCGGTCCGAATGGAGCTGGAAAAACTACTTTGATCTCTATTATGGCAACCATTTTAAAGCAAACCAGAGGAAGGGTTGAGGTTCTCGGATTTGACTCTGTTAGGGATGCGAAGGAGATAAGGAAGAGAATAAACATAGCTAGTGGAAATCCGAATCTAATTTGGAGCTTGACCGTTTACGAAAATCTCCGTTACTACGCGATGCTATATGGGGTAAGAGATCGAAGGGTCGTTGAGAATTTGATAGATGAATTTGAACTTCGGGAGTTCAGAGATGTCGAATTTAACAGACTTTCGACTGGCAATAAACAGAAGCTATTATTGGCTAGAGCCTTTGTGAATGATCCGGAATTGGTATTTCTGGATGAGCCGACAAAAGGACTCGATCCACCTGTAGCAAAGAGACTGAGGGAAAAGATAGCTGACATGCAGAGGGATTTGGGCATAAGCGTAGTTCTAACGACTCACTATATGAGCGAAGCCGAAATGCTTTGTGAGAGGATTGCCTTCATAAACAGGGGTGAAATAGTGGCGAATGGTAGTAAAGAGGAATTGAAGAGGATGTTGAAGATGAAGGATAAGATAACAATCGAGATAGATGCAGAAATTTCGATGCAGTTGCCATCGCTGGAAGGAGTATACATGGTTGAAAGAGATGGAAAAAGCCTCTCCTTTTATGTGGACAGTGCTGAAAGGAGATTATGGGATGTTGCAAGCGAGGTTGCGAAGCTTGGAAGGATAAAGAATATAGTCGTAAGGGAAGTTGACCTGGAGGACGTTTTTAATGAGCTTGTCAAATGAAGTTTGCAAAACGCTCGCATTCACCTATAGAAATTTTATAATAACGAAAAGAAATTTCTTTACTATATTTGAAACTCTCTTCTGGCCAGTTCTGGGCCTAATCTCGGTAGGCCTTATGGGCATGTATTTAAACCTAGAACAAGGCTATTTCGCGTTTATCCTCATAGGAGCGGTAACCCTGAGCGTACTCCAGGTTTCTCAGCTTGATGTCGCTTATGTTCTCCTTTTCGACATCTGGAGCAAGAGTCTGAGATACACGTTTGTCTCGCCAATAAGCAGTTGGAATATGATCCTGGGATCTTGGCTTTTCGGGATTACGAGGGGAATCGTGGCCTTTGCAATCCTATTTTTTTCAAGCATGATCTTTTTTGGACTCAACTTGCTCATTCCTCCACCATTTCTCATCCTCTTTTTATTTGGTGTATTTCTTTCGGCCATGATAATAGGGCTAATAACATGCTCTTTACTTCTAATCTTTGGATACAGAGCTGAGATATTTGCATGGACACTTTCTGCTATATTCATGCTCGTTTGTGGGATATACTATCCGGTTTCCTTACTTCCGGAAGTTGTGAGGTTTATCTCCTATTTAATACCCCTGACGCACTTTTTGGAATACTACAGAAGCTTTTACGGTTTTGAAACCTCCTTTGAAAATCCCTTGCTTTTGGGTTATGTACTAGCTCTACTTCAAGTTCTTTTTCTTTTCTTCTTATATTTTTGGGCATTCGATAGAGCGAGGAGTAGGGGAACGATAACTCAGTTTTCGGAATAGCAAAATTCATATAGGTATTTCTCGAATGTCGTTCATGAATTATCGAATTCTTTCAAAACCGAGCTACAGTCTTTTGGAGCTTGAGCTTTCGGAGGGTGAAGAAGTCCTTGCCGAACCCGGGGCGATGGTATACATGAAAAACGTTGAGTTATCGCCAACGATGAGGGGGGGATTGTTGGGCGGCCTAAAAAGGGCGATGTTGGGTGGAGAATCATTTCTCGTCAACAGGTACATTTCGAAAGGCAAGGGACTTTTGGGTCTTGCGCCTCCATATCAGGGAGATATAACTGCGATAAAGCTTTCGGGCAGAATTTATGCACAGAGCGGAGCTTTTCTTGCATCTTCTCCCACTATAAACATAGACATTAAATGGGGAGGGGCAAAAACCTTCTTTGCAGGTGAGGGCTTATTCTTACTGAGGCTTGAAGGATCCGGAGATCTCTTCCTTTCAGCCTTTGGGGGGATAGAGATGCTAGATGTCGACGGAAAACTTGCTGTAGATACAGGACACATTGTTGCCTTTGAGGATTCCTTGGACTTCAGAGTTAGACCAGTTGGAGGGCTTAAAGCTACATTGTTGAGCGGAGAAGGATTGATTGCCGAATTCAGCGGAAAGGGAAGAGTTTGGATTCAGAGTAGATCTATTTCTGAGTATATAGGTTGGATTTCCTCCTTATTGCCTTCCAGAGCTAGGCAATAACCTCGTTTTTTTGAATGTGTATACTATTCTATGGAATGCAGTCAAATGACTTAGGAGTGCGATTGCTATTAATCCCTCGTAGATGTAGCCTAAGATCATCGCCAAAAATAGAATTATCATCCTTTCCCCTCTTTCAGCAATTCCGACATCGCATCTTTCGATTATTTTTTCCGCTCTGGCTCTGGTGTAGCTAACCATAAGTGCGCCGCTCATCGCAATAGCTACTATCAGCCAATCTATCCCGTGAATTCCAAGTGCAAGAAAGATCATTATATCGACGTATCTGTCGGATACAGAATCTAGGAAACCTCCAAAATCCGTAACCATGTTGCGGGATCTTGCAACTATTCCATCAAGAAAGTCGAAAATTCCGCTCAGAAGAACAAAAATGGCTCCCAAAGCTATTTTATTATTTATGATTAGGAAAAAAGCAAGAATACCTAAAACTAGGCTCATTAGAGTTATTTGGTTTGGTTTTAGAAATCTGCCAATGAAATTGCCAACGGGTTTCAGGGCTTCAGTTAGCGATGGCTTTAGCTTGCTAAGCATGAAGTTATATCTGTTTGAGCTTTTTTAAATTTTCTAAAATCGAATAAAATGAATAAAAAATTTTTAAATATTTGGATTCTCTATTATTGTAGCCCCTCCCTGCCCTCCGCCGCCGCACAGCGTAGCGCAGCCGTATTTTGCATTCTCTATATTCAGAATTCTTGCAAGAGTTCCAGTTATTCTTATCCCGCTTGCTGCTAGTGGATGACCGATTGCAATAGCCCCTCCTCTGGTGTTCACCTTTTCCGGATCTATTTTCAGCATCTTTATCGCGAACAATGTTACAACCGCAAAAGCTTCATTGATTTCCCAGAAATCTATATTCTTCACTTCCAGTTTGGCATGTTTTAATGCTTTCTGCGTTGCGGGGACGGGGCCTTCACCCATAACGCTTGGATCCACTCCGGCCCAGCCAATTGATACTATTTTTGCCATCGGTTCGAGACCGTACTCTTTCATTTTTTTCTTGCTCATCAGCATTATGGCACTTGCACCGGCATTTAGTGGGGAGGAGTTTCCTGCAGTTATAACTCCACCCGGCTTGAATGCAGGAGGCAGCCTTTCAACGGCTTCGAGTGTAGTGTCAGGTCTTATGGATTGATCCACATCGATTACTTTTCTGCTTCCATCTGAAAGTTCGACTTCAATGGGCAAAATTTCTCCCTTCCTTTTTGTCGGATATCCCTTCCCGCTCAGGAAGTAGTTCTTTTTCAAAGCTTCAGCTGCGAGTTTGTGGCTTCTAACACCCCATTCGTCGAGATCCCTTTTTGTCCAACCAAGTTTGTCCTTCCATTTCTCAAAAAGTTTTTCTGCAGTCAATCCCATGCTCATAGCAGTCATCAGATCGTATTTTTGAATCAGATCGGCTCTCTGCATTAAAGTTGGAGAGATTCCCATGTGTGGATTCAGATCCGGTTGCATTGGTAGATGGGTCATGTGTTCGATGCCGCATGCGATTGCTACGTCGCTGTAACCGAGCATGATCTCCATTGCACATTGGTGCATTGCAGACATTCCAGATATGCATACCCTTTCAGTTCCCTGTGCTGGGACTTCTATGGGCAACTCCGCTAGCAGATTTATTATCCTACCGCCGTATAACCAGTTTTCTCCCATTTGCATCGTACACCCGGTTATTACATCGCCGATATCTTTTGGATCTATGTTAGTTCTGTTTATCATCTCTCTTACGAGCATGGCTGCAACTGCCGGCATGTCTATCTTGTTGTACACGTCTCTTTCAGGCTCTTTAGGGCGGGAACGGGAGAATGCGGAACGCAGAAAGTCCACTATATAAACTTCTTCCATAAATACTCACCAAAAAAATTACATGAGGGGATGCTTTCTTATCGATGCCAGCCTAGATGGAATCTTGCCCATTAGCGATCTAGCTATTATCTCTATCTCTATTTCCCTTGTTCCCTCGTAGATTTCCAGAATTCTTACATCTCTGTACATTCTTGCAATGGCCTGTTCATTCAGGTAGCCATAACCACCGTAGATTTGCAGAGCCTCATTCACTATTTCTTGTGCAGCGTGAGCGCAGTAGTATTTTGCCATAGCAGTTAAACCAGGATCTGGCATACCCATCTTATCCTGGAAGTAGGCAGCCTGATATGCCAGAAGCCTTGCAGCTTCGAGTTTTGTCCTCATTTTTGCAAGCTTGTCCTGAGTCACCTGGAAATCGATGAGCTTTTGTTCAAAAACTTCCCTGTTCTTTGCATAGTTAAATGCTAGTTCAAACGCTCCCTGAGCAATTCCCACAGCTTGGAAAGCAACGGGGATTCTCGTTACATTAAAGAACATCATGGTTTGATAGAATCCCTGTCCCTCCTGCCCAATTAGATTCTCTTTCGGGACTCTAACATTTTTGAACACAACTTCAGCTGTATCGCTAGCTCTAATGCCAAGCTTATTTTTGAGCTTTTTTGCTTCGAGTCCTGGAGTTCCCTTTTCAACGATGAAAACACTCATTCCGTGATGTCTTTTCGGTGGATTCGGATCGGTTCTGGCCAGAACCAGATAGTAATCGGCAATAGTTCCGTTTGTTATGAACATCTTGGTTCCATTTATGACGTATTCATCTCCAACTTTGTCAGCCCTTGTTTTGATTCCGGCAACATCGCTACCGGCCTGCGGTTCAGTATAACAGGCACAGCAGATTGCTTTTCCCTTTGCGAGGGGTGGAAGGTATTTTTTCTTCTGTTCTTCATTTCCAAACATTAGTATTTGTTCTGATCCAAAAGTTGAGCTCAGAATTTGCCCAAGTCCGCCGTCGACTCTCCAGAATTCTTCAACCACTAAGCAGGAATCTAGAATTCCAGCTCCCTGGCCACCGTATTCTTCTGGAAAACTCATTCCAATAAAGCCCAATTCTGCAGCTTTTTTCCACAACTCAAATGGAAACTTCTCCTCTCTGTCGCATTCCTCAGCGTATTTCGGGAATTCTTTTTCTGCAAACTCTCTTGCAGCTTCTTTTATCGCCTTTTGTTCATCTGTCAGGATAAATTCCGATAACATCCGCAATCACCGAACCCAAGTTTTTTCATTAGTATTTAAGTTTTGCTGAGTTTTAAATAATTTTTTAACATAAAAAAAATTTTGGACTATTTAAACCTAACGATGGAACAAATTATTTTTTAATTCCGTAAAAATCGTACCATCCCCCTCTGCTGCCGAATTTAAACCTTTTGTCCCCGAGGTATCCGGAGAAGACCAATTTTTTAAGTGTTATTGGCGGAGCATAGTGTTTTTCCTTTGTTTCATTGTACAAGTATTCTGCGATATGCAGAACTGTATCGAGACCTATTAGGTCCATGAGTTCAAACGGACCCATGGGAAATCCAAAGGCTAGCTTGCACATTTCGTCTATTTCTTTTATTCCGGCTATACCATTCTCGTAAAGTCTTATCGCTTCAACCAGCCATGAGTTTATAAACCTGGTTGTGAAAAATCCAGGAGCATCGTTTGCGGGAATCGGAACTTTTCCAAATTTCTTAGAAAGCTCAACAGTTATCTCGAAAGTTTCGTCGGAAGTTAGGGCCCCCCTTACGACTTCTATGAGCCTCATAACTGGAGCTGGATTGAACCAGTGCATTCCTATGAATTTATCTTTTCTTTCAACAGAAGTTGCGATACTGGAAACAAGTATTCCGGAAGTATTCGTTGCAAAGATTGCCTCCTTTTTGCAGATCTTGTCAAGCTGTGCAAAGATTTTTCTCTTTAGCTCCAGATTTTCGGGAACAGCTTCTATCAGGAAATCTACGTTTCTAAGGCTTTCATAGCTTGTAGAGGTCTTAATTCTTTCCATGCATTTCTCCATTTCTTCTTTTGTCATCTTTCCTTTCTCAACAAGTCTTTGCAATCCATAGGGACCGCTTTTAATATTTTCTAGCGCTTTTTTTAGAATTTCGTCGTTTATATCGACAAGGATAACTTCATACCCGCTCCTTGCTGCCACCTGTGCTATTCCGTGTCCCATCACACCAGCACCAACAACGCCTATAACTTTTACATCCTCAAGCTTCATGCAAAAAACTTGAATTTTAAATTAAAAAATTTTCTATTTTGCCCAAAGAGGGTTATCTCTTCTTTTTATTTCTAAATATTCGAAAAATGCTTTTTTGGTTTCTTCATCAAAGGAGGATATCAACTCCTTTTCTATTATTTTAGCATGCCTTTCCGGTATTTCAACGTATAGAATCTCATCCCCTTCGAGCTGTCTGCCTATGGTTACTTCATCTATCGCGATAGCCAGTTCCTCCCCCATTCCGGCTACGGCTATATTTTTCCCCTCTTTTTGCATGCTTTTTACCTCTCCAACTTTGCTACCGTCGGGTTTTATTAGAATCGAACCCCTTTTTAATTCACCTGCCAGAACCTTCACACCGATGATCGCTGGCTTGCTCCTTCTGAAGATGAACTCCTTTAATAGTTTTATCTTCCCCGGCTTTATCAATGCCTCTATCTTCTGTTTCTCTTTTCTGAGCCTCAATTCTTCTCTCCACTTCAAAAAGGACTCGATTATTGTGTAAATTATGTTGCCCTCGAAAATTTTCACCTCGTATTTCTGCGCCTCCTCAATTGCTTCCGGCAGTATTTTCACGTTAAAAGCCAGAATTGCCTTGTTTAAGTCCTCTTTGTTTGTTGAAACTTCAACGACGTCTCTTTTGTCAACTTCTCCAACTTCAGCTTTTTTTATCGGAATTTGATGGGTTTTTAATTCATTTATCATGGCTTCGAGCGATCCGATCGCATCGGTTTTCAGAATTATCCCTTCTCCTTCTGTTTTTATGGCTATCTCTTCGTATTCTTTTCTCACTCTCTCACCGAATCTTTCGATGTCCTCTTTACTCTCGACTACTTCGAATTCGCTGCCAGCGATGGCCTTCTCGAGATTTGGAGCTACTATCTTGATTCCCGCAGCTGCCGTTACCTTTTCAACTCGCTGGAACTTACTCTCCACCCTCATTTCTTTAGCCGGAGGCGGTTTTAGTATTGCTTTTACGGTTGTTACTATAACGTCGTCTTTTCCCCCTATTGCGATTCTGTCACCAACTTTTAAAGTTCCATCGTAGATTATCGCGTCGCATGTAACTCCGACACCTCTCTCTTCTTTTATTTCCAGAACTGTTCCCTTTGCTTTTCCCTCTACTTGGAGTTTCAAACTGCTTGTTAAGTATCTTTGAGCAAGTCCAAGTAGAACCATCAGAAGTTCCGGAATCCCCTCACCGGTTAGCCCCGATACCGGAATTATTGCGACTGTTTTTGTAAAATCCCTTATTCTGTCGAATCTCTCGCAATTGAAACCAAATTTGTAGAAGTCTGCAATGAGTTCATAAATTCTCGTTTCAAGGTTTTTCTTTGCAAATTCTTCCTGCAATGCGTAGTTTTTCAGAAAGGATCCTTCCCTACTTTGCCATCCGGGGATTTTGTCGATCTTGTTCGCGGCTATTACGAATGGGGTTTTAAAGGTCCTTAATATTGACAGTGCCTCCTCGGTTTGCGGCATTATTCCTTCCATGATGTCTACGACTAGAATTGCAAGATCAGCTAAAGCTCCACCCCTTTTTCTCAAGTTTGTGAAAGCTTTGTGACCGGGAGTGTCAATAAAGAGAAGACCGGGAATTTTTATATTGGGTCGCCAAATCTCCTTACAAATCTCTTCAATCATCTTTATTGGGATCTCAGTTGCACCGATGTGCTGTGTAATCCCCCCTGCCTCTTTCGCTGCTACTTTTGTCTTCCGTATTTTATCCAATATGGTTGTCTTTCCGTGGTCTACATGACCAAGTACAGCTACAATTGGTGTCCTTATTTCGCTCATTTCTCGTATACCCAAGCATCGAGATCTCTTTCGTAGTTTAGGATCTCATCATCTTTGAAAAATAGCCTTATCTCTCTATCAGCCGATGTGATTGAGTCGGATGCATGGACAACATTTCTTCCAAGATCTAGACCAAAATCCCCTCTTATAGTTCCCGGTTCAGCCTCAGCCGGATTTGTAGCTCCAACTAGTTTTCTAACGACTTTTACAGCATTTTTCCCTTCTACAACCATTGCAACTACGGGACCGCTGGTGATGTAAGATATAAGCGAGCTGAAAAATGGCTTGTTTTTGTGCTCTTCATAGTGTTTCTCTGCCATTTCCATTGGAATTTTAAGCATTTTGATTGCAACTATTTTCAGCCCTTTTCTCTCTAATCTTGAAATTATTTCTCCTACAAGTCCTCTCTGGACACCGTCGGGTTTAACCATCACAAAAGTTCTCTCCACAGAATCTTACCTCCTTTTCTCGTAGTATTTTGTCCATTTAAGCTTTCTCGGGCTTCTTCCCAATCTGTAGTTCTTTTCGCACTTTCCGCTACAGAAATACAGAATTTTTCCGTCTTTCCTAACCAAGCTCTTACCAGTTCCTGGCTCTATTTCATAACCGCAGAATGAGCATATTTTGAATTCCATATCACTTCACCGTCAATTTCCTTGCCTCTCGCGAAGTCTCCTTGATCATCAATACATCTCCAACCTTAACAGGACCAAAAACGTTTCTTGTAATTATTCTGCCCATGTTTTCTCCAGCGAGTATTTTAACCTTGACCTGTGTAACTTCGCCATGCATTCCGGTCCTTCCTATTATCTCAACAACCTCTGCCGGCTGGATGTCTTCCTCCATAATTCATCACTTTCTAATTCCCCTTAACTTCTCCAAAACGGTTGCGAGCTCTTTTTTGGCATTTCCTTCATCTATTATCGCGGCTGAAGCACAGCTTACGTCTATTTTTACGGCTTTGCCTATCTCTGTCTTGCTTTTTATGTATATATAGGGGATGTTTTTCTCCTCACAGAGCAAAGGTAAATGTGCGACCACTTCGGGCGGATCGACATCCATCGCTATATACACCAGTTTTGCCAGTCCGCGTTCTACTGCTTTGGTAGTCTCGTTTGTTCCTTTTTTTACTTTTCCAGATTCTCTTGCCTTTTCAAGTAGTGCAAGAGCTTCATTCTGCAAGTCTTGGGGAACCTCAAATCTCACGTACATGTCTTTCACCTCCTTGCATCATCATTCATCAGCCCACCAGCCTATTTCTCAGGCTTTTTTAAGTTTTTGATCGCGGAAGTGTATCATTTCAAATCAATCCGAGGAAGTCTAACCCGATTATTGGTATAAGAACTATGAGCCCAGCAATCAGTATTCCGATAAAAATAGCAACCGAAGATTTTAGAATGTTCAACCGGAGTAGGAAGGACAGCAGGCATCCAGTCCAGGCGCCTGTACCGGGAAGCGGGATTGCAACAAACAGCGCTAGTCCGAAATAACCAAATTTTTCGACGATTTTCCTTCTCGTTTCAACTCTCTTTGAGATTATATCGTAAAATTTCCAGATTGTTTTGAATTTTTTTGCGATGATTAGGAGCCTTTCTAATAAGATTAGTAGGAATAGGACTGGTAAAAAGTTGCCAAAAACTGATAGCATGTAAGCTTCGGCGGGTCTAAATCCAAGGTATATGGCAACCGGTAGACCTGCGCGAAGTTCAAGGATAGGCATCGCGGATATCAGGATCACGTAGAGAAATTCCATATTCCAACCCCCTCACGAGTTTCCAAATCATCTTATTATATTCGCAGCTTAATCCGAATTCATTGCATTTCCTAACTATCTCTCCGTTTATATAATCAATCTCCGTCCTCTTTCCTTTTAGCACATCTTGCAGCATCGAGGATTTGTTTTTTGCAGTCATTTTAGCAACTTTTTTTACTTCGGATATCGCATCGAATTTGTAACCAAGCTTCTCCATTAGAGCTTGCCCCTCTCGTGCAATTTTTTCTGCAATTTCCCAAATATCCATGTTTTCAATAATATGGCCATTCCTAACTCTACAAATAGCAGTCAGCGGATTTATTACTGAGTTCACAACCGCCTTGGCCCAGATAAAAAAATCGATGTTCTCAACGATTTCCACATTCATCCCAGCTTCCTCCAGAACTTTTGCAATTTTCCTTGACTCTTCACTTTTTGGAAGATAAACGAAACCTTTACCCGCGTACATAACTTTACCGTAATCAATTAAATTTGCCCCATAGCTTGTTACACCGCGGATCACTTTTTTGACGTATCTTCTGAGAATTTCCTCAACCCCTATTCCGTTCTGGAGAGTGCAAACTATTCCCGGATTAACTTCGCATAGCATTTTTCCAGCACTCTCGGTGTCGTATGCCTTTACAGTAAAGAAGGTTATCTCCGCATCCACCGGTTTTTCTACAACTCTGACGTTTAGTTCAGCATCCAATAGGCCTGTAATGACCAGTTTCTCTTTCAGTTTCTGCAGCTGTTTACCCCGTGCTACGAAAATAACTTCCTTTCCTGAAAGTTGTATCAGACCACCAATTAGAGAACCCAGAGCACCCGCACCCATTATTTGGATCATTGACTTCAGTTTACACAAAGAATATTAATCTAATGAGAACTTGGGCCGTGATCACACCCTGGGAAGTTGAGGGAGTAGTTGACTATCGCAAACTGCTTGAGGAATTTGGGATATCTCCCTTTGCTGGATTAATTCGATCGATTCCGTATCCCCATAGATTAATGCGCAGGGGCGTGATTTTCGGTCACAGAGACTATGAGAGGATATTAGAGGCCATAGAAAAGCGAAGGGAGTTTTCTGTTATGTCTGGTTTTATGCCTTCTGGTGAAATACATTTTGGGCATAAGATGACAATGGAGGAAATAATCTGGCATCAGAAAATGGGGGCAAAAGCATTCGTTGCAATTGCTGACATGGAAGCGCATTTAGTTAGGGGAATAAGCTGGGAGAAAACGAAGGAAATAGGTATGATTTACGTTAAGAGCATAATAGCTCTCGGTTTAGATAATAAAAATTCTCTGATCTATTTCCAGTCTAAGAATGAAAAAGTGAAGAATTTAGCGATGGAACTGTCATCAGAAGTTAATTTTAGTGAGATGAGGGCAATATATGGATTATCTGGGGAATCACAGATTTCAAAAGTATTAGTTTCTCTGATTCAGTCAGCAGACATTCTGCAACCCCAGCTTAAAGAATTCGGTGGTCCAAAACCGGTTGTAGTTCCAGTTGGTGCAGACCAGGATCCCCATCTTAGACTTACAAGGGATATTGCTTCGAGGATAAGCATTTTTTCTTTTGAGAAGATCGGCAACGGTTTGAGAGTTAGAAGCAAAAAAGAGGGAATGCTTGAAAAACTTGAGGGATTAGGTTTCGATTTCAGGAGACATTCGGGTCATTTGGATATATTTGGTGATTCTGAAAAAATAGAGGAGGAAGTTAGGAAGCTTGAAGTTGAGCTGGGCGGTTATGCCTTCATCCCTCCAAGCTCGATCTATCACAAATTTACCACTGGTCTTACAGGAGGGAAAATGAGCTCGAGCAAGCCTGAAAGCTACATTTCACTCCTCGAAAAACCAGAAAATGCGGTTAAAAAAATCAGAAATGCTTTAACCGGGGGAAGAGCAACCGCAGAAGAGCAAAAAAGGCTTGGAGGGGAGCCAGAAAAATGCGTAATCTTTGAGTTTTACACGTATCATTTAATCGAAGACGATAAAGAACTCGAAGGAATAAGGGAAGATTGCATTTGTGGCAGAATTCTTTGTGGACAATGTAAAAAATTTGCTGAGGATTTACTTTTGAACTTCTTAAAGCAGCATAGAGAAAAAATGGATGAAGCTGAAAGCGTTCTTGGGGATTATACGATAATCAGCTGAAAAGGATCTTGCCCAGCTTTACACATCCCGTAGGAATTCCAAGTTTTTCGGCTTTCCTCCTTAACTCTTTATCGTTTGTAACAAGACATAGGCCAAATTTTTTTGCTACCTCTATTATTCCTCGGTCTCCCTCACCACTTTCAACGGTCTGAGACTCTTTGGCTATTTTCAGGGCAATTCTGGCAGCTATTTTGTCTTCTCCACTCAATTTTTTCTCAAGTTCTTCAAGTTCCCTCAAAACAGTGGAAGGAACTAGAATCTCAAACTGGGTGAGGTCAATCTTGTTCTTAACAGCATATATCAGCGCATTGGTATCGAAGATCAGACGATTATACCTGAACCTATCAGTCTCCATCTCCCTCCAACTCTTCTGCTAATTGCAACTCTCCATTTGGATTCGGCGCAAACAGGGCGTCGAAGTGAAACTTCTACGATTCCATCTCTTACGGATTTAACTTCTCCGAGCGTAATTGCTGTTCCTACAGCAAGCATGAGCGGTTCGTTGGTTTTTATCTTTTCAACGCTTACGCTTTCCTCCAGACCTACCACATTTTTGAAGAGGTTTGTCTCCATTGTGAACTCACTTAGAACTGGTGGTAGCTCGTTAGGATGGCCTAATACATTTCCCACCAAGTTATCCGCCTTTGTAAGGAAAGGGTCGAGTTTAGTGGCCACTCCTATTAAACCACCTGGTCTGGCTTCTTCTATAAACCTGCCAGAAGCCATTATACTCTCGACCTTCGTCGTTATTGGCATCCACTCCCTCTCTCCTTTTATTCCCGGTCTTATCTCGATTTCGTCACCAACTCTGAGCTTACCTCTCATTAGGCTACCTCCAACAACTCCTCCCATAAGGTTTTTGGGGTTTGTTTTTGGTTTGTTGACATCAAAGCTTCTTGCAATCTGCATGAGTGGTGGCGATTGGAGATCCCTTGGGGGTGTTTTGATAGTTTTTTCGATTGAATATATTAGTGCATCTATATTTACTTTCTGTTGGGCAGAGATCGGAATTATAGGTGCACTTTCGGCGACCGTCCCCTTTACAAATTCCTTTATTTCTCTATAGCTTTCTAGAATTCTCTCCTTTGGAACTGTGTCTATCTTATTTTGTACTATCACTATCTGTTTCACTCCTATTATCTCTAATGCAGAAAGGTGTTCCCTCGTTTGAGGTCGCGGGCATTTTTCGTTTGCAGCTATAACCAGTATTGCTCCATCCATAAGAGCTGCACCGCTTAGCATGGTGGCCATCAGCATTTCATGTCCAGGACTGTCGACGAAACTAACAGTTCTTAGAATTTCTGTCTCTACTCCGTGAATTGGGCAAATGGTTTCGGTTGTGTAAGCCTGATAGCCCTCGCATTGTGGGCACCTGCGGAAGGTGGCATCAGCATAACCAAGCTTTATCGAGATACCCCTTTTTATCTCCTCACTATGTCTATCAGTCCATACACCACTTAATGCAGCAACTAGGGTTGTTTTACCATGATCAACGTGACCGACCGTTCCTATGTTTACCTCGGGGAGAGGAATTTCCTTCATAGCTAAAGGTTTGGGCGGAAAAGTTTAAAATTTTTTTCTCAATCTTTTGCCTTTACCAGCAGCCAAGAGTTTTCACCACCTTTTTCAAATTTTAGAAGTACATAAGTTCCTTTCAGCTTGTTTCCATTTAGCCTAAATTTTATTTCCTTCTCGGTTCTTTTCAACAATTCATATTCCCCCTTGTCCCAGATCTTAACGATTCCTTTTCCGTAACCTTCCTCTATGACACCCTCGAAGTCCATGTATTCTAGATCGTGATCTTCAACCTGAATTGCGAGTCTTTTTTCACCCTCATTAGGTAGACCCTTCGGTATTGCCCAGCTTTTTGCGACTCCATCCATTTCTAGACGGAGATCGAAGTGATGCTTTCTTGCAAAATGTTCCTGAACGCAGAACCTCACCATGGCACCTCCTTCAGCTTTAACTTGAAAGCCAGAAAGTTCACAAGAACGTGTAGCACAGGAGTAATAAGAACTCCAATGAGTATATCTAAGCTTGTGAAGAGAAACCAAAATGCGTTTGTTAATGAGGCAAAAGCTAAAGAAAAGAGGAGAAAAGTAAGTTGATCTACTACAGGAAAGCTTCTTCCCCTCTCAAAGTTTAGCCTCCTCTTTATAAAGCTCCCAAAAAGATCGCCAAACATTGCACCGCACGACAAAGCGATCACCAAGATTATGAAATCTAGGTAGCCCAGCGCGGAAAAATATCGAAATTCGATAGCATTTTCAATCAGTCTTTGAACGTTTGCAACAAGAATTCCTCCCAAAATGCCTCCGAAAAAACCTGAAAAAGTTTTCCCGTCCCCAAAAATTCTTTTTCCGTCTATGAAATTTTTTCCGAAATCCATGGGCTTTATGCCTCCCAAGATTACTGCAAAATTATTGGGGGTGTAGGCTGGAAGTAGTAGCCAGATGACTTTCAGAACTTCAAAGATCACATGCATTCCTCCAATCGCAGTCTTTACAACCGGAAGCCTCGGCCTTCAGAGCGGGGAGGTCAGAAAAATCATCGGCACTTTCAACGACCTCAAATTTGCTAATATTTTTGTGAACTATTTTAATGATCTCTATAAATTCCTCATCATATCCTCTACCCTTGAAGAAATGGAGACAGATTAAGTTATGCCCTTTTAGCATTTGCATGAAAAAAGCTTTTTTGGTACTAAAAATTTTTCTTGATCATTTTCGCAACATTTTTTAATTTGCTCAAAAACTCATCATATGCTAATTGAAGTTAGGTTTCATGGCAGAGGCGGTCAAGGGGTTGTAACTGCTGCGGACTTTCTTGCCATCGCTGGATTCAAAGAAGGCTATTACACTCTTTCTTTTCCAACTTTTGGGGCAGAAAAAAGAGGCTCTCCGGTTGCATCTTTTTTGAGAATTTCCGATGAACCGATAGTTGTCAGGGACGAGATATACAATCCGGATTACGTGGTTGTCCTCGATCCAAGTATTTTTGAAGCGGTTAATGTAACTTCTGGATTAAAGGAGAGCGGAATGCTAATTGCGAACTATCCCAAAAGCTCTGAAGATTTGAAAGCCTTTCTGAAGACGAATTCGAAAGTTTTGACCATAAATGCTACGAAAATAGCGATGAAGATCCTTGGCAGACCGACAACCAACACAACTATGGTAGGGGCTTTTGCTGGAGCAACGGGGCTTTTTAAGCTTGAAACTCTAAAAGAAACCGCTGAGGAGTTTTTTGAAGGCCCATTAAAAGAGAGAAACGTGCTAGCGATTGAGGAGGCGTATAGATATATGAAGGAGGTGTGCAGATGAAAATAAGACTAAACATTGGTGCAATTTCTGAACCTCTTCAGTCTGAACAATTCAAAACAGGTGACTGGGGTACAGAATGGTCTTTTGTTGACAGGGAAAAGTGTACAGCATGCAGAGTTTGTGAGCAGTTTTGCCCCGATGGCTGCATAGAAGTTAAGGAAATCGAGGGAAAAGAAGTTGCAGTTGTCGATCACAATTATTGCAAGGGTTGTGGGGTTTGTGCATCGGTCTGCAGGTATGGTGCAATAAAAATGGAGCTCAAAGAACTGTTCAAAGTTGATGTGTGCTGAGGTGAGGAGATGAAGAAGGTTGTAAGGGGATTCTATTCCGTTGCATACGCCGTAAAGCTTTGTAAACCAAACATTATATGCGCATATCCAATAACCCCGCAAACAGAAATTGTTGAGAATTTAGCGCTGATGTATGCGAACGGGGAACTCGAGAACTGTAAGTATATAACTGCCGAATCCGAATTTGCTGCCGCGAGCATATTAGTGGGGGCATCTGCTGCTGGAGCGAGAACTTTCACGGCAACTTGTAGCCAGGGTCTAATTTTAATGAGTGAAGTTCTTTTCAATGCCGCCGGAATGAGACTCCCCATCGTTATTGTTAACACGAACAGAGCTCTTTCTGCTCCTTTAAGCATCTGGAATGATTTGCAGGATAGCATGGCCTTAAGAGATGCGGGGATAATTCAGGTTTACGTTGAAAATAACCAGGAAGCCCATGACATGGTACCGCAGGCTTACAAAATTGCCGAGGATAAGAGAGTCAGATTACCCTTCATGATTTGCATGGACGGCTACAAGCTTACGCATGCCTACGAACCTGTCGATTTATTGGATCAAAACGTTGTTGACAGCTTTCTACCCCCCTATTCTCCTGAGGTTTATCTAACAACCAAAAAACCCGTTGCTTTTGGTTGCTATGCTCCACCGCATATATACATGGAATTCAGAGTTGCTATGCAGAGAGCTATGGAAAGGGCGAAGGAAATTATGGAGAAAGTATTTGCAGATTGGGCAGAAGTCTCCGGCAGAAATTGGGGAGGACACCTGGAAGTAGTTTATCCAGATTCGAAGAACTTTGTCATAGCAATGGGCTCTATTGTTGGGCTACTGAGAAAAGTTGTGGAAGAACTTAGAAATGAAGGTATAAGTGTTGGTTTGGTTAAGCTTAGAACATTTAGACCTTTCCCAGTCCAGGAGCTTAGAAAGTCTCTTGAGAATGCTGAGAAAATAATAGTAATAGACCGTTCTGTGAGTTTTGGATATGAAGGGAATCTCTCTATAGAGCTGAAATCAGCTCTTTATGGCATGAGTCCGGAAGTTATCTCTTTTATCCTAGGTCTTGGTGGGAGAGATGTCCCTAAAGACTTCCTTAAGGAACTTGTGAAGAATGCAATTCTTGGAAAAGAAAAAAGCGGATTTAAGGGATTCAAGGAATTCGAGGAGGTGATTCCATGAGGTTTTTTGGGCGCGGGCACGGAGCTTGCCCTGGTTGCGGTTTGGCAATTGCAGTTAGAAACATTTTGGAAGCATTGGAGGGGAAGTGTTTCGTTGTAAATCCAACTGGATGCCTTGAGATAATAAGCTCTCAGTATGGTAGAAATGCCTGGGGCGTGCCTTATATTCATCCTCTTTTCGACAACGCTGCTGCGGTTGCCTGTGGGATATCAGAAGCTTTGAAAGTCTTGGGAAGGGAAGATGAAGGTGAGGTCGTTGTTTTAGCAGGAGACGGTGCTACCGCAGACATCGGTCTAACTCTTCATGGAATGTTCGATAGAAACCATGATGTTATCTACATTTGCCTTGACAACGAAGCTTATCAGAACACTGGTCACCAGCAGAGTGCTTTGACACCTTTAGGTGAGGCTACAACTACAACTCCTGCCGGAAAGCTGATGCTGGGTAAGATTGGTAGAAAGAAAGACATGGTGGCAATCGCACTAGCTCATGGTTCCCCTTATGTTGCAACTTCAAGCGCTGTTTTGCCTGCCGACATACGCAGAAAGGTTAAAAAGGCTGCGAAAATTGAAGGAGCCAAGTATATCCAGATTCATTGTCCCTGCGTCACCGGTTGGGGGATAGATGGCAAAGACGTTGTTAAGGTGGGTAACCTTGCAATTGAAACCGCACTGTATCCTATAGTAGAATTTGAAAATGGGAAACTTTTAACCGTTAGGAAAGTTAAGGAAAGGAAACCTGTCGAGGAATATCTGAAGATACAGCGCAGGTTTAGACACCTCTTCACAAGCCCGGAGGGTAGAAAGGTTATAGAAGAAATTCAGAAGATAGCTGATGAAAATGCTCTCAGGTATGGCATAGATTTAAAGAAATAATTTTTGACGATAAATTTATATTGCGGAAGAAGAAAAGGAATTCATTATGTATGCTAGAATAAAACTTCGAGACACCGTTAGAGTTCCGCCCTCAAAAATAGGCGACGATCTTGAGAAAACAATTGAATCATTGCTTTGGGAACAGTTCGAAGGACGATTAGATAAGGAATACGGTATTATCATAGGTATTGAGAGTATTGAAGAAATTGGTGATGGTAGGATAATCGAAGGTGATGGGGCGATTTACTTTGATGTTACCTTTAACGCAATATGTTTTAAACCTTATTTACAGGAAGTGGTGGAAGGAGAAGTTGTGGAGGTTGTCGAGTTTGGTTGTTTTGTTTCCATTGGCCCTATGGATGCCCTTCTCCATATAAGTCAAATCACAGATGATTATATGGTATTTGATGAAAAAAACAAGAGGCTTGTTGGGAAGGAGACAAAGAAAACGATTGCGGAAGGAGATTTCGTCAGAGCGAGAATTGTTTCTTTAAGCTTGAAGGAAAGAGAACCTGAAAAGAGTCGAATCGGTCTTACCATGCGCCAACCTTGGCTTGGAGCTTTGAAGTGGATCGAGGAAGATATAAAGAAAATAAAAGGTGAGGGAATTGGCTGAACTTGCCTGCAGAAGTTGTAAGCTAATAACGAGCAATACAATAGTTTGTAAAGGTTGCGGTTCTTCAGATCTAACGAAAGACTGGTATGGCTACGTGATAATTTTGGATCCGGAGAAAAGCGAAATAGCGAAAAACCTTGGTATAAAGAATCCAGGGAAATACGCTTTGAGGGTCGATTGATGATAAAACTTCCAGAATCGCTTAGATGCGAGCTTTCGAGACCCCATGGAAAGATTTACAGGGATGGAGAGAGGATTTTCGATAGAATAGAGGAGGTAAAAAAATGCTCGAAACTCGCTTGTGTTGGAGATCTGGTGAGTAGATGTGCTTTTTTAGCAAACCTTGAGCCGGACATAGTAGTAATAGACGGCAAAACATTAAGAGAAAAGGAGATTGATTTTAAGCTACCTGAAAGCTATGAAAGAATTTATGCCAGAAATCCTGCAGGTTTTATAACCTCAGATCTGGTGAGGGCTTTGAGAAAAGCAGTAGAAATGGCACTGAGTAATAGAAAGATCGCTGTTATCGTTGACGGTGAAGAGGATCTGGCAGTTATTCCATTATCTCTTCTCATGCCCGAAAGCTCGCTTATATGCTATGGACAACCCGGAGAGGGTGTTGTTGCATTGGTGGTTGATGAAGAGCGCAAGATGATGGTGCTAAAACTTCTTAAGCAGATGCTCGTGCTTGAAGAGGACGAAGAGATAAGAAGGCTGAGGTGATGGGATGGAAATAAAGATTGAGGCGGAAAGATACAATCCCCTGCTTCGGAGGAGAGAGGTCCATTTCAGGGTAAAATTTGAAAACAAAACTCCAACAAGAGGAGAAGTAAGGGAAAAGCTGGCCGGACTGATGAACGCTGAGCTCGACAGAATAGTTGTGCAGTACATAAAGACCGAGTTTGGGAAAAGGGAAGCGAAGTGTTATGCAAAAATTTACGACAGCGCGGAAGATTTGAAAAAGATCGAAGATGAATACGTGCTTGTCAGGAACTTCCCAGAACTTAAGAAGAAAGAAGAGAAAGCTCAGGCGAGTTGATGGATATGAAGGAATGTGTCAGCAGATTTTACGAAATAAAGGGAGAAAAAATCATCAGAAAGAGGAGATTTTGTCCGAGATGCGGTGAAGGAGTGTTTTTGGGGGAGCATAAAGACCGATTGACTTGTGGAAAGTGTGGATACACAGAGTTCAAGAGATGAATGTTCTCGGAATCGAAGGTACGGCTTGGAACTTAAGTGTTGCCATTGTTAATGAGGAAAAAGTAATAGCAATGGTGAGTGAGGCTTACATTCCAAAGGAGGGGGGAATACATCCAAGAGAAGCCTCCCAGCATCATGCTGAAAGAATGCCAATTCTTTTGAAGAAGATCTTTAGCATCTTTCCAAGAGACAAAATTGATGCAGTAGCATTCTCTCAAGGTCCCGGTCTAGGACCCTGTTTGAGAGTTACAGCAACAGCTGCTAGGCTGCTCTCGCTAAAACTTTCAAAACCCCTTATCGGAGTAAACCATTGTCTCGCTCACGTTGAAATTGGAAGATGGATGACAGGAGCGAGAAATCCGGTAACCCTTTATGTGAGTGGAGGAAACAGCCAAGTTATTGCAAGAAAAGGAGGCAGGTACAGGGTTTTTGGCGAAACTCTCGATATAGGAATTGGGAATGCTATAGACAAGCTTGCTAGGAAGTTTGGTCTTCCCCATCCAGGGGGGCCAAAAATAGAGGAATTGGCGAAGAAAGGGGAGAAGTATTATTCGCTTCCTTATGTGGTAAAGGGGATGGATTTTTCTTTTAGCGGGCTTTTAACTGCTGCTGAGAGACTCATAGGCAAGGCCAGGTTTGAGGATATTGCCTATAGCTTCCAGGAGACAGCCTTTGCAATGCTAACTGAAGTTACGGAGAGAGCTATGGCTTATTTGGGATACGATGAGATGCTTTTGGTAGGAGGCGTTGGGGCGAACGAAAGGTTGCAAAAAATGCTTAGGGAAATGTGCGAGGACAGAAATGCGAAGTTTTTTGCTCCCCCAAAGCAATACATGGGGGATAATGGGGCGATGATAGCTTATACTGGACTTTTGATGCTAAAAAATGGTCAGCAAACGTCTTTGGAAGAATCCATTGTTAAACCAAATTTTAGGATCGAAGAAGTTCCGATAACTTGGTCTTAATTTTTGTTAAAACTTTATTTTCTCCAACCCATTCATCAAAATGAACGAAATTCCCGCTCACTTTTTCGGCAGCGCAACCCTTCTTGCAACCACTTATACATACGATGAGATCAGCATTGTTTGAATAAAAAAATTGACAATTTTTGAGCTCTCTCTTTAAAATTTCTTCAATCATTTCTCTTTTATAGCTCTCATTGCAACCTCCGCAGTACTTTATTCCGATTCTCATTTTAACTTTGAAAAGAACTCCTCTTCGCTAATCCCGCGAATTCTTTTAAAATGCTCATCCGGCTTTATGCCTGCTATTATTTTAGCCATCTCTTTTTTCATTTCCAGATTGCTTCTTCTGGCTATCATTATTTTCTGTGCTTGTGGGGATCCCGCACCGTGCATCGATTCGGGCAGCTCAGCTCCGATTGAAAGATTCTCCACGAGCCTTATCATCCGTATTCTGTGTTCTGTTGGCACGTCAGCAACTCCTTTCAGGTATTTATCGATCAATTTTCTAGTTTCTGGATTTCTATAGTCTTTTTCGGAAGGCAGGGTTATCACGATTCCGCCCGTCACGTCTTGGGCCAGTCTTGACCATTCGTATGGAAATCTAGTTATGTTCAATTTTGTAACATTCGCAAGCAGCGGATTCGGCATATATGCTCCTGATGGAGTTTTGTAACCCTCATAGGAGCAGGCAAGAGAACAGCACCAGCAAGTTTCGGCAAGATGTATCATTTCTGTTATTTTGTCTATAACGTGTGGCGCTTTTGCAATTCCTTGCATTTCCGCAACATTTGCGGTAGCTCCAATCAAAACATCTGCGACTCCAACTTTACAACCCCCATAGTTCTGTCTGTGGAAAGTTGCGAAGACTTCTACGAGCTGAGAGGCGAAATCGTATTCACCGCACATGAAAACCCTTTCCCAAGGAACAAAAACGTCTTCGAAGATTATCAGAGCTTCACCGCCTACGGTCGCGTATTTAGCGTTTCCGCAGTCCACATCACCGTCGAGTCTTCTCAGGTCGTTTGTTTGTCTTCCGAAAATCATTGTTACGCCTTCGGCGTCTACCGGAACCGCAAAAGCTACAGCATATTCCTTTTCATCGGCTTCTAGGGCTCTAGTTGGCATGACTATTATTTCGTGAGAGTTTACAGCCCCAGTTATATGCGCTTTAGCCCCCCTAACTATTATACCATCCTCTCTCTTTTCGACAATTCTTACGTATAGATCTTTATCGACTTGTTGGCTAGGTCTTTTACTTCTGTCACCCTTTACGTCCGTCATGGCTCCGGCAGGCATTAAATCTTCTTTTTGCACATATTTTATGTATTCCTTAACCCTTTCATGATATTCAGTACCATATTTTTTATCTATATCATAGCTGGTTATATAAAGTGCATTTATGGCATCACATCCGACGCACCGCTGGAAGCAGCTTCCGGTTTTTTGACCCAAAAGTCTGAGCATCCTTACTTTTTTAACTAGATCTTCAGTGCTTTGATGAATGTGTGTGAAACGATTTATTTTTTCCCCTGTAAGATGGGAAGTTGCTGTTATAATATCTTCGTATCTAGGATCAAAGGCAAGTTCATAAGTCATTGCGGCAGCATTTACGTGTGGAGCGAGAACTGGATCGTCCGCTACGCTTTCTATTTTTCTTCCCATAAAGTATATTCTCGGCTTAAGTTTTCTTAAACTCTCTATGTACTGTTTTCCGTTCATCATAATAGAACCACCGTGGGAAATTAGTTTTCAAGTATTTATATCTTGCGCATTTTTTCACAACTTATCAAAAAACTTTTCGTATGCTACGAAACAAAGATGGAGTGAGAAGTTTTAAATTTTTATGAACACAAAAATTATGGAATGTATCTTCTGCGGAAAAAGCGCTCCCTCGAAATTTCTTCAGGTATGTGTTGAATGTGCAAAATCTGAAAGAGCTTTTGAAGTAGCTGAAAAGCTTCATCCAAAGAAAGGTGGCTTTGTTAAAACTTGCAAGCTCTGTGCAAATGAATGTAAGGGCATTGCTTTATGTGGGAAGCCTATTTATGGGAATTTGATCTATTACGAAGACCCATTGCCGACAAATTGTTGCAACTCTTGGTTTTGTAAGGGGAGCAGAATGTTTGGAACAAATCTGGCTGTATTTTATTATGGCTGTAATTTTGATTGCCTCTTTTGTCAAAATTGGAGCCATAAGAAGGTTAATAGGAACTTTGTAACTCTTGAAGAACTTTTGAGGGCTGTTGAAGCAGAGAGGGTGAAATGTATATGCCACTTTGGAGGTTCTCCCGAACCGCAGTTGCCTTTCGCTTTAAGATTTAGCAGAGAAGCTTTAAAAAGAAGGAGAGATTTGATGATCTGTTGGGAGTGGAACGGAGCGGGAAATACTTCTCTGGCTATAAAGGCCGCGGAGTTAAGTTCAATATCCGGTGGAACTGTTAAATTCGATTTAAAAGCTTGGAGTGAACCTTTACATGTTTTATTAACTGGAAGGGGAAGTGAAAGAGTTAGAAAGAACTTTGAAAAAATTGGGGAAAAGTTTCCAGAAGTTCTTTCTGCCACTACTTTGCTGGTTCCATATTATGTTGATGAGAAAGAGGTTGAAGGAATTGCAGGTTTTATAGCCTCTGTGAGTGAAGATATACCTTACAGCCTCTTAGTTTTTCATCCCGATTACCTTTTAAGAGATTTGCCCATAACACCCAGAGATCAAGTGTTGAAGTGTTACAAAGCTGCAAAGAAATGGTTGAGGAATGTTAACCTTGGTAATTTGCATCTTTTAGGTTTTTTATGAGTTTCAGTATACCTTCAAAAGAATACTCATCTGGTATTAAAGGATTTAAGCCTCTTTCTTTTAAAAATTCTGCAGTAGGTTTTCCAATGGCAATTATTATCTTCTCTTTTAGCTCTTTTATACAGTTGTCGTCGCATTTCTCAAGAAAACTTTCCGCAATGGTTTTGCTTGAAAAAACTATTACATCGTAGTAACCTCGAGAGACTTTCTCTATTTCCTTTCTCTGTTCTTCTCCATAGATTTTTAAAATTTCATATGCATGAACCTCTTTATAATCTGCAAAACTAGCGATCTTTCTCAGTTCATCACCACCTTTATCGCTTCTAATCGCAACGACTTTCTTACCTCTCATAATATCTGCAAATTCCTTTACAAGTGTCTCAGAGTCAAACTTGCTTGGAATCATCACATCGTAACCAGCATTAGCCAGAACTTCTGCGGTTTTTTTCCCTATAGCAATTATCCTATTTAGTTTTATTCCATTCTCTACGATAATTTTGGCTGAATTTTGACTGGTAACAATTGCTATATCATGATCGGGAACTTCGAAATTTTTTCTCTCTATTTTCACAAAAGCGCAACCATATGCCTCAATGCCCTTCTTTCTAAAAGCTTCGACTGTTTCGTCAATTAATTCTTTAGGACGGAGTATCAATACTTTCATAGTAGTCTTTTAGAAACGGGTATTTTTCTCTCACATGCTGAACTTCGGTTAAATCGACATCGCTCATAAGGATTTCTTGATAAGCTCCACCTTCGACTAGAACTTTTCCTTCTGGATCTATGATCATTGAGCTTCCGCCATAATCCAAGTCACCTTCAACGCAATTAACTCCAGCCACAAAAACCTGGTTCTCTATAGCCCTCGCTCTAAGTAATGTTTTCCAGTGCTCTATTCTCTCTTTTGGAAATTCTGCTGGAACAGCAATAATCTCTGCCCCTTTTTTCACGAGTTTTCTTGCCAGTTCTGGAAATCTTATTTCGTAGCATATAAGTATTCCTATTTTACCAACTGGTGTTTCAAAGACTTCAAAACCCTTTCCAGGGGAAAAAATTTCCTTTTCTTTTGTTAGAGGGAACAACAGATTTTTTCTGTAAATCCCTACTATCTCCCCTTTGTGTATCAAAACTGCGGAATTGTACAGTTTATCACTCTTTTCAGCGACACCTGCTATGATCATTATTTCTTTATCTTTTGATAGCTTGAGAACTAGGTCCAACTCTTCCTCCAGTACTTTTACTGAGCGGAGGTTACTCTCGTAAAATCCGGTTGTGAACAGTTCTGGTAAGATTACGAGATTTGCCTTTACCTGCAAAGCTCTTTTTATTAAGCTAAGTCCTTTCATTAAATTTACGTCTCTATCGGCAGACATCCTCTGTTGGGCGAGTGCAATTCTTACAATAGGATATTTCATCATTCATTTCAGTAGAATGAAGGATTTATAAAATATGCTATTCATGTCCAAAATTTTCCATGAAAAATCAATAATTCGGTTTAAAGATAGTTGATGATGTTTCCTTCCTTTGTTAATACAAGCCTGCCATCCTTTCTCTCTAAACAAAAACCCTGGATTAGTATTTGAATATGGTAATCGAACTCAGCTCTGGATAGGCCGAGTTTCCTTATTATTTCATCTTCAGAGAGTCCGGAGGCTAGAAGTTTCAAGATTTCCCTTCTTTTTGGATTGTTAACTGCTCGATGGTATCTTTCATGATATTCTCTACTTGAATCAATGCTATGGGAGAATTCTTCCCATTTCGACATCAATTAATTCCTTTTGTAGGGTTTAAAAGAGTTTCAATCCGTTCGCCTTTAGGTTGGGGAGAGATTTTGGAAGTTTTTTAACTAATTTGTTTGTATAAGTCCTCGCAGACTTTTGCTATTGTCTCGTTTGCTTTTTTGAGGACATCTAGAGGGTTGGAATCTTTAACTCTTAAATATAGTTCTGGTTCTCCGACAAGTGGATGTGGGATATTGTATCTAACAAGAACCGTTCTGTCATCTTTTGAAAGGTAATGTTGGAGCAGATTAAGATACGTGTGGTCCTCCCCTTTTACAATCAACTTCACATAGTCCTTTCCAATCTCTATAATTTTTATCATTACCACTCACCCTTACCATACGAGTTGGATATCTTTCTACTTTCTTCCTTTCCGCATTTCGGACATTTAAGTTTTCCTTCGTACAGAATGAGCTCGCTTCTGCATGAATTACAGAAAGCCTTTATAACCCCCATTTCTGGTTCATCTATTGACAGCTTCGGTGAGGGATCAAGAACCCTCGCCTTTATTATGTCGAAGTATCCTATTGCACCCCCTATGCTATCGAACCTTACCCACGTTCGATATATGGAGAAATCCGAGATTCGTGTATTTCAGATCTCGGTCCTCCCCTTTTTTTCTTGCAATTTCTACCATAGCGAAATTTCCTCTAACGTCGATGACTCTTCCAACAATCACATCATTCCTCTTTATCTCTGGAATCTTTTTTAACTCTCTAATGCTGGCAGTCTTTCCCTTTATCTCCAAGATCCCGAGAACCTGTGCGAAGAGCTCCTTGTTTTCCTCATAGACTCCTTTACCAGCTCTAAATTCTTCTAGAGTCCCTATCTTATCCCCTGGCAGAACCATCTTTTCTTTCAATTCTGAACACCTCAACTGCTATTTCTTTGAATGGTTTCTCGTGAAACGAATAAGTTTTTCGCAATGGGATTATGAACTTCCAGATGTGGGTAATAGTAAATCCCCTTTCTTCGGCTAATTTTTTAACAAATTTTTCACTTCCTGCTGAGTGGATGGAGTATATTTTCTCCCCTATTTCGAGTGCTTTTTCAAGAAAGGGTCTATCCGCATGTCTTTTTCTTATTCCAAAGGGGGGATTCATCATTACCGTGCATCTCTTTTTGAGGTTAAAATTCGAAACGTCACAGGCGATGAAGTCCACTTCTACCCCAACTTTTTTTGCATTCATCCTAGCTATCCTTAGCGCTTCAGTGTCTATGTCCACACCGATAGCATAAGCACCTAAAATTGCTGAGGCAATGGCTAGAATTCCGGTTCCACAGCCAAGGTCTACGACGATCTCTAAATCTCCGAAGAGTTTTGCAGTCGTTGTTAAAAAACTGGCAAGATTGGATGGCGTCACATATTGTTCTAGCTCTATTTTTGGATCTCTAAATCCTTCTAGTTTTTCGAGGATCATTTCAACTTCCTTTTTCATAGTTCGCTGATTTTTGCTGCAAGCTTGGAAAGAACATCCTTCTTTTTCCCTTGTACAAATTTTATTGATCCTACTACAAGATGCCCACCACCGTCAACGCAGGCGTTTACTTCCTTTCTCAACTCGTTGACGATTTTGGGGATATCCAGATTTACACCCTCGCTTCTTATGACTGCAAAATCTGGACCAAATCCTATGGTTACGATTCTTGGATAATTCTGTTTTAGCCTGTCGTGAATTTCTCCTGTTAGTTTTCCTGGAGGAGGAAACTCGAATTTTCTGGAATAGTTCTCCACATCAAAGGCCGCTAAAGCTACTCCATTTGGCAGCAGTTGTATTTTCACGTTTTCCATTCCAACTTTTACTTGTTCCTCTATGGCTTTCTTTGCGTAACCTGAAAGGAGGTCTACTAGTTTCTTCTGTCTGTCTTTTCTCCCAAAACCGAGTATCTCGTGAACTATTGTGCTAGCAGACTTGAAACGAAGGTAAAAGCCTTCATACTCGATTGCTAAAGCTACATCTTTAAGTTCATCTTTGCTCATTTCGCATAGCGCGATGTATTCTTCTGCGTTCGATCTATCACCGACGACAGAAATCGCTGCTAAGTTCTTTAAATCAACATCGCACAACATCCTCGCGATTTCAACGCATAGAATCCCTGAGGTTATGTTGCTGTCTCCTCCGACCCTGTAAGGGTTTATGTGGTAAAGGAGATATTTATCTACCTCTTTGTCTGGGAAATGGTGGTCTATCGTTATAACGTCAGCCCCGAAAAGTAAAAAATGCTGAACCGCTGGTAGATCTTCTTTTCCGGAGCCATTATCCACTAGTACAACTAAGGGTATTTTGTCTCCGTATCTTTCAGCATCTTCTAGACTTTCGTCTAGATCCCTTACAAGATCTTCAAGCTCGTAAAATGGGGCTCTTGATACTTTTCTCTTTACCAGATAGTATTTTGCTTCTTTGTCTCTGTGAATTCTTTCAACAAGGTTTTGGAGAGCTATTTCAAGCGCAACCCCTCCACAAGTTCCATCCGCATCCCAATGGTGCCTTATTATAATTGGCCTTGATTTGTATACAGCCTTTTTTAGTTCCCTTGCAACCGCTATCATTTCATCCTTGAGCTTTTCCAAGATCTCGTTTTTTACAAGGAAACCCTTGAATTCTGGTTCGCAGGCTTTTTCAATCTCATTTTCTATTCTTTTTCGTATCTCATATGCATCCTGACCAAGAAGCTTTTCTACTTCAAGTGCATCTATACTATTTCTTCTTATGGTTCCTATTACCTCCACAACGTCTTCGCTTCTGACATCGACATCGTCAAAAACGGTGCAATTAACGCTTCCGGTCCCATCTGTCAGTGTGAGAATTTTTGCTATTGCCGTCTCTTTGATATGAGTTACTAATCCGCGTATCTTTACGGTCTTTCCAATTAGCTTTGGAATAGAGGAGATCGGTGTCACTTCGATATCTTTGGAGATTTCCACTATGTTGTATCCGTCAATTTCTGCTGTTGAGAGATCTATTTCCCCATTCACACCGATGTTAGTAATTTTTACAACCACTTCGTCACCTTCTCTAAGGCCGGGGTGCTTCCTCAGAAGACCTCTAAGTCTCTTGTTGAGATTCACGAAAGCTCCTATGTCTGTAATTGAGCTCACGGTTCCTAGATATAGCTTTCCAATTCTTATTTCTTCTATTCCGCAGCTATTTTTCAGCTTGAAAACATAAGGTTTTTTCCTACACTCCGGACAGAGCTCTTGATCGGTCTCTCTGCCACATATTTGGCATCTTTTTACTTTTCCAGATCCACTGCAGTTTCTGCAAATTTCTATAATTTTTATCTTTCCCTTTCCACTGCAAACACCACAAATGCCTTTCATAAAAAGTCGGATCTGGTCCTCTGTTAAGTTTACAATTTTTGGATCAAAGCTCTTGGCCTTTCCGGTTCCATTGCAAATTTCGCACGTTTTTTCGACTTCTATGATCCCTTTTCCGTTGCATTTCTGGCAGAGCATGAAAAATGTAGGCTTAGGTTAATAACTCTTGTGAGCCATCTTTAAAGGCGAAGCTTCCGACGTTAAGAGGACTTTGCGCTTCCTTTCTCTTCCATTCAAAAGCCGAGCTCCTCCATCCTATGCCTCGGGCTTATGTTGATGATGCCTTTAACTGGGCAACATGCTGCATTTGCAATTTTTAAACGCTCTATCC
>JAAOZI010000028.1 GCA_011605865.1 Archaeoglobales archaeon
AAGCTCAGCGGATCAGAGAGAAGATCTGGAGAGGCAGAAACAAAGACCTGTCGAGTATGCTAAGAGCAAGGGGTTATAAGCCCGCAGGTACCAGATGGATGCAGAGCTTCCGTTCACCCCGAAGGCCCTCCCATGAAAAGAGGAGGGAAGGGATGAAAGTTAATGCTAGACCAGAACGGACTTTTCAAATTTCTACTATAAACAGCAAGACTTTTGATTACAATGTATCAGGTAATACTAAAGTGTTTACTAGACCTTTAAGATGAAAAGTGCGGTGAGATGATGGACTGTATAGTAGTCGTTGATTATGGGGGTCAATATGCACATTTGATAGCCAGGAGGGTGAGAGAGTGCAGAGTATACTCTGAAGTGGTACACGGAGACAATGCATACGAAGAGATAACGTCGCTACCACCAGAAATCAACGTAAAGGGGATTGTACTCTCTGGCGGCCCGATGAGTGTCTTTTCAAAGGATGCCCCTAAACTCGACTCCAAGCTCATAGAGTTGGACGTCCCGATTTTAGGAATCTGCTTCGGCCACCAACTTCTAGCTCACGCATTTGGCGGTAAGGTCGAGAACCTTGGAAAGGGGGAATACGGTACCACCTACGTTTACATAGAAGACTTCGACGATATATTCGAGGGCCTCGAGAGAGTCGAGAAAGTGTGGATGAGCCACTCGGATACAGTCACTAGCCTTCCCAGCGAGTTCTACGTGCTGGCTCGCACCGATCTCTGCCCAGTAGCCGCCTTCAAGCACAAGGAGAAGCCAATCTATGGGGTACAGTGGCACCCAGAGGTTGTACACACAGATAAGGGTATAATGATTCTCAAAAACTTTGTTTTCAAGGTGTGCAAGTGCAAGCCAGAGTGGGTAATGGAAGACTTCATAGAAAAAGCGGTGGAGGAGATAAAAAGAGAAGTCAACAACGGAAAGGCCATCATAGCGCTCAGTGGGGGCATAGACTCGAGTACTGCAGCTGTACTAGCGGCTAGGGCTATAGGCGATAGACTCTACGCAGTATTCGTGGATCATGGCTTCATGAGAGAAGGGGAGCCAGAACAAATAAGAGAGTATTTCAGTAAGACCATAAAGAATTTCATATTCGTAGATGCCAAAAAGAGGTTTCTAGACAGGCTGAAAGGCATCACAGATCCCGAACAGAAGAGAAAAATCATAGGAGAAGAGTTCGTGAGGGTCTTCGAAGAGGTCGCAAGAAAAGTGGGTGCAGAGTATCTACTCCAAGGTACAATATACCCAGACAGGATAGAGTCCGGATTTAGGAAGTTCTCAGACAAGATAAAGACGCACCACAACGTAGCTGGGCTACCGTCGAAAATGGAGTTCAAAAAAGTTGTGGAACCCCTTAGAGACCTCTACAAGGATGAGGTGAGAGAAATAGCCAAGAGACTAGGGTTACCCAACGAGATAGTGTACCGCCAGCCGTTTCCGGGCCCCGGGCTAGCAGTCAGGGTGATAGGAGAGGTAACCGAGGAAAAACTGAGGATAGTCAGGCAAGCAGACAAGATCGTCAGAGAGGAGATAGAAAAGGCCGGTCTGGCGAGGGATTTGTGGCAGTACTTCTCAGTTTTGACAGAAACAAAAAGTACCGGGATCAAGGGCGATGCCAGGACCTACGGTTACACTGTTGCCGTCAGAATCGTAGAAAGTAAAGATGCTATGACCGCGAACTTCGCAAAAATTCCCTACGACATCCTCGAGAGGATATCGACAAGGATAACTAATGAAATACCAGAAGTTACGAGGGTCGTATACGACATAACCAACAAGCCCCCAGCTACGATAGAGTGGGAATAGGAGGCTAGACTCTAGATTGGTATTTTAAATGGAGCCAAGAACAGCTAAAACCACATTTACCTACAAAATTCTAATAACCTCGAGCTCTATGATAAAAGACGATGGGACAGAGACTTTGCCGCTGAATCTGTGCTCCAAATCTTCTCGCTTTGACGGGAACAACCTCTTTAATAGGGAGAGTCATCGATATATATTTAAGCAAATTGTGAATTGCACTTATGCGCTACAAGGTCTGTGTTCTTGGAGCCACCGGAATGGTGGGGCAGAAGTTTGTGCAGCTATTGGAAAATCATCCTTGGTTCAAAGTATCTGCTCTAGCAGCATCTGAAAGAAGGATAGGGAAGAAGTACGGAAATGAAGTTGAATGGATTGTTTCACAGAATATCCCGGAATACGCAAGAGAAATCGAAATGGTTCCTCTAGATCCAAAGCAGATCGATGCTGATATAGTCTTCTCCGCTCTACCAGCTGAAATCGCGAGAGAGGTCGAACCAAAATTTGCAGAAGCGGGATTTGCCGTATCGAGCAATGCTTCTGCATTTAGGATGCACGAAGACGTGCCGCTAGTAATCCCGGAGATAAACTCCGAGCACCTTGGATTAATAGAGGTGCAGAAGAGAAAAAGAAATTGGGACGGATTCATAATAACTAACCCGAACTGCACAAGCACAATGTTCGTCATTACATTAAAGCCATTGCTCGACAGGTTTGGAATTAAAAGTGTCAGAATCGCATCTATGCAAGCGCTAAGTGGGGCCGGATATCCGGGTGTTCCATCACTCGCGATAACAGATAATGTTATTCCGTTCATAAAGAACGAGGAAGAGAAATGTGAGAGCGAACCCCTAAAGATACTGGGCAAATTCAAGGGTGAAAAAATCGAGCCCGCAAATTTCAGGATTTCCGCATCCTGCCATAGAGTTCCGGTACTCGACGGGCACCTCGAGGCCGTATGGGTCGAGTTGGAAAAAAATGTCAGCATTGATGAAGTAAAAGATGCGTTCAGATCGCTTAAACCACTTGATTTACCAAGTTCTCCAAAGGAAGTTATTGTAATAAGAGAAGAACCTGACCGCCCACAACCAAGGCTTGACAGAGACACTGGCAACGGGATGAGCGTGGTTGTTGGAAGAATTAGAAAAGATGCTTGGGGAATTAAATACATGGTTCTAGGTCATAACACAGTTAGGGGAGCTGCTGGAGCAAGCATTTTGAATGGAGAGCTGCTAGTAAAAGAGGGATACGTTTAAATCTTTTTTCCCAAAATTTTTTCCTCGATTGACATCTTTTTTCCTGAAAAGATCTCTTTAACATCCTTACGAAACAAATACCATATAAAAAGAGCGCTCACAATTACAAACAGAATCGAAGATATGTCAAAAATGATAACCAAGGAAGAATATACAAGCTGATAACCCAAGAGAGCGATCGCTGCAATTCTTGCCCATTTTTTAAGTAAAAGAATGCCTAAAGACGTTATCAGATGCGCTATTCCAATGGTAAGTGCAAAAATGGAAATGAAATCGTAAACCCTCTCGAAAAATTCCGGGGATAAGATGTGCGTTGAATTAAATTCTTGCAGAGCTCTTTCAAATTCCTTTTTCATCAATCCATAAACCTCTTCTCTTGCTATAATCATCCCAAGCCCTGTGAGAATAGCAACAAAACCTTCTAGCGACAAAAAAATGCTAAGAAGTACTAAAGCGAGTCTCATGATTAACTCTTTTCACGGCAAGAATATTTAAGTTTCGTCTATTTTTTTACACTGAAAGCCTCGCTCTTCAGGATGGGATGATGGGAAAAGCTTGTGAGTTTTCCCGCCTTTAAAGGCGAGGCTTCCGGCGTTAAGGGAGGGCTTTATGCCCTTCCCTCATCTGCCGGTTCAAAAGCCAAGCTCCCCTATCCCATGCCTCTCGTTAAGGCATGGGCTATGTTTATGCACGCATTTAAATCCCTGTTGTAAACAAGCCCGCATCTCGGGCATCTGAATTCCCTTCCATTGACTTGGGCAACATGCCCGTATTTGCAATTTTTACATTTTTTATTTATTTAAGCTTTTCTACCATCCCCGCCCTGAAGGGCGAGGGTTTCGGTTATAAAGGTTGATAGCCTTGTTAGAGGTCAGAAATCTTTGCTCAGAAGAAACCAATATCTCGAAGAGAAATATTTCTCAGCAAATTTACTTTCAAAAATCTCTCTCACCTTAAATCCAAATTTTTCAAAAAAAGCTATATTTTCGCTTTCTGCACGAATTAAGCATACCAAACAAGACTTCTTATTCTTTCTGGCCTCCTCTATTAATCTTTTCATAATCTCGGAACCAATTCCCTCTTTCCTCCTGAGCGGTGAAACTGCAATGAAATCTATAAAAGCTTCTTCCTTTTTAGGATTTCTCGCAAAAAACTTGATAAGGAGGGACGCCCTAACCCCATCTATCAACCCCATCTTTCTCCTGAGAAATCCAGAAATTTTCTGTTTATCAAATGAAATGCGTGAAAAACCCAGAATCCTTCTATCTTCAGCAACAAAACAATTCTCCGGATTCTGGGTAAAGAATTCTCTCAAAACATCTCCCGCAACATATAAGTCTCTGAAAATCACAGATAGCTCCTTATCAAAACAAAGCAAAAGAATTCTCACAGCTTCTGCTACATCTCCCTTCTCAAGTGGTCTCACTATCATGGAACAACCTGATTCTTTCAACAGCTTTTTTCAGGTTTTCCATAGAATTGGCAAAACTTATCCTTACAAATTTTTCATTACCGCTTCCAAATGCGATGCCAGGAGTGACTGCTACACCATAGTTAATCAGCTTTTCAGCGAATTCCATGCAGTTTTTTCCTACTTCTAGGAACATATAAAAAGCCCCTTCAGGCTTTACAGTCCAATAAAGCTTTCTAAGCTCATTGTAGATATAATCTCTCCTCTTTCTAAATTCTGCTACCATTCTTGAAACGATTTGGTCGAATAACCCGCTGTGCATAATTTCCACAACAGCTTTTTGAGCAAACGCCGGTGCGCAAACGCCGTTAACTTGGTGAACCTTCAGCATGGAGTCTATTAGATCCTTTTCCGCAACTACATAGCCTATCCTCCATCCAGTCATAGCAAGAGATTTCGAGAATCCATTAACAACGACCACATTTTCGTATCCCGCAAGACTTGTGGGCTTTTTGTCGTAATAGATTTGATCGTAAATTTCATCACTTATCACTATTGCCCCGCAATCCATTGCGATTTCAGCAATTGCTCTTACCCTTCTTCCATCTATTACAGCCCCAGTTGGATTGTTTGGGTAATTAAGAAAGATAACGCTTACATCTCTCCCCATCATTTCTGAAATTCTGTCAATTTCTGGCAAAAAATTGGTATCGTGGGTAGTAACTTCGGATATTCTAGCTTTACATATCTTTGCATAAGTGAAATAGCTAAGAAAAGAGGGTGAAGGGATTAAAACTCTAGACTTCTCTTCAATAAATGCAAGACTTGCGTTCATTAGCGCTTCACTTCCGCCAGCGGTAATCATTACGTTTTCTTTAGATACTCCATATCTTTCTGCAATTGCCGTTCTTAATTCTTCGATGCCAAGGTTTGATGTGTAATGAGTATACCCGGCCTTAATAGCTTCTATTGCTTTTTCTACAACTTCTGAGGGGGTTGGAAAATCTGGTTCGCCAATTGTTAGACTGATGACATCTCTTCCCTCTTTTTTTGCCCTCTCAACAACTTCAAACATCCGTCTAATCAAAGAAGTGGAGACCTCCCTCAATCTCTGGGCTTCCATTGAAGGAGGTCCTCTGATAGATTTAAAGCCTTTCGAGACGAAACTATTATTTACACCCCATCCAAAACCCTGCGTGGAGTTTGAAATAATATCCAAAGATGCGATGGGGAGAATTTGCCGAATCAAAACGAGACACGGAGAAATAGAGACGCCAACCGTTCTCCCTGTAATAAATCCAAATCTTCCCCTGATACTACCGAAAAAAATGCCGAACTATGGAGCAGAGGCACTAATAACAAATGCTTATATAATATACAGAAGCCAAAGAAATGAGGCCCTAGAAAATGGCGTTCATAAGCTGCTAGGTGTTGATATCCCGGTATTCACAGATAGCGGAAGTTACCAGCTAATGAGTTACGGCGATGTTGAGGTTTCAAACAGAGAAATAGTGGAATTCCAGAAAAAGATGGGGTCCGACTTCTTAACTCCCCTAGATATTCCAACACCACCAGATGCCGACTACAGCACTGCGAGAAAAGATTTGGAAGAAACTATACGCCGAGAAAAAGAGGCAAAAGATCTAAAAGGAGATTCTTTTCTAATTTTACCAATACAGGGTTCAACGATTCCAGAGTTAAGAAGGGAGAGCGCAAAAGTCGCCAGAGAGATAGAAGGGGACATTTATGCAATTGGCGGCGTTGTTCCCTTGATGGATGCATATAGATTCAAAGATATCGTTAGAATAATACTCGAAGTGAGGTCGATCCTGCAAATCGAGCCGATTCATCTATTTGGCTGTGGTCATCCGATGTTTTTTGCAGTTGCAGTTGCATTGGGATGTGATATTTTTGACTCAGCAGCCTATGCTCTCTATGCGAAGGATGACAGATATCTTACAGTCTACGGAACAAAAAAGCTTCAGGAAATGAAATACTTCCCCTGCAGTTGTCCGGTTTGTTCCAGAAGCAGTCCTGAAGAAGTTAGAGAGATGGAAAAAGACCAGAGAGAAATTTTTTTAGCTGAACACAATCTCTACGCTACTTTCGAAGAAATAAGAGTTATAAAAGAGGCAATAGAGGAGAACTCTCTTTTTGAGCTCGTTGAAAAGAGAATTAGATCCCATCCAAATTTAATAAATGCCTGGAGACTGATAAAAGACTACAGGGATCTGATGGAAAAATATGATCCGTGGATAAAGAAGAAATTCCTCTATTGCGGAATCGAGAGCATCTTTAGACCAGCCGTAGAGAGACATGTAAAAGCCATTAAAAACATCAAATATGAAAAGGAGAAAATAGTGATATCGACGGATTTCGGAATAGTAGCCGACTTATATCTCCGTCCCGTTTTCGGGGTAGTTCCCACAGAACTTCTTGAAAGCTATCCTTGTGGGCATGCTGAAATTCCTGAAGATGAAAACATTGAAAAGGAAGCATTGGAGAAAGCAGTTGAAATTCTCAAAGAGTTCATAAGGTCAAATGAAGAGAAGAGATTCGTTATTCACATCACAGGGAGATGGAAGGAATTCATAAAAGACTTGCCCGGAACGTGCGAGTATGTTCTACACTGAAAAAAGGGATGGGTTTGCTAGGCTAGGAATCCTTGAAGTTGAAGGAGAGAAGATAAAGACACCCACGATGCTTGAGAAAGAATTTTTGAAAAAATTAGAGCTGGAAAAAATTCCTTACCAAGTAAAAAATATAGATCCAAGCGCTTACGAGAAATTAAAAACTTCTGGGGAAATAAACACCCTCATAGGTATCTCATCTATGATGCCACGGGAGATTTTCGAGGCTTTTTCAGCCGCTCGCGGAAAAAAGCCGATTCTTGCAGTTGCATGTGCTACTCCTTTAAACGCTTCAATTCTGATCTATCTTGGAGCGGACTTAATTGACAATTTAATGGCTATGGCAAAAGCTTACAGTGGAATATATTTCATTGGGGATGTAGAGATCAGAGTGGACAACCTTGAAAGATTTCCATGTAGCTGCAAATTCTGCAAAAGACAAGAACTAAGAAATATGAAAAAAGAGGAAATATATGAAACTGTCGCGAATCACAACACAGAAATGCTCAGACAGGAAGTCGAAAAATGCAGAATTTTGCTAGAAAGAGAGAACTTCAGAGGATATGTTGAAGCAAAAACAAAGCTTAAACCAGAACTTACTGCCCTACTGAGATTTTCCGATTTTGAGGAAAATAACTTCTTTCCGAGATTTAGAAAATCCACCTGTTACTTTACCTCCCAAGAAAGTGCCAACAGGTTTGAAGTAAGATACTTTCTACAGAGAGCAGTCGATTGCTATGAGCCAAAAACTAAATGTTTACTTCTGCTTCCTTGTACAGCAAAAAAGCCCTATTTAATCTCAAAAACGCACAGAACAATAAAAGAAGCTGTAAAAGTTAACGTTAATGAGATTATTATCTCTTCCCCTCTCGTCGTTCCAAGAGAGTTCGAGTTGATGTACCCCGCTGTTAACTACGATACCCCGGTGACAGGTTATTGGAGCGATGAAGAGATAGAATTCGTTTCAAAATGGCTCAAAAAGTTCGTGGATAAAGGGAAATTCGAAAAAATTGTTGCTCATGTTGAAGGGGGGTACAAAAGAGTTGTTGAAAGGGCCCTGACCAATTACGATGTGAAATTTACTGCAGAGGGGGATATACTTAGCAAAGAATCGCTAAAAAAACTGAAAAAAGAACTTGAAGGTTTTGATAGTTACGAGCTCTTTATGGAAATGTTTAAACATGCCCTAAAATACCAATTCGATCTAGAGTTCGAGGGTGTAGTGAAAGGTAGATATCCTGAAATAGAGCTGCATACAAAAGAAAGAGTTGCAAGATTTGATCTTAAGTTCGGAAATCTCGACATTTATGGCGAGCTCGCCCTAGAGTTGATAAAGAGGGGAAATTACATCGTAGAAATAGACGATTTCGAACCTAGCTCCACGATTTTCTGCGCTGGAATAAAAAGTGCTGACGAGAAGATAAGGCCAAACGATGTAGTTGTTTTTCATAACTCCTTTATTTATGGAGTAGGAATTGCAAGGATGAGTGGTAAAGAGATGGTCGAATCGGAAAAAGGAATTGCAGTAGAAGTAAGAAGGAAATACAAACTAAATTGAACTGACCCCCTCCCCGCCCTGAAGGGCGAGGCTTTCGGTTATAAAAATGGGTCCAGAAAAACCCAGAGCTTTAGCTCTGGGCTGAACGGGCAAGGTTTAAATAGTTCTGTGTTGAAAAGTCTTGGGGATTTTCCTTTGCAGAAAGAAGCCCAGATATGCGTTGTAGGCAAGGTGTTCAGGCCGAATAAATCAAAAATCCTGGCTTTAAATAAAACGCTCAGCGAGTATTTCAAACTTGTAAAGTGGTATCTGGGCTACAATTCCAAATCGAAAAATCTTTGCATGAGAAATGCTATGAAAAAGCCAAAGAGCTCTTCAATCTGAACACGGCCTTAATCCAGACAGCAAGGGATAAGGCTGTCGAGATACTGAAAAGCTTTGAGGAAAAAAGAAAAGAAGAAAGCGTTCTGAAGCTTAAAAGGATTTCCATCCGCTTCGACAAGAGATGCTACAGTTTTTCCAAAACAAACAACGCTCTCACTCCTTACTGGCTTACACTGAGCCTTAACAGAAAGGAGAGAATAAGCCTGCCAATAGTCTTTGGCGAGAAACAAAGGCAGAGAATCGAGGAAGCTCTGAAAGGAGAATGGAAATTTGCAGCAGTTGAAATGGTTAAACGCGATGGGGAATGGTATGCTCACTTTATCTTGAAGAAGGTTGTTGAAGTCCCCGATGAGCCTGAAACGGTGATAGCGATAGACAGGGGGGAAAGGAATCTAGCAGTCGCAGTAGCGATTTCAAAGAAAAACCCGAATAAGCCGATGAAGGGCAACTTCTGGAAAGGCGAAGAAATCAAGCGCATAAGGGGACTGTACAACCACATCAGGAGGAGGCTTCAGGAAAAGAAGCTTATTAAGAAGGTTAAGGAGCTTAGGGGAAAGGAGAGGCGCAAAGTAAACCAGCAGTTGCACATCGTAGCCAACCAGATAGTTGCCTATGCGAAGCAGTTCCCCAAGCCGATAATAGTTATGGAAGATCTCACTGGAATAAGGGACAACTTTGACAAATCCAAGGAGCTTAACAGGAGATTTCATTCTCTACCCTTCAGAAAGCTCCAAATCTACATTGAATACAAGGCTCTGCTTGAGGGGATAGAAGTCAGGTATTTGCCTAAAAAAGAAGTCAGGAACACTTCAAAGACTTGCCACAGATGTGGGCATGCTGCCCAAGTCAATGGAAGGGAATTCAGATGTCCGAAATGCGGGCTTGTTTACAACAGGGATTTAAATGCGTGCATAAACATAGCCCGCAGGTTAATGAGATCTGCGGGATGGGGGAGCTTGGCTTTTGAACCGGCAGATGAGGGGAAGGGCGTGAAAACTCCTTAACGCCGGAAGCCTCGCCTTTAAAGGCGGGGCAGCTCACTACAATGCCAAGTGAAGAACTACTCTAAAAGCTAAGGCTTTCAGTTAATAAAAATTTAAATAGATTGTAAAAGTAATTTCCCTATGGAAACCATTGTGCTTACAAGAAAAGACGTCGAATCTATTATATCAATGAAGGAAGCAATAAATGCGGTTGAAGAAGCTTTTAGGCTCTATGCAACTTCAAAAGCTATAATACCGCCTAAAGTTTACCTTACACTTGAGGACGGGGATTTTAGAGCCATGCCTTCCTATCTCATGGGTTATGCTGGAGTTAAGTGGGTGAATTCTCATCCTAAAAACCCCGAAAAAGGTCTTCCGACTGTTATGGCAGTATTTATTCTCAACGATCCAAAAAATGGTTTTCCTTTAGCAATGATGGACGCCACGTTCCTCACCTCCCTGCGTACAGGTGCAGCTGGGGGAGTTGCAGCAAAACATCTTGCGAGAGAAAACAGCAAAGTTTTCGGCTTCATTGGTTGCGGAAAACAGGCGATATTTCAACTTTTGGCTATTAAAGAAATTTTTGACATCGAGCTTGTGAAAGCTTATGATATTAGCGAAAAAGCTGAACTGGCATTTAAAGAGTTTTGCAAAAAAGAGGGAGTCGATTGCAGGATAACAAATGCTAAAGATGCTTGCGATTGCGATGTCCTGATAACGACAACCCCCTCAACGTCACCAGTTGTAAAAAAAGACTGGATAAAAGAGGGGACACATATAAATGCGATAGGTGCAGACGCTCCAGGAAAGCAGGAGCTTGAGATAGAAATTCTTAAAAAATCAAAGATTGTAGTAGACGATCTTGAACAGGCATTGCATGGTGGAGAAGTAAACGTAGCACATTCCCTAGGGATAATTAGAAGGGAGAACATCTACGCAACCTTGGGCGAGATCGTTGCGGGAATTAAAAAGGGAAGGGAAGGAAACGAGATTACGATATTCGACTCCACAGGTCTAGCAATCCAAGATCTGGCAGTAGCAAAGATAGTTTATGAAAAAGCCGTAAAAAAGGATTTGGGGATGAAAATAGAACTAATATGAGGATTGCAGTACTAACTTCTGGTGGAAAGGATTCCATTTTGGCTTTGCACAAGATTTCAGATATGGGTGAGCTTCTGCTGGTAACAGCAATTCCAGAAAGAGAGGATTCCTATATGTTTCATACCGCAAACCTCCACATGCTCGATGCGATTGCTAAATGTCTAGATTTGCCTCTGGTTAAAATCAAAGTTTCAGGAATTGAAGAAAAAGAAGTAGAAGAACTAAAAGAGGGCTTGTCAAATCTCGAAATCGATGCGGTTTGCTGTGGGGCCATAGCATCGAATTACCAGCTTAGCAGGATAAAGAGAATATGCGACTCTCTTGACTTGAAGCTATTCGCCCCTCTTTGGGGAATTGAGCAAGAGAGAATTTTAAACGAAGTTTCGCAGAACTTTGAAGCAGTAATAGTAAGTGTTTCGGCGATGGGACTTGATGAGAGTTTTCTTGGAATGAAATTAGACAAAAAAGGTGTTGAAAGACTAAAAGAAGTTGCAAAAAAGACAAAAATAAATCTCTCAGGAGAGGGCGGAGAATACGAGACTCTCGTTCTCGATGCGCCGCTCTTTAAGAAAAGGATAATCATTAAGTTTCTAGAAAAGATCTGGCAAAACAATCGGGGGGTAGCCTTAGTAAAAGATTTCGAAATAATCGAAAAAAGGCGTTGAGGATTTTAGAAAAAAGAAAAAGCAGAAAATGTACTTTCGCAAATAAGGAAAAACAAAAAAGTTTTTCGAACAGTTAATCATTAAATAATTTTTCGAAAAATTTATATAATTCCTTTCAAGAATGAAAAGTGGGGGTGTAATGCCTATGCTTAGAATGCCTCCACCGCATGGTGGAAGACTTGTCGATAGAGTTGTAAAAAACAAAAACAGGGCTGAAAAAATTGCTGCTGGTTGTCCCAGATTCGAGCTAAAAGCTACCCTAGACCCGAAGGGGGTTCCGATAAGGCACGTCTACAGAGAAATAATGTCCATTTGCTACGGTTTCTTCAGCCCTCTTGAAGGCTCAATGGTTAGAGATGAACTCGAGAGAGTTCTAAAAGAAAGAAGATTATTGAGTGAGTGGATCTTTCCGTTCCCTATTCTCTTCGATGTCAGCGAAGATGATTACAAAGCTCTAGGTGTTAAAGAAGGAGACAGGTTACTCCTAACCCTGAAAGGTCAGCCATTTGCAACTTTGGACATCGAAGAAATATACAGAATAGATCCAAAAGATGTAGCTGTAAGAACTTTTGGAACTCCAGAAAAGAATCCGGAAGTTGTGAGACAGCCATTCGATGATAAGCATCCTGGTTACCTCATCTACAGATGTCACCAGCCAGTAATATTTGCAGGAAAGTACACAATAATAAACGAGCCAAAATTCAAGGAACCATATGATCGATTCTGGTTCCCGCCAGCAAAATGCAGAGATGTGATAAAGAACGTAAAGAAATGGAGAACGGTAATAGCACATCAAACTAGAAACGTCCCGCATGTTGGTCATGAAATGTTGATGAAATGTGCAGCATTTACTGGAGACATAGAACCGTGTAGCGGAATCTTGGTGAATGCGATCATTGGTGCAAAGAGAAGGGGGGATTATCCAGATGAGGCAATATTGGAAGGTCACGAGGCAGTGAATAAATACGGCTACATAAAGCCAGAAAGACACATAGTAACCATGACACTCTGGGATATGCGTTACGGAAATCCAATTGAATCTCTTCTCCATGGAATAATAAGACAGAATCTTGGGTGCACGCATCACATGTTCGGCAGAGACCATGCAGCAGTTGGAGAGTACTACGACATGTATGCAACGCAGATACTGTGGAGTAAAGGAATCCCAAGCTTTGGATTCGATGCACCACCGCATGAAGTAGATTATGGGTTAAAGATACTGCCGCAGAACATGGGAGAGTTCTGGTACTGTCCCAAATGCGGTGAAATTGCGTACAGCGAAACATGCGGACATAGCAAGGAAAGACAGAAGTTTAGCGGCAGCTTTATTAGGGGTCTCGTTTCGGAAGGTATATACCCACCAAACGTAATATTCAGACCAGAAGTCTACAAGGTAATAGTGAAGTGGTGGAAAGTTTACGGATACCCGTTTGTGAATAATAAATATCTCAAATTGAAAGCACAAGAGCTGGAAGTCGATGTTCCTAAGCTGGAATTGCCAAAGGGGTGAATAAAATGCCTCACTACATTGGAGTTATAATAGATGATAGGAGAATGGAAAAGATAAAGGGAACTCCGCTCGAGAGAGAAATAAAGGACATGTTTGGTGGAGCCCTGAAAATGATAGCAGTACCTGTGCCAGAAGATAAGTCTAAAGAAATCCTCAAGGCCTTTGACAAGGCCAGAATCGATTCTAGAGGTTATATAGAGGATATCCCTATCGCATTGAGAAGGGCAGTCTTTGAAGAAATGGTAAAGAACAAATCACTTAACATAATAGACAAAGTTCTTGCAAGGTTGCCCGAAATTCAGGAGGCAGCTAAAAAAGAGGATGAATTTATTCCTCCACCGGAGGTAGAATAAAAAAGTAAAGTTTAAATTTTTTGATCTTTTAAGAAAAAGGAGGTGGGAAAATGCCGAGTTTTGTAAACCCGGATAAATGCGATGGTTGTAAGGCGCTAGAGAAAACCGCATGCCAGTATATCTGCCCGAATGATTTGATGGTTTTGGACAAAGAGAAAATGAAAGCATATAACAGAGAACCAGACATGTGCTGGGAATGTTACAGCTGCGTTAAGATGTGCCCACAGGGGGCCATTGATGTTAGAGGCTATGCGGATTTTACACCTCTTGGCGCTAGCTGCGTACCAATGAGAGGGACCAGCGACATAATGTGGACAATAAAATACAGAAATGGCAAAGTTTTGAGATTCAAGTTCCCAATCAGAACAACCCCTTGGGGTTCGATAAAGCCATTTGAGGGATTCCCAGAACCGACGATGGATATGCTGAAAACTGAACTCCTGAGTGGGGAACCTGCTATTCTTGGACTGAAAGAACTATATAAACCCAAGCTCAAGAAATGAGGTGGTTTAAATGGTTTATGTGCCAAAGAAGTACGAGCTTTATAAGCCCGAAGATGTTAAAACAGAAGTTGTTGAGACAGATGTTTTAGTCATAGGAGGAGGATTCTCGGGATGCGGCGCAGCTTATGAAGCAGCTTACTGGGCAAAACTTGCAGGACTGAGAGTTGTTCTCGTCGAAAAGGCTGCAATTGAAAGAAGCGGTGCAGTTGCCCAAGGTTTATCTGCTATAAACACATATCTCGACTTGACGGGGAGAAGTGAAAGACAGAATACAGTTGAAGACTACGTCAGATACGTAACATTGGACATGATGGGTCTTGCAAGAGAAGATCTCGTGGCAGATTATGCGAGACACGTCGATGGAACGGTGCATCTATTCGAAAAATGGGGACTTCCAATCTGGAAGACTCCACAGGGAAAGTATGTTAGAGAGGGCCAGTGGCAGATAATGATACATGGAGAGAGCTACAAGCCAATCATCGCTGAAGCTGCCAAGATGGCTGTTGGTGAAAAGAACATATACGAGAGAGTAATGATCGTAAAACTCCTGATGGATAAGAAAGATCCAAACAGAGTTGCTGGAGCCGTTGGATTCAGCGTCAGAGAACCAAAGTACTACATATTCAAAGCGAAAGCAGTAATCCTCGCAACAGGTGGTGCGACATTGCTCTTTAGACCTAGGAGTGTTGGAGAAGCTGCCGGAAGAACTTGGTATGCGATCTTCGATACTGGTAGTGGCTACGCAATGGGAATATGGGCAGGAGCTATGCTCACACAGTTTGAGCACCGCTTCATTCCATTCAGGTTCAAAGATGGTTACGGTCCAGTAGGAGCTTGGTTCCTGTTCTTCAAGTGCAAAGCTAAAAATGCCTATGGAGAGGAATACATAGTTACAAGAAAAGCCGAGCTTGAGAAATACAAGCCATACGGTTTAGCAACACCAACGCCAACACCTCTAAGGAATCACCAGGTAATGCTCGAGATAATGGAAAGCAAACATCCGATATACATGCATACTGAGGAGGCAATGAGAGAACTCGCTGGAGGAGACAAGAAGAAGCTTAAGCACATCTACGATGAAGCATTCGAAGACTTCCTCGACATGACGATCAGCCAGGCATTACTCTGGGCTGCTCAGAACATTGATCCACAGGAAAAGCCCAGCGAAGCTATGCCGGCTGAACCCTATATCATGGGATCCCACAGCGGGGAAGCGGGATTCTGGGTATGCGGACCAAGCGACCTGATGCCAGAGGAATACGCGAAATTCTTCCCGCTGAGATACAACAGGATGACAACCGTGAAAGGCTTGTTTGCTGTTGGAGACTGCGCTGGAGCCAACCCGCACAAGTTCTCCAGCGGTTCATTCACAGAAGGTAGAATTGCTGGAAAAGCCGCGGTCAAATATGTCATCGAACAGAAACCTAACCCAGAAGTGGACATGAAGGAAGCTGAGGAATTCAAGAAGAAAGTTTTCCAGCCAATGGTAACATTCATGGAGAACCAGAAGTTCTCCACTGATGAAACTGTAAATCCGAACTACATACTACCATGGCAGGGACTTGTTAGATTGCAGAAGATCATGGACGAATACGCAGCGGGAATTGCTACGATGTATAAGACAAACGAGAAGCTCCTGAACAGAGCGTTGGAGTTGTTACAATTCCTTAAAGAAGATCTAGAAAAGCTCGCCGCCAGAGATCTGCATGAGCTGATGAGAGCTTGGGAGCTCGTTCACAGAGTCTGGAGCGCAGAAGCTCACGTGAGGCACATGCTTGAAAGAAAAGAAACTAGATGGCCCGGATACTACTACAGAACAGACTATCCAGATCTAAACGAGAAGGACTGGAAGTGCTTCCTCTGCAGCAAATACGATGCAAAAACAGGCAAGTGGACCTTTGAGAAAGTACCTTACATCCAAGTTGTTGATTGGAAATTCTAAATTTTTTTATTAATTTTTATTCAGACTTAGAATAATCTATAGTTTGAGAAAGGTTTCTCTGCGACATTGCATTTCCAAAACTTTGCCCACAGTTTTGGTGCCTGTGGGATCGATTTCTGTGAACTTTTGCAAGGAATACGATTTTCATCAAATATAGTCTTCTTGACACTCTCCACGGCTAAAGCCGGGAGATCTTCTAAGGTGTTCATCGGTAATAACTTTTATATCATCCCCCGCCCTAAAAGGCGAGGGCTTTCAGTTGTAACTAGTTGAATGCGACAAAATTATAAATCGAAGAATAGATTCGGGGTATGGAAGACATCCTGAAGAAGATTACGGATTACAAATGGGAGCTCAGTAAAGATTACAAGAAAGGGATGAGAGTGCCTGCTTACTTTTACATAAGCAGAAAGTTGATGAAAGATCTTGAAAAAGATGCAGTTGAACAGGCTGCAAACGTCGCAACTATGCCGGGAATAAGAGTTGCCTCTCTTGTGATGCCAGATGTCCACGTTGGTTACGGATTTCCAATTGGTGGAGTTGCAGGCTTTGATGTTGAAGAAGGAGTGATATCACCGGGTGGTGTAGGCTTCGACATAAATTGCGGGGTTCGATTGCTCAGGAGCAATTTGAAGGTAGAAGATGTAAGACCAAAAATAAAGGAACTGATCGACACACTCTTTGTAGCAGTGCCTTCAGGGGTTGGAAGCGAGGGAAAGATAACGCTCAAAGACAAAGAGCTTGATGAAATATTCGTCTCAGGAGCTAAATGGGCACTAGAAAACGGCTATGGGTACGAAGAAGATCTAGAAAAATGTGAGGAAAACGGAGCTATGCCCGGAGCTAGACCTGAAGTCGTAAGCAAAAAAGCCAGAGATCGTGGAAGAACTCAGCTAGGAACTCTCGGTAGTGGAAATCACTTCCTAGAAGTCCAATATGTTGAAAAAATCTACAATACGGAAGTTGCGAAGGTATTTGGCCTAGAGGAGGGGACCGTTACTGTTATGATACATTGCGGAAGTCGTGGTTTAGGACACCAGGTTTGTACTGACTTTCTGGAAGTGCTTGACAGAGCAGTGAAAAAGTACAACATCTCTCTTCCCGATAGACAGCTAGCATGCGCACCGATAAAGAGTAAAGAGGGCGAAGACTATTTCTCGGGAATGGCAGCTAGTGCGAACTTTGCTTGGTGCAACAGACAAATAATTGCACACTGGGTAAGAGAAAGCTTCAGAAAGGTATTCAAGATGAGTGAAGAAGATTTGGGTCTAGAAGTTGTCTACGATGTTGCGCATAACATAGCGAAATTCGAAGAACATACGATTAATGGAAAGAAGATGAGAGTTTGCGTCCACAGAAAAGGTGCTACAAGGGCTTTTGCTGCAGGAAGACCAGAACTTCCTTCTGTATATCGCGATGTTGGGCAACCAGTACTAATTCCCGGAAGCATGGGGACACCAAGCTATGTTCTTGTTGGTACGCAAAAAGCGATGGAAGAAACTTTTGGAAGTACCTGCCACGGAAGCGGGAGGGTATGGAGCAGAGCCGAGGCAAAGAGAAAAATGAGGGACAACGTTGTAAAACAGAACTTAGAAAAGAAGGGGATATACGTGAGGTCAGCAGAGAAAGGCCTGCTGTCAGAAGAGGCTCCTGAAGCCTATAAGCTCAGCGATGATGTCGTTGATGTTGTACACAGAGCCGGAATTTCCATCTTAGTCGCAAAGCTTATACCTCTGGGTGTTACAAAAGGTTAATCAGAACTATTAGCTTTTTTTAGCCTTTCAATACCTTTTACAGCCTCAACTATTCTCACAACAGCCTTAGGAACGCATTCATGCCAATTTTCACCATTCAACATCATTTTCCTTATTGTTGTACCTCTATACTTGTCCCTCTTGAAATCTGGAGGAATTACAACTTCTAAACCAGCATCCCTAAAAACCTGGGCTATCACTGGGTTCCTAGTTATTATCGCTTGCACTTTCGGAACTAAGTTGAGAATGTAAAACGCATTACCAACATAAACGCTCATGGTTGGAACTGTGGCTGTTATTATCCTATCCAATCCTATTCCCGCCTCTATCAGTGATTCTCTTATCATCCATATTCTTTCTCCGGCTGTAAAAGGATTTCTGGCTGTGTGACTTTCATCCGCCATGCCTACCAAGAGAACTAACTCATCAAAGGTTTTTAGCGCCCACCTTACTACTTCCAGATGTCCCAGATGGAACGGCTGGAACCTGCCGAAGATTAGCGCTCTTTTGGGCATAGAAATTGTGTTCAGTTTAAAAATTTTTATTTTCTTCTTTCAACAAGATAATCGGTAAGCGATTCCAGAATTTTCCTGCCCTCACTTTCACCTAACTTCGAAAGATTCTTTTTAGCCAAAGTTATGTATTCTCTTGCCTTCTTTGAGGCATAATCTATAGCTCCACAGGCCTTCAGCTTTTCTACGTCCTTTTTTATCTCTTCATTACTCGCCTTCCCCCTCCCAAATGTTTCAAGTTCAACACCCTTTTCAAACGCTTTTATTACTATCAGAGTCTTTTTTCCTTTCACCAAATCACTTCCCCAGTCCTTTCCCATATCCTCTCCTATAAGATCCAAAACGTCATCATGAATCTGGAACCCTATGCCAGCATTTATCCCGTATTCCCATAGGGGTTCAAATAGATCATACTTGCCGAAAAGAATTACCGGAATTGTCGCTGAAGCCGCTATCAAAACACCTGTTTTCAACTTGACCATCTCCAAGTACTCCTCCTCGCTGGCCATCCTATTTTCCAAAGTTATGTCAATATACTGGCCTTCGCAGATCTTAATGCAAACATCCGCCATAAGCTCAACAGCCTTTCTAACGTTTTCTGCATTCACATCACACTTCGCAATTAAACTAAAAGCTTCAGCAAACAATGTATCCCCTGCAAGAATAGCTACCGGCTCACCGTAAACTTTATGAACGGTTTTAACATTCCTCCTCATTTCATCTCTGTCCATTATGTCATCATGGATAAGAGTGAAGTTATGTATCGCTTCAATTGCAACAATCGCTGGCATTATCTTATTGTAATCTTCTCCAATTGCCTCACAAACAAGCATTGCTATTACTGGTCTAAGTCTCTTTCCCCCTGCCTTTATAAGATGTCTCGCAGCTTTGTATAGGCCAAAATCCTTTTCCGGAAGATAATATTTCAATGCCTCATCGACTATTTTTGCCCTCTCTTTTATTTCTATCATTCTCTCCCCTCACAGAATTTCTGAACATCTATCTTCCTAAACCTTAACCATTCAAGCAGCTTCCCGGAAATAAAGATAGGTTTTCTTTTTAACTCTTCAACATTCCTTGCACCGCATAAAAACATTGCTGTTCTGAATCCATGCATAAATCTTTCTATCTGTCTCTTCACAGCATTAGCACTTATTCTCGCCGGAGAAAGAAAAGGAAGAGCAGAACTTGCAACTACAGCACCTATCGCTATGCTTTTCGCGACGTCTATTCCACTCCTTATACCCCCTGTTGCGATCACAGGTAAAATCTTTGCACAATCAACGATACAGAAAGCAGTTGGAACCCCCCAGTCAAAAAAGTCAAACCCAACAGATTTCAGAACCTCATTCTCACTTCTGTAGGCTTCAACAGCACTAAAGGAAGTACCTCCTTTTCCACCTATATCCAAAACAGAAACCCCAATCTCTTTAAGCTTGAGGGCAATTTCTCTGACTATTCCCGCTCCGGTTTCTTTTACAATAACCGGCACTTTTACAGTTTTGCAGACTTCCCGCAAAACCTCAAAGGCGTTTCGGGAAATAAGGTCTCCCTCTTCCATTATTGCCTCTTGCAAGTAATTCAGATGAATTGCCACAGCATTTGCATCCACCATCTCTACCACTTTATCAACAACTTCGGGATCCTTTATGACCTGTGGAAGACCTACGTTTGCATAGATAAATGCATTTGGAGCTTTTTCTCTTACAATTGAGAAAGTTTCCTCGACACTTTTGTCCTCTATCCCTGCCCTCTGACTTCCCACCCCCATTCCTATACCTGTTTCTTCAACGGCAATTGCCAAGTTTGCATTTATTTCCTTTGCAACTGTATGTCCGCCTGTCATTGAGGCTATCAAGAATGGGAAAGAAAGTTTCTTTCCAAAAAATTCAAATTCTGTCCTTAACTCTTCGAAATCAAAATCTGGGATTGCCTGATGAATCAGCATTATATCCTCAAGTCCTGTATATCCGGATTCGACTTCTTCAGTCAAACAAATCCTTATATGATCAAGTTTTCTGTTCGAAGTCTTCACAGGACCACCTCGGTTCCCACTTCTTTTCCCTCAAGAAACTTCTTAACATTTTCTCCACTTCCTTTAAAAACAAAAACTCTACACTTTTTCTTCAAAGACAGAATTCTGTTAATCTTTCCCCTCATTTTTCCAGTCGCATCGTCATCGCCTAGCTGATCAGGTTTCATCCATGGATAAAATTTGTCAACTTTCTTTCCATTGACAAAGATTCCCTCTACATCTGTTGCAAAACCTATTCTTTCAGCTTGGAAGTTTTCAGCGAGTCTTACAACAATCTCATCGCCTGAAACAATTCCCTCCAAGCTGACATCGCCATGTAAAACGGGAACAAATCCTTTCTCCATTATCCTGCCAATCTTTCCAAAATCGCAGCTCATCGGATGTAATCCGATAGCCGGAACTTTTTTGTCCAAGAGTTTTCTGCAAAACAATTCGTTCAATCTTACGCAAGAGTTATGAATTCTTGCAATTGAAATTGGCGTATCTAAACCAAACATTCTTACATGGGGATGCCCAAAAGAGCCAGCTCCGTGAACCAAAATCAAATTTGAATAATTTTCAGAAATTGCCGAGCAGATTTCTTCTATTGCGTTTTCGTTAAGCTCTTCAAAACCATCTTTCTTAGTTATTACAGAACCACCTATCTTAAGAATCCTCAATCTTCACCCCCTCCGCATTCGTTCTCACTAAAAAGCTACCTTGTGGCTTTTTTCCTGTGAAAACACCGTAGAGACATCCTCCACCTCCAGCTCCCGTTATTTTAACTATAAAACCTTCTTTTTCAAGTCTGGCTACTAACTCGTCAATTTGCTGAGAACTCACACCCAGAGCCCTTAAAAGGGATTGATTCATCTTTATCAGTTCATCAAATTCTTCTATTCTGCATTCTGATGCTCTAAGCGTTATGCAATCGATTGCATCAAAAATTCTTTCAACAATTTCACCATACTTCTGTCTTAAAAGAGCGACTTTTTCAACCATTTCTTTAGTAGACCTTTCCCATAGTTTTAAAACAAACAAATCCAAACATAAATCAACTTTTTTCCTCTTCGGAAAAATCCAAGAACCGCCAAAAGTTGAAATAAACGGATCTATTCCGCTTCCTCTCCCTTGAACGTCTATCTCCACTTTCCTGGCCATTTCAAAAACATCTTCTTCGCTGAGTCCGATATTGAATTCTTCGTTCATCGCTTTTATAGTTGCAACCGTGACAGCTGAAGAGCTCCCCAAACCAGAAGCTATAGGAATGTCACTTTCTATCCTTATTTCCGCTCCTTTTATTTCTTTAAGCTCGCAAAATCTCTTTATAGAATAGCTGACATAGGGATGAACTTTAAAGTCAAGAGTAGTTACACCGAGTGGAGAGATTATCCTAAACCCATCGCTTTTCTTCACTTCAACCCTGCAACGAAGGTTTATCGCCGAAACCAACGCATGTCGAGAGTAGACTACAGCGTGCTCACCAAACAAAATTATCTTCCCTGGTGCAGAAGCGATCATCGAGTTCGATAAAACCTAGAAATTTTAAACTTTTTCATTTAAAAAAGGTCAAGATACTTTCCCCTGACCTCCTCCCCGCCCTAAAGGGCGAGGTTTGTCGCTCATTTTATCAATTCCAGAGGGCCTTTTCTCGACATATAGAGAAGTCTTAGGAGAGTTGCTCGACTGCGCTTGGAAGAAGGGGATCACGAGCTTCAAGAGGCTTAAAACAGAAAAGTACTACGAGTTGAGAGCAAAGTATCCAAGACTTCCATCGCACTACATCTACACAGCCTGCCAGATGGCCTGTTCTATCTAACAAGATGCTGATGTTGTTGGAGCTATGAACATGGCGAGAGTTTGTGGAACATAATCCCGAGCCCCTCATGGGATAGGAATAACGGGGAACACGGCCCTTGCTTCTAAGGTAGAATGGGACAAGGTGGGAGCCTAAAAGGGGCTGTGAACAACCAATCGATGAACACCCTAGAAGATCTCCCGACTTTGGCCGTGGAGAGCGTCAAATCAGACATATTAGCATTATCTCTAATTTAAAATTTAAATTCTTAAATTTGTGAGTTATTGTGAAGCTTGGTTTGAAAAATTTTCAATATTTCTGAAAAAAAATTTTGTATTCTTCAATCTCGGAAAAGATTTAAGAAAAACTTATATACTGAAACCCTCGAAAACTGAGGGGGTGATCCAATGGAGGATGCAATAGAAAATGCAAGAAATCTGCTTGAAAAAAACGAAGTTAAACAAGTTTTGTGTGCTTTTAGCGATGTAAGAGGATATCTACTTACTTTTTCTATCCCTGCAAGGGAGTTCATCGAGGGTTCTGCTTTTGACGGATTAGGTTTCGATGGGTCATCTGTGAGGGGTTTTAAGAGCATAGAGCAGAGCGACATGATCTGGATGCCAGATCCAGAAACTCTAAAGATAATTCCTTGGATCGAAGATCCTATCCAAAAATCGGCTATAGTATTTGGGGAGGTCCATGAACCATGGGGCTCCGGTGTGTCCGAATGCGACCCGCGTGGCTATGTTGCCAAAAGAGTTCAAAAAGAGCTTGAAGGTCAGGGTATGAACGCCATATTCGGGCCAGAAATAGAGTTTTTCGTTTTTCAGAGTATTGATTTAAGAAATCTTACATGGGATCTATGGACATCCCCAAGCGGAGGAGTTGGAGATAGCTGGGGTGCTCCAAGGATTTTGCCGAAAAGTCCGGAGCTAGAAGGTAGTTATATAATACGACCAAAGGAAGGCTATTTCAGAACTCCACCGGAAGATACAACGACTGAATACAGGAACGAGCTTGTTTACAATCTTGAAAAACTTGGTGTAATCGTCGAATACCACCATCATGAAGTCGCTACTGCTGGACAAATAGAGCTTGATTTCAAACCCAAAAAACTTACACCGGTTTGCGATGCCGTCTATCTTTACAAGTTTGCAGCAAAAAACATAGCCAGAAAAAATGGGCTAATAGCAACATTCATGCCCAAACCAATTTATTTGGATAATGCCAGCGGAATGCATACACATCAAAGCCTCTGGAAGGGAGAACCTTTTAATGGTGAAAACATATTTGCGGATCCCAATGAGGAATTCTTCCTAAGCCAGAAAGCTCGTTACTACATTGGCGGGTTACTTGAACACGCAAAAGCATTAACTGCGATCTGTTGCCCAACAGTTAACAGCTATAAACGACTTGTACCAGGTTTCGAAGCACCTATAAATATCTGCTGGAGCCCAAGAAACAGATCTGCCTTAGTCAGGGTGCCCATGTACAAAAGGAATCCATCTGCAATAAGAGTGGAGTATCGAGGTGCAGATCCCAGCTGCAATCCCTACTTAGCAATCTCAGCGCAACTCGCAGCCGGACTAGATGGGATAAAGAAAAAAATAGAACCGGGAGATCCCATTATGAAAGACGTATACGAACTTTCACCAAGAGAGAAAAGAGAACTGAAAATTGGCGAATTACCAACTACGCTCAGAGATGCGCTGGATCATCTAGCAACAGACGAAGTCCTTCAAAAAGTTCTTGGGAGTCATATATTCGACAAATTCATGGAGCTAAAAATAGAGGAGTGGAATCAGTTCTGTCTTTACATAACCCCATGGGAATACATGAAATACTTTGATATCTAAATTTTTTAAAGAGCAGAGGTTTTGAAGAATGATACTTGCAATGTGGAGCGGTGGAAAGGACTCCGGAATGGCGCTGTATGAAGCAAAGAAGAAATATAGAATTGACAGACTAGTTTCCATGGTAAAAGATGGCCAGACAAGAGGGCATAGGCTAAAGGAGGACGTATTAAAAAGACAGAGTGAAGCAGTGGGCATCGAATTGGTCTTTGGAAGATATTCAAACAACTTCGAAGAGGTCCTGAAGTCCGTTTTCATTGAAAATGATGCCAAAAAAGTCATTTTTGGAGATATATACCTAGAACATCATAGAAACTGGATAACTAGAGTCTGCAACGAACTCGGGATTGAACCAATATTTCCTCTTTGGGGCAGAAATACGAGAGAATTAGCGGAAGAGATTGCCAAAAAATTCGAAGCTGTGATAATTGCAGTCAGGAAAGGTTATGATGAAATACTTGGAAAAAGATTCAGTAGCGAAGTCATCGAATATCTAATAGCCAATAAAGCCGACCCATGCGGGGAAAATGGTGAATTTCATACTATCTTAATAGATGGTCCAATCTTCAGGAGGCGTCTTGAGGTTCGTTTTGGAGGCATTTTTGAAGATGAGAAATACAGATATCTAGAGGTTCTTTGAGTTCTCCACATCCACATTAAAGTGAATCTCAGGGGAAATTCCATCTAAGTGGTTTCTAACCACTACTCTGAATTCTCCTAATTGCCAATCTTCTCTGCCCTGAAGGGCAGGTTTTCATAGCATTTGTTAATCTATTCTAAAAATGAACTCAATAACTCCTATTTTCACCCTAAAATTTCCTCCCCGTGTTTTTGCATAAAGTTCCCAGGTCTTTTCCCCGCAACAATCTACGTTTGGATATTTCAATCCGGTCTTTGGATCATGATAGGCCAAAAGGATTGCGCTTCCCTTTTCGTTAGCCATTTTTCTGGCAATTTTTTCAGCCTCCTCGAATTCTACCTCCTTTTCAATAATCAACTCCTCCATACAGAAATTTTGTTTCAGGGAACTATTTTAATCCTTCGCAGAGTTTAGCTCATTTCAAAACCTCCATAATGACTGCAGGACAAACTCTCTTCACACCTTGAATTCCGGAGATTTCTTCATGCAGACGTCTCATTGTATCCAACGAATCTGTAACAACCTCCACTATGAGTACGTGATCTCCCGAAGTTAGGTACACTGAATTCACATTCTCCATTTGTTTCAACCTTTCGACGACTTTCCATATGTGCTCAGGTTCCACATCGATGCCTGTTAGCGAGGAAAAAATCCCAAGCTTTTTAAAATCTACAACTGCCCTATAACCTAGGATGACCTTGTTCTTTTCTAATTTTTCTATCCTCTTTCTCACGGCTGTTTCTGTTATTTTTAGCATTTTAGCTAGCTCAGTTTTCTTAATTCTACCATTCTTCACGAGCTCCATTACTATTTTCAAATCTCTAGGGTCCACTTTAGAAATAGACTTCAAGTTTTAAAAAATATATGTTCGATTTTCGAAAGAAAATCTTTTAAATCGAGAAAAATTGGTTTTTTTGGTGATGCAAAATGATACTGCTAGGAGAAAAAATTTCGGAAATGGTAGTAAAAACGACCCACGGTGAAATTAAGCTACCATACGAAGGAAAGTGGTTCGTTTTGTTCGCGCATCCAGCAGATTTTACGCCTGTATGTACAACCGAATTCGTTGCGTTTCAAAAAAGGTATGAGGAATTCAAAAAGCTAAACTGCGAACTAATAGGGCTAAGCATCGATCAGACATTCAGCCACATAAAATGGGTCGAATGGATAAAAGAAAAACTGGGTATTAGCATAGAGTTTCCAATAATCGCTGATGATCTTGGCGAGGTTTCGAAGAAACTGGGATTAATACATCCAGCAAAGGGTACAAACACCGTCAGAGCTGTCTTTGTAGTAGATCCAAAAGGAGTTGTTAGGCTTATTCTTTATTATCCGCAAGAAGTTGGCAGAAATATCGATGAAATTCTTAGAGCGATAAAGGCTTTGCAAATCAGCGATGAAAAAGGTGTAGCCATCCCGGCAAACTGGCCAAACAACGAGCTCATTGGTAACAGGGTAATAATTCCGCCCGCAAGAACTATAAAAGATGCTGCGGAGAGACTTGAGAAGATAAAGAAGGGTGAAATAGGAGGTTTCGATTGGTGGTTCGCATACAAAAGTATCTGACTTTTTTAATTAATTTTTATAACTGAAAAACCTCTTTAGATAAAAAGCTTAATAGAGAGGATTTTAAAAAATTACAGACATAGCATGTTACATGAAAATCGACAAGAAAGCTACGGTTTTAACCGTGGGATGAATTGTTGATAAGTTTATATATAATATACCTTTAAAAATACATTGAAGCCCGGAAAGGTGTCTGAAGTGAAGAAAACGAACATTTTCATAATCGAGGACTGCTCTGCCTTATGGAAACTTGCTGACAGCTGCGCTAAGCTGTACAATGAACTAAACTTCGAAAGGCGGGCTTACATACGCTACAGGCGTTTCGAGT
>JAAOZI010000040.1 GCA_011605865.1 Archaeoglobales archaeon
GGTCTACCGCTGGACGAACGGAGCGGGGTGGGTGCAAATCGCACCCACCAGCTGTGAAGTGATAAAAATGAAGGCGGTAAACCACAAACCAATGATCCGCCCTGAGGGAACCCTCGCCCTTTAGGGCGGGGAGGAGGTCAGAAATTTCACAGTTTTTTATTGAATGAATTTTTTTCTTCGCAATTACGAATGCTTCAATTTAGGTCTAATCTATTCAAAACCTTCCCCACGAAAGTTGCAATTTTAAATCTTAAAAATTCTTCAAATTCTGTACTTAAACTTGGCTTTTTCAGTTCTGCCAACCCAATTTGCTCTTCATAAATTTGGCTAATTTCCGCTCTTCCCTGAATTGCATGCAGCAGGAAACGAACTTTCTCAGCTATCTCTTTTTCGATGCTGAAGAAACTTGACTTTATCAAATATTCTACTACTTCTCTAGCAAATCTGAACTCTTCCCAGATGGGTTCGCCGCTGGGAGAGTACAAATAATGACTCGTTGCCAGTCCCATCTCAGTGAGCTTTTTCGCAAGCTTTACAGCTTCCTCATTGAGCGCGGATTTAACCAAAAACTCGGCAAGCATGACCTTTGGATGTCCTTCGCGAATAACGAAGTTATTTAAAGGAATTTTTCTATAGAAATATAGCAAAGATTTTAAATCTTTTTGCGTAGAGAAGTCCTCAGGCTTCAAGGAAAGAGAAGTCGATAGACCGAGCGCTATTAAATAGTTCAGCGGATTTGCAAGTTTTTCAAGCTTTTTAATTTTTGCCAAAATTCTAGAATAAATGATCTTCTTCGCGATTCTGTAACCCTCATTTGTCAGACTTACAAAAAACTTCGGCTCGACTTTTAACCTCGAATAGGAAGTGGCGAATCCAAAATTTTTAAGTTCTTCAAATCTCCCGTCGTCTAACGCTTCTTGAGTGATATACAGGTAAGCCAGGTTGTCTTCAAGCCTTTTAGTTTTCAGAAAAGATTCGAAATGTTCCACTTCGTTCAAAGTTATTTCATACTTTTTGCAGAATTCCCAAAGATCAGTGCACCCTTCACAGTCGCCGATAATTATCCTTTTTCTGAACGGAAAGGAATTGAGTCTCTCAATACTGGAATCATAATTCAGGCAAAAATCAATACCTACACTTTCTTTTCCAAATATGGCCAAATCTATCCAACCAATCTCAACTTTGTAAGGTGAGATTACCCTAAAGCTTTTTTTTGAGCTTCTTTGCTAGTTCCTCTCTCAACGCAAAGTCCACTTAGAATGTTAATCTTGGTTTTTAAAAATCTACCTGAAAATGTGTCTTTTCGCAACTTTCATCCTTATCAGTGGTTTCGTTAGATGCCTCCTAGCACATGGGGGTACTTCGTAAAAACCAGTTTCTATCTTTCTAGGTATTTCGACCCTGATCTTATCAAAAGCCCTTGTTTTGCATTTCCTGCACCTGAACCCTTGGTTTTTACCTGCCGATTCCATTCTCTTCCCACAACTCGGGCAAATCGGATTCAATTCTACGAACTGCTTTTGAAGTTCCAAGATATTAATCTTCTCCAAATTCAGCGTGGAGTTCTTTACAGAACCGTATACCTCAACCTTATCTCCGGGAATCAGCGCCCTTACAACGTTTCTAAACTGCTTTGTAGGTTCGAACGCTGCGCATTTTAAAATCTGTTCCCCAACTCTTATCTCAAAGAATACATGTCCTCCAACGATCTCGTATGGTTTTTTAACGACTTCTCCAACTATTTTGTATGATCTGAAATCTCTGACTTCTCCGTCTGAGATCAAATGCATGTCCGTGGCGTGGTTCGTTATGAAGATCGCATATTTCTCCCAACTTTCAGTTTTCAGAATATTTATGGCTTCTTTCAAAGCTTCGATTTTCTCCCCCCTTATACCAAAGAGAACAGGACATGGGGTTCCTGGTACGGCCATGACGACATTATGACACCAGTCAACAGTATCGAATATTACCGGATAAAACCGAAGATCTAAATCGTAAAAGCTTTCAAGGTCGCAAATTCTCGGCTTTCCAAATCTCTCCGGATATCTGTAAGCTAGAAGTTCGTAGACAAAATCATCAAGTCTTGCTCCAACTGAGGCCAATGCTCCGATTAAACCCCTGCCGTTCTTGTATTTTAAATGGGGAATTGAAAGTCTCTCGATGACTTTCAGAGCATCATTGATCGATAGAACATCCTTTATTGCCATTTCCGCAAATTCTCTCAAAAAGGGCACCTTCTCTTCTTCAACGAATACAACACCGGGATTAGTATTCTCATCTTCTAGCTCTGCAAAACTCCTAATCACTTCGTCCGCTATTTCCATCGCTCTGTCCAAATCGTAAATCTCCATTTGAAAGCTTACTGCGCCATTTCCTCTTGTTTTATAAGGTATTGTCGGGTTTAATCTTATCAGCCTTGGAAGGCCAAGGGGTTCGCCGACTTCTATGAGCTCATCAAGTAAAAGAAGGGCAATATATGTAGTACACATGCCTTCTAAGCTATCTGTGTCATCTATCCCTATCCAAAGCCTCATAAAGTCTTGCGGAAATTAAGTCAGACTTCGTTCTCTCTATCCCGGCTCTCGCAACATCAAGCTTTGGCCTTAAATTTGGAACAATTTTATCTGGGAAAGTCGCAAATGGCATGAGTTTATTGTATATTTCTTCCATCAGCTCAAGAATTTTCTCGGCCTCATCGATTTTTCCCTCTATCATCCTCGCTAAAGCATATCTTCTAAGTTCTCCGATCAAATCGGCTAATCCCGTTACGAATGCCGAATGTAGTACTTCGAATTCGATTGAAAAATCAAACTCGCCTTTTACAACTTTCAGAAAACTCGTTGCTTCTACGAACTCTTGCATTGCATCAAGGCTGACTGAGTATATTTCTGGATATTCCCGGAATTTTTTTACCTTTTCCAAAATCTCCGAAGCTTTTCTGATGCTCTCCTCAGCCTCAGAAATTTTCCCGGAATGTATATAGACTATCGCCTTGGATGAGAATATTCTGAGTTCTCTAAGCAAGTCTAAAAGCTCTTCTCTAGCTTCTTCAAGTTCTTCAAGTTTTTTTCTGCAGTCTTCGAGGTTCATGGTCTTAAAAGACAAACCCTACTTTGTTCCGATTCGTCCACAATTTCGTATCCGAGCTTTCTGCTGAACTCTAAAACTTCCTCATGACTCGGCATATTCTCATATTTGAGCCTAAGCCTCGAATAGCCTAGGAACATGTATGCTTTTGCCTCAACGTAGTCTGGCTCTGCAATCTTTATTAGCTGGTCAAAGCGCTCCACGGCTTTTTCATGCATGTTCAAGCCCTTTATTAGAGTTAGCCTCACAACTCTTCTAGAATTCGATTCCGACATCACTTCCAGACTTCTCAAAATTCTTTCCCAAAAACTCCTTACCGGTCTGTTGAGCTCGATGTGGCTCTTTTCGTCAAACGCTGTTAAGCTTATGTAAAGTTGCGTTGGTTCAACTCTCGCAATAACTTCTGGCATCGTTCCATTGGTAACTAAAAAAGTTGTAAAGCCTCTTCTCTTATAGCACTCTATTAGCTCTGGAAGATACGGATAAAGTGTCGGTTCTCCAATCAAACTTATAGCAACCTGATTTGGATTCTCAGCCTCTTTCAACTTCTTTAAATTTACACCTTCGGTACCATAGAAGCCACTCAAAAGCCTTTTCTGAGCCTTTATACTCTCCTCAACTATTTTTTCGGGTTCGTCCCACCCTTTAAATTCCTTCAGGAGTTCAAGGGGACGCCAACAATGAATGCAAGATTGATTGCAGAGTAGGGCCGGAGTCATCTGCAGACATCTGTGGCTTTGTATCCCATAGAATTTCTGCTTATAACAGAATCCCAAATCTTTTAACGACTTCTTTAGCCATAGACATGTCTTAACCGCCGAATGATTCCCGATCAGCTGGTAACCCTTAAGGTCTGCAAGTTGTTTCATTTCAGAAATTTGTTTACCATCTCGATAAAATCTTTTGCCCTATTCCCTACAAGGGCCGAGATCACAGCAACACCCGAAACCGTTCTGGTCTAGCATTAACTTTCATCCCTTCCCTCCTCTTTTCATGGAAGGGCTTTCGGGGTGAACGGAAGCTCCTGCATCCATCTGGTACCTGCGGAGCAGGTTCTTCACAGCTATAACATCCCTATCCTCTTCCAACCCGCATTCGGAGCATTTCATTTGCCTACCCATTCGGGCTTAATTTTTCCCCACATATCGGGCACAGGCTTGAAGTGTAATCGGCCTCAATATACTTCACGTTCAATCCCGCAAGCCTTGCTTTGTAGTCTACGATGTTCTGGAACTTTCTAAAGCTCCACCTGTTGAGCCTGCCGTTTATGGCCTTCGATCTCCCCTTTTTATGCTTCCTCCTGATTTTCTCGAGATCCTCCATCACAATGGTTGAGGCTCCGGCTTCCTTCGCTTTCGCAACAACCTCTTTGAACTTCTCGTGGTAAGTCCCGTGGAGCAGCTTTAGCTTAACCCTGCCGCCTTCAACAGCTATCGAAGCTTCCCAGCTTTCAAGGTTGAGGCTGAACAGGTGATCGTCCAGCATCACAACTTGCTTTTTAAAGACTGGCTTCTCAGCTTTCGCCAACCCTTTCCTTTTGAGCTTCCTGAAGCTCTTGTAGATATGGCAGGCCATCTGACAGGCTGTGTAGATGTAGTGCGATGGAAGCCTTGGATACTTTGCTCTCAACTCGCGGTACTTCTCCGCCTTAAGCCTCTTGAAGCTGGTTATTCCCTTTGCCCAAGCATAATCGAGCAACTGACTTAAGACCTCTCTATATGTCGAGAAAAGGTCCTCTGGAATTGATCCAGCTTGAAGCTTGCAGTGAGCTTAACAGTCTCTAACGACATTCTCAACTGCCTCCACGAGTTCTCTCCTTTTACGGCTTCTCGCCCCGTAGATCCTCCCAGCGAAGCTCGTAACTATGGCTATCAAGTCTTCAACGAGCTCCTGTCGAGGCTCCTTAACCTTTTCGGAGTCCATGGTTTCTATCCTACAGCCGTAAGAGCTGAAGAAGGCCTCAAAATATTTAAAGCCGAAGCGCGTTAGCCTATCCTTGTGGGTTATGAATACAGCTTCGATCTGCCTTTCGGTTACGAGCTTGAAGAGCTTATTTAGGCCTTTTCTGTTCTCGTTTAATCCCGAAGCTATGTCCTCGATCACCTCTATGTCCTGATAACCCTTGCTTTTTGCGTATTCGATCAGTTTCTGCTTCTGCCTCTCGAGATCCTCTTTTTGGTCAGCCGAGCTGACCCTTGCGTAGATGGCAACCTTCCCTTTTGGCATCTGCTCGCCAAGGAGCCTCTTAATCTCGCTTTCAGGATACCTGTATTTACCGCCAGGAGTTTTAATGTACTTTATCTTCCCTGCATAAGCCCACTTCTTCACAGCGACGTAAGAAACGCCGAATATCTTCGCAACTTCACCGGTCGTGTAAAGCTTCTCAGGCATCTGGCTTATTTAAGTAATTCAAGTTAATAAACTTACGCTAGGGAGAAACTGCTTCGTAACCCCACACTTGAGAACTTCCAATACGTTGTCTGCATTTATACCGCCAATCGCAAAGCTAGATTTCTACTTCCTGAATTATCTTTCTCAATCCTGAAACACCGTCGAAAAGATCCCTTACAACCTCGACAGGTAGATCCTCCTGTCCCAAATAACACCATCAGCATCTGCCGCAATTTGCTATATCAACTCTATCGTTTGTGAGCTGCTCCACGGCTAAAGCCGGGAGATTCCGGCGTTTAGCTGGGGCTTTACGCCTCCAGCCTCATCTGCTGGTTCGAGGGGCCCACAGCTCCCCCATCCCATGCCTCTCGTTAACACTAAATCGAGAGCTCTCTTTGCGAGCTCCTCGTGCCTTCCGAAGCTAGAATCCGTTATGAAATAAACACCTTTTGGCATCGTAAGAATTTATTGCAATCTGAATAAATTCCTTCTGTGTCTCTTAAAGATGTGCTAAAAGATAAACTGAACGAGGAAGAGCTGAAACTTCTGCGTAGGAGCTTTGAAATAATCGGTCATATTGCGATAGTCGAAATCCCAGAAGAGCTTATGCCAAAGAAAGATCTAATAGTTTCAGCAATTCTTTCAAGGCACAAAAATGTCAAAACGATTCTCAGAAAAATCGGAGAAGTTGACGGGGTATTTAGAGTTGCAAGTTATCAAAAAATATACGGGGAAGAGACAGAAACAATTGCAAAAGAACACGGATGCAGATTTCTGGTTGATCCAACGAAAGTTTACTTCTCCTCGAAGCTTTCATTCGAAAGGGAGAGAATAGCTAAACTTGTAAAAGAAGGAGAAAGGGTTCTGGTAATGTTTGCTGGAGTCGGACCGTTTGCAATAGTAATCGCGAAATTATCAAGGCCCAAAGAAGTGATTGGTGTGGAGCTTAACAAGATTGCAGTTGAATACTTCAGAAGAAACATAAAGCTGAATAAAATCGAAAACGTGGTGGCCATTGAAGGCGATGTTGCTGAAGTGGTGCCCAAACTTGAAGGAAAATTTGACAGGATTCTAATGCCAGCCCCTTATTCCGCTGAGAATTTTGTACACCTTGTCAAGGGTAAGGTTTCAGAAGGGGGCTTTATTCATTACTACACATTTGAAAGCCAAAACTTCGAGAGAAGTTTGCCAAAAAAGGTTGAAGAGATATTTTTGAGACACGGAATTATCGTTAGGAGTACCTTCATGAGGAGATGTGGCAACTTCGCCCCCTATGTAAACAGATACGTTCTTGATCTCAAATATCTAGGGGATTTGTGAGCAACTCCTTAAAGGCAAGGCTTCCGGCGTTAAGGGAGGCTTTAAGCCTCCTTTATATGCTGTTCAAAAGCCAAGCTCTCCTTTCGAGACCTCATTAAACTGACTATGTTGGTCCTCCAGTTTGGCAAGATGCCTGCGCATCTGTGGTTTTTTAAATTGCTCTACTTATCCAAGCTCTTCTTATCCCAGAAGAGCGAGTTTTCAGTTATAACGTTCGCCCCAAGTTTTTTCAGAGTTTCAAAGAAATCCGGATACGAAACAGAGACGACTTCCGCATTTCTAACTCTGACTTCCCCAAGAAGTCCGAGCAAGCTAAAAGCCAGTGCAATTCTGTGATCCCCAAACGAGTCTACCGTACCTTTGAAGTATTTGTTTTCCTTTCCCATTATTCTAAGCCCGTCTTTTCTCTCATCCACTTCAACACCAAGAGATCTCAAATTGACCGCAATACCCCTTATTCTGTCAATCTCCTTTATTCGAAGGTGTTCTGCATTATATATTTCCGTCTCCCCTTTGGCCACAGCCGAGAGAATTGCGATTGTTGGAACCAAATCTGGCGTATCGCTTGCATCAAAGCTTATTCCGCACAATTCGGATTTTCTTGCGGTTATTACACCGTCTTTCTTGTTCCAGTCGATTTCTGCACCCATTTCTCTGCATATTTCTACAATTTTCTTGTCTCCCTGTCTGGAATCAAGAATATTTCTTATTTTTACTTCTCCCGCCAGAATTCCAGCAGCTATCAGATAACTGGCAGAGGAAAAATCTGCAGGAACCTCGAATCTTCTTAGCTTATATTCCTGTCCAGCGGGAATTACAAATGCGTCTTTCTCCTTCAAAATGTTAATACCCGAATTTTCCAGAACTTCAAGAGTTACCTCTATGTAAGGCCTCGATTTCGTTGAAAGAATTTTTATGCAACTATCGAATTTCGCAAGAGGTAAAGTGTAGAGAAGGGAGGTAATAAACTGGGAGCTTGGTGCTTTTATCTCTACATTCCCTCCTTTTATAACCCCTTGGACTGAAAATGGAGCCCTGAAGAGTTCATCTCCATCAGCTTTTGCTCCAAGCTTCTTTAACGCAAGCACAAGTTCCTTGTTCGGTCTAGTTCGCAGAGATTTATCTCCGTCCAAAGTGCTTTTCAGGGGAGATAGAGATAAAAGACCCGTAAATATCCGGAGAGTTGTTCCGGAGTTTTCAAAATTGAAGTAACAACCGCCTTCTATTTCACTTACACCTCGAAATTCAAAACAATTTCCTTTCCTGACATATTTTGCCCCTATTTTTTTACATGCATTCAGAGTTGCAATTGTGTCGTCTGAAATTAAAGGATTTACAACTACAGCCTTCTTTGACAGCGCTGCAGAAATGAAAGCCCTATGTGTATAGCTTTTTGATGGTGGGGTCCTAGCTTCACCGAAAATTTCGCTTTTGCTGATGACTATGTCCATGATACTACACAATACTGTGGGAAGAAAAATTTTACAACTGAAAGCCTTGCCATTTAGGGTAGGAGGGCAGAGATATTTTGACACTCTCCACGAGAAGCTCATTGCTTCTCGGATCTAAAATTGGCGCTTCACACTCCAGTGCTGAATCTGAATCCAGTGTCTGTTAACAACGATCTATGTGAGCTCTCGCTGAAGGAAACGCTTTGCACAATTTCCTTGGGCCAAAAAGAATGCAGAACTGGTGACAATCCACGCGGCTGACCTCCTCTCCGCCCTAAAGGGCGAAGGTTCCTGATAGTGCGAAGAGGTTTGGGATTACATCCCCTCTTCTTGAGAGTTCATCCGGGCTGGGTCTCCAGCCCGTTACCCCTATATCCCTCTCGGGACTCGGGGTTATGAGTATATTAGAGGATACATATCTTATAAACTTTTCTATTCATCCCCGCCTTAAAAGGCGAGGCTTTCGGTTGTAAACCACAAACCTATGATCCCGCCCTAAGGGGAACCCTTGTCCTTTAGAATGGGGAGGAGGTCAGTCAGAGATTTGTCTTCAAATCCTTCATCTTTTTCAGTTCCTGTTTTATTTCTTCCAAGCTTTTACCTTCAAAGCCAAAATAAGAAGCAAATACTTCCGTCGTAGTAAGAATCGTTGATCTTCCTTTCTTTTCAGCTTTTATGAAGTTTAGATCGAGAAGTTTTTTCACGTGTTCATAGCACTTGTTTCCCCTTATCTTTGCAAGCTTTGAAAGAGTAATTGGCTGTCTTAACGCAATTACTGCTAGAGTTCTCAGTGTTCCTTTATCCAGATCCCTTTCCGTATACTTTCTAACGATTTCGGCAAATTCCTGCTTCACTCTCATCAAGCATCTGTCTCCAAGCTTCACTATCTCTATCGCTGAATCCATCTCCGAGTACTTCCTGGCAACCGCTTCTATTGCTTTTTCTACATTTTCTTCCTTCTCTTTCAGAATCTTAGCTATTTCAGAGATCTTAATGGCCTCCGGGGCTGAGAAAAGGATCGCCTCAACAGCTTTTTCGATCATGCTCCAAATTTCTCGACCAGATTTAACAAGTCTAGCGCTATGTTCAGCAGATCTGCCCCTCGAATCCTGCACAATCCGCCTTTTGGAGCCTCAAACTCATTAAATGTCTTAACATCATCCCTTCTGACGTCTTCGTGAAGAATTGAAACGATCACCGGATCTGCCGTATGATCTCCAACCTTTACCGGTGTTGAATGATCAGAGGTAACTATTAGACAATTCTTCGAAAAATCAAGCTCAAGAAGCTTTGAAGCGTACGAATCAAATTTCTCTATAAAACCAACCTTACCTTCGAAGTCCCGGTCATGCCCGAGCTCGTCAAAAGCCTTTATGTGCAATAGGACTACATCGCTGCTTTTCAGAGAATCCAGTGCCGCTTTGATTTTTGCCCCGATGTCGGTTTTCTTATTTCCGGTTGCATTTGGTGGGGTGAAAATTTCTCCCTTGACAAATCTTCCTACCCCCTTTATAAGGGCGGTTGCAGATATAACTTTGAGGCTCAATCCATATCTCTCCTCAAAACTGGGTACTTCCTTCATAACACCTGCGCCTCTCAAAAGCAAAGCGTTTGCCCTTGGTAGTCCTCTTTTTTCCCTTTCCTCGTTTATCCAATGCTTTTCCAGAACCTCATGAGCCTTCTGCATGAACTCGTTCACTATTTCGGCGATTTCTTTATCTCCTTCGCATCTTTTCACTTTTGAGCCAACTGTCTTGGGATCCGTATCACTAACATTCGTTGAAAAATTGCCTCTAAATACTACCACAGCTCTGTGGCCAGTAGCTTTTGCCACTTCGAAATCAACAGGAAGGTCTATCTCGTTCAAAGCTTTAACAAGTTCTTCAGTTTCCTCAATTCTGCCTGCCCTCCTGTCCACAACAACTTTGTCGAAAATGCTTCCATTACCCTTCACTGTTGCAAAATTTGCCCTGAAAGCCAAATCTCCAGGATTCAGATCGATACCCACACCAAGCGCCTCTATGGCGCCTCTTCCAGTGTAATACTTTTTCGGATCGTAACCCAGCAACGCTAAATGGCTCGTATCGCTCCCAGGCCTTATACCCGGAGCAATTGTGTCCATGATACCGTTTATGCCCATTTCAGCTATTTTGTCAAGATTTGGTTTTCTTGCAACTGTCAGAGGTGTTCTACCATTAACAGGTCTGTCTGGAAGGCCGTCGAGAATTACCATCAGCAAGGACAAGCTACCACCTAAAAAGAAATTGTAAAAGAATTTATAAAATCATCGCCACTCTGCTTGTGATTTGCGTTGTCGGTGGGGGACTCGCTGGTTTATCTATTGGATATCTACTGAAGGGTAAATGTGTCGTCTTCGAGGCAAACAGAATTGGAGGTTTGCTAAGAAGTGAAAAAATTGATGGCTATACTTTTGATACAGGAGGCTCCCATATCCTTTTTTCCAACGATGAAAAAGTTCTTTCGGAACTACTTCAATTTTTGGATGATTACATTGAGCATAGAAGAAGGGCTTTCATTTTTTATAAAGGAAGGTACGTGAAGTATCCATTCGAAAACGGAATTTTTTCATTAAGTCCTCACGAAAGGTTTGAAATTCTGAAAGATTTTGTGGAAAATTTACTAAAAGAAAAAAAGAGACCAAAAAATTTACTGGAATGGTTTCAGCACGTATTTGGTAACGCAATTACTGAAAAGTATCTAAAACCCTACAACGAAAAACTCTGGAAAAGAGATCTGAGAGAGATCTCGCTTGATTGGGTTGGAGGTAGAGTCCCAAATCCTCCTATCGACGATGTTCTAAAATCGGCAGTTGGAATAGAAACCGAAGGTTACGTTCACCAGCTAAGATTTTTCTATCCACTGAGCGGTGGAATAGAGATTCTTGCAAAGAATATCGCGGAAAACGTGAACATCAAGATGGAGGCTGTAAGGAGAATAGAAGTTGGGGACAAGATATATGTAAATGGAGAGGAATTCGAGAAAGTAGTTTACACAGCCCCCCTAAAGGATTTGACAAAGATTATGAGAGATGCCAGAGAAATTCGGGAAAATATAGAAAAACTTGAATACAATTCCTTGGCTGTTGTGGGAATCGGTGTGAAAGGTAAAGTTCCAAACATTCATTGGCTTTACGTTCCCCAGGAAGACATAGTCTTTCACAGAATCGCTTTTCTAAGCAACTACAGCCCAGAGATGGCCCCAAAAAACTGTTCAACGATCATAGCCGAGATCTCGAATCCAGAGAAGATAAATGAAGGAGAGATACTGGAAGGTTTGAGGAAAGTGGGGATCGAGAATGAAGTAGAAATAGTCAAAACCTGGAGATGGGAGTTCGCATACATCGTATACAACCACGATTACAGAGAGAACGTTGAAGCTATAAAGAAATTCCTGCTTAGGAGAAATATAATCCCTTTTGGAAGATTTGGCCTGTGGGAATACCTTAACATGGATATGATATGGAAAAAAGCAAAAGAGCTGTATGAAAGCCTTAGTTGTGATATTGAACAAAGACAATGCTGAAAAACTTCAAAATTGTCTCCAATCACTCCTCAACCAGACATTAAAAATTTGTAGAGACTTTGACGTTCTCATAATGGATGGAAATTCAAGGGATTCTTCAAAAGAAGTTGCAGAGACTTTTGCAAAGGCTTATCCATGCATAAAGTTCAAAGTTCAGGAAAGGCTAGGCGGTACAGGATTTGCCAGAAGGGAGGCGTGCAAATACGCTCGAGAAAAAGGTTACGAGGTAATTATCTGGGGAGATTCGGAAAATATGTACAGCAAGGATTACATTGAGAGATTACTTGAAAAGCTGAGGATTTGCGATGTAGCAGGGGGAAAACCCGTTGTTACAGGCGGTTTTTTTGCCCATGCATTTGCATGGTATCATGCAATTCATATAATATTCAAAATTTGGAGATTTCACATCCCTGGGAACAACAAGGCTGAAAAAACAAAAATATATGAATTTTGCGAGTATCCGAGTAGCAGAAGGGCCGATGACTATGGATTCTCCCTAATGATGATTAAAAGAGGTCTAAGATTGAAACAAGAAGTCACTGACGCGAGAGTACTAGTTTCTGTTCCCAAAACCTTGAAGGAAGTTTTTAAATGGCAAAAAGCAAGGGTGATTGGTTGTGCAGAAGCTCTCAGGGAAGTAGGTTTTAGACCATACGACATGATCGCATGGTCCCTTCTGCTACCATTCTTTGTGATTTCGATGCTACTCTCACCGATTTCTTTTTTTGCTTTAATATTTTTCCTTTTCTTCATAACCTTCTCAATTTACCTATTTTTAAAATCGATTCCTTTCATTGAAAAACCAAAATTCAGATACTTCCTTGCCCCATTAGTAGGCTTGATAATTCATTCGGCTTTTTCAATACTCGGACTATATTACTATGTAACGTTAAAAAAAGACTACAAAAGCCTCAAAAAACAGCCAAGCGCCGGGGGTGGGATTTGAACCCACGCGGGCAATGCCCACACGCTCTCCAGGCGTGCGCCTTACCGCTCGGCAACCCCGGCTCAATGTTTCTTTGAGCCTCTGGGTATTTAAGGGTATACTGTCAATTCAATTTTAAACCATAAAACAAAATTTTTTTGAAAAAGAAAACTACAAATAGTATAAATACTTACATTCTACATGGACGAAAAAGACAGATTAATTTTGTCTCTAATGCAGAATAACGGAAGAATCAGTTTTTCAGAGATTGGTAAAGTTGTAGGATTAACTGCGATGGGGGCAAAAAAGAGGGTTGAAAAACTCCTGAAAGATAAAGTGAAGATAAAAGCTCTCCTGAATACTGATAAACTTCAACTGGCGATGATTGCAATGGAAGTCGAAAATTCAGATTATCTTAGAAAAATTCTAAACAAGTTCCAAAATTGCCCGAGAATAATAAGATTCTTTGTGACAACGGGAAGCTACAATCTCTTTGCGATAATTTTCGCAGAAGACTACAAGTCTCTCGAAAGTGTAACTCTCGAGAACTGCTCTCTGAGAGCACAAGAGGGAGTAAGAAGGTACGAAGTTTATCCAATTAGAGAAGTGTACTACGAACCATTTTTGGATATAAAAGTTGTTGCAAACAAGCAAGATGGCACCCCATGTGGCATATCTTGCAGCAGTTGCAAAAGTTACACCGAAGCTAGATGCCTTGGCTGTCCTGCAAGTAAGATGTACAAAGGAAAATTTTGATTTTTAAATCACATAAGATAATTTTCCATTATAACAGAAAAATATCAACTTCTTCATCGCTCTTTCTTCAAGCGTAAACCCTAACCTCTCTCCTTCAAGAACTAAAGTTCCAGGGTTCTCCGCATATCTTCGCTATTCCATCTGCAACAGACTTTGCATCAGAGTATAGCCTTTCAAAGGCTTAACTATAGAAAAAGTGCGAAAAAGTGACTTTGAACATTTTTTTATTAGCATTTTATTTGGTCTCTTTAGTTTCAAACAATTTTGTTATTCACCAATCAAAAAAGAAAAACTTATTAGATAATGTTAACAAATGAAAAATATGAAAAAAGTCGAATTACTTTCTCCGGGGGGAACACTTGAAATGGTTGAGAAAGTTCTAGAGAACGGTGCAGACAGCGTCTTCGTTGGCGCTCTTGGTCTAAGTAGAAGAAGTGGTTATGAGCTAAAACATGATGAGGTTAAAAAAAGCCGTTAACATTGTGAAAAGCTATGATAAAAAAATCTATATCGCTATGAATGCTGAGATCGAGAGAGAGATGATACCACTACTACTTGAAAAAAGGGTTGCTGATTATGCAAGCTGGGGTTGCGACGGGTTGATAATTAAAACACCAGAATTTATGAAAGCTGTTTCCAAGTCCTATCCAGACTTCGAGATTGTCGCTAGTGTAGGCTGTCACATTGATTCCGAAAAGAAATTGAGGTATTACCACAGTATGGGGGCGACAACTTTTGTATTAAGCACAGAATTGCGCAGAAATCATGAGAAGATTAAAGAACTGAAAGCAGTAGCTTCCCAGCTTGGCATGAAAACTGAGATTATTGTCAGCGGAACCGCTTGCTACAAAGGGGTTGGAAACTGCAATTTCTTCAAATATTTCAAAGATGCTTTCGAGAGGATTACTCTTGTCGATTCAGATGGATTCGTCACTGAAAAAGTTTTTGGTAACCCAGAAAAAGGTGGAGGTTGCTATAGACCATGTCTATATCTAGACGACCCTATTGTGCAACAATTAGTACCTAAAGACGTATTGATCGAAATTAGGAAAGAAAAGAACCTCAACGAACGATTTACTCTTGCAAAAGACGTTCCATCTTTAATCGAGATAGGAATCGATATATTTAAAATACAAGGAAGAGAATATCCTGTAGATTTGGTAGCGGAATTGACGAGAATTTTCAGACAAATAATTGATAAGTCGTTAAAATCCAAAAATCCGGATATAACGCAGGAATTAAGAGAAATTGAAAAATTAGGGAGAGAACTAGATACCAGGAGAATGATCTATACTGGAAATCTAAGAGAGAAACTATACGAGAAGCTTGAAATATACCTAAAAACAAAATCTACTTCTTAATTTTTTGAATTTTTCAGTTATAAATTTTTCTAGAGGTGCTTAGGATGCCACGAAACGCCTGTAGCGTATATTCACTTCAAACACCTTTCTGGGCTTCAATGTATTTTTCAACGGCCTCTTTAGAGACTGCGCCTACTGTTGAAACATAGTAGCTGTGCGTCCAAAGTGATGGCAGTTTCAGCAGTTCTGGGAACTCCTTTCTAAGGATGTTTGAGCTTCTGCCCTTAATTCTCCTCACAATCTTGTGGACTGGTATTGTTGGATGGGCAGATATGATCAGGTTGACGTGGTCTGGGTTTATAGCAAGTTCAAGGACTTTAATCCCCAGCTCATCTGCGACCTGATAAATTATCTGCTCAAGCCTCTCCTTAACCTTTCCTACTAAGACTGGCTTTCTTCTCTTCGGGCACCAGACTAGGTGGTACTGGATTAGGAAAACCCTTTTCCCCGAATGTTGATAGGCTTTCACATGTCTACATAACATGTCAATATTTAAACCTATCGACAATTCACTCTACTTTTAAAACCGTAGGCTTTCTTGTCGATTTTCATGTAAATCTTTATATTTTGAAGAAACTCTGATCTTTCGGTGATTTCATGGTTAACATCCTAATCGAAGAATTAGTTCACACACCAATAGAGCAACAGAAAGTCGAACTCGTTGAGAGGAAGGGCATTGGACATCCAGATAGCCTTGCAGATGGTATAGCTGAATCGATGAGCAGAGAACTTTGCAAAGAGTACATTAAGAGATTCGGAGTCGTTCTACACCACAATACCGATGAAACGCAGATAATAGCTGGAAAGTCAAGCCCAAGATTCGGGGGAGGAGAAGTTGTTGAACCGATAAAGATAATCCTCGTCGGCAGAGCAACTAAAAGAGTCGAAAACGAGAGTATACCGACAGATAAAATCGCCTTGAGAGCTGCAAAGAGGTATATCTCCACAGCAATGAGGTATCTCGATCCGGAACTAGACGTGATCTTTGACGTTAAACTCGGCGAAGGTAGCGCCGATCTCCAAGATGTATTCAAGAGAAGAAAGGAAGTCCCTCTTGCAAATGATACCTCATTCGGTATCGGCTTCGCTCCGCTTTCCGAAACTGAGAGACTTGTTTACAACGTTGAAAGGAGAATTTATGAAGAGCTTAGAAAAAAAGAGAAAGCAATAGGTGAGGACGTCAAGATCATGGGTTTAAGAGAGAAAGACGAGATAACGCTTACAATCGCGATTGCAATGGTGGACAGATTCCTGAACAACATTTCAGACTACGATGCTGTAAAAAAGGAAGTTGAGAGCTTTGTAAAGGAAATATCAGTGGAATACACGAGAAAAAAGGTTGAGGTTAACGTGAACACGGCGGACGATTATGAAAGGGGTTGCATTTATTTGACAGTTACGGGCACTTCAGCCGAGAATGGCGATGATGGAAGTGTGGGGAGAGGAAACAGATGCAATGGGCTAATAACACCCGGTAGACCAATGAGTATGGAAGCTACCAGCGGCAAGAACCCGATAAACCATGTAGGAAAGCTTTACAACATACTTGCGAACATGATTGCAAAGAGGTGTTACGAAGAGGTAGAAGGCATCGAAGAAATCTATGTGAGAATCCTGAGCCAGATAGGAAGACCGATAAACGATCCAAAATCTCTGAGCATACAAGTTATACCTAAGAAAGGCTACAGTGTTGAAAAAATGGAGAACAAGCTTAGGGATATCGCCGAGGAGATGATAGGTAAAATAACTGATTTAACCTCAAAAATTGTGAGTGGAGAGATTAGAACGTTCTGAATTTTTCCAAAATTCTGCGATATATTTTTTCAGCTAACAAGATCTCGGAAACGAAGACGAATTCATCTTCTGAGTGTAAATTTCCTCCTCCTGGACCAAGATAAAAGCAAGGAATTCCGAATTTTCTCACATGTCTCGAATCTCCAACTCCTAGCGAAAAAACGGCCTTAGGATTTTTCCCTTCTTCTCTTATCGCATTTACCATTATATTCAGCAACTTTAGGTCATCTTCAAGCTTTACTGGATCTGCAAGAATTCCATAGGCAGGTAAAAATCCAGAAACTTTTAATTCTACGTCTTTTCTCCTAAAAAATCCCAAAATTTCGTCAATACTTATCCAAGGAGCAAAACGAATGTCAGCAATTAAATCGCATTCCTTTGCGATTACATTCCTTTTCAGGCCACCCTTTATTATTGATGGATTGATTGCAGCCTCCCATGTCTTTATGACGAAATCCATGCCCAATTCGGCAAAGATTTGTCTGTAATGCTCAAAATTTCCCCGAATGCTTTTAAATTTGTCAACCATCTCCAGTATAAAACTTGCAGACTTGAAAATCGCACTCTCTCTCGCATCTTTGGAAGCTGTGTGACCATCTTTTCCATAAAATTTCAAATCAACAGCTAAAACATAGGCCTGCAGAACGTTTATAGAGTCGCAACCCGTGGGCTCGCCTATTATAACTGCATCTGCTTTTTCTTTTTCAAAAACAATTTTCAAACCGTTTTTTCCTCCAACTTCCTCATCAGCTGTGAATGCTAGCTTTAAACCGAAATCTGGCTCAAAACCTTCAACCGCTGAACAAATAGCTGCAATGCAACCTTTTGCGTCACAACTACCCCTTCCGTACAGTTTTCCGTTAACTATTACAGGATTAAGTAAACTATCTTCCCCAGGAACTGTGTCCAAATGCGATGAAAGCATCAATGTCTTCTTCCCTCTGCTAATCTCAATCACTAAATTCTCCTTTCCTTCCTTTTCGTAGATTCTTGTTTCATAGTTCGAAAAAAGCTTTTGGAGAAAATCCACAGCATCAGAAGTGTTGCCCGGAGGATTTCTAGTATCTATCCTGATTAATTCTTTCGCCAACTCTATCGGATCCATTCAAAACACCTCTTAAATGCAACTGGTAAATGCTCCACCAAGTGCAGGGCTGTAAAGTTGTATCCATACTTTTCGAAGCAAATGTCTCCAGCAAATCCATTTATAAATGCCGCAGCACAAGCTGAATTGAAAGCATTATCGTTGCAAAGCAATGCTCCGCAGATTCCGGCAAGAACATCTCCAGTTCCTCCAACAGTCATACCCGCGTTTCCCGTTAGGTTAAATTTTACCCTGCTTCCGTCGGTTATCAAATCCTTCTTACCCTTAAGCAATATCACTGCACCAATTTTCTTTGCAACGCTAACAACTTCCTCTGGCTCAGCGTTTAAATGTTTCTTGAGTTCTCCCCTGTGAGGCGTTAATATAGCTTCCACTTTTTCTGGAATTTCGCCAGTTATCCCCTCAGCATCCAGAACGACTTTTTTACAGCTTTTAAGCAGTTCCTCGACAAAATCCTTGAATTCTGGATTCTCTCCGACTCCCATTCCGATTACGGCAACATCGCATTTCCTTACTATTTCTTCGGCTTCTCTAAGGTTTTTTAAACTTATCCTATCACCCTTCAATCCCCTCACAATAAAATTTGGGCTAAAAGATGCAACCACGCTCTTAATAGTTTCGGGCACCACTGTAATAACTATATCAGCCCCAGAATGATAACAAGCCAAGCTCGCAAATGCAACTGCGCCGGTGTATTCGCCGCCACCAATCACCGCAACCCTTCCATGCATTCCCTTATGCGCATCACTATACCTCTTGTAGGTTTCAACAACATCTCCAATTCCACACAGACTTTCAAATGCTCTAGGTATGCCGATGTCCTTAACCACTACCTCCCCGCAAATCTCCTTGGCCTTTAAAATCCCCGGCTTAAGCTTGTGAAAAGTAACGGTCAAATCTGCCTTAACAGCTACTTCATAAGACCCTGTGTCTGAGTCAAGACCGCTTGGAACGTCTACCGCCACCTTAAAAGCTTTTGTTGAATTTATTATTTCAATAGCTCTTGCATAATCCGCTCTCGGTCTTCCTTTCAGTCCTGTACCCAACAAGGCATCAACAATAATTTCGGCATCTGTTTCTCCTACTTCCCGGATTTTGTATCCTGCTCTCTCCAATATTTCCAGATTCCTTCTTGCTATCTCGCTCCTAATTTCTCTGCTAACGAGATAAACTTCCACGTCAAAACCCTCCAGGTGTCTAGCGCATACGAATCCGTCCCCTCCATTGTTTCCAGTACCTGCAAAAATCGCCACTTTACCGCCCTCAAATCTTTTCTTTATTTCCTCTGCAACTGATCTACCCGCATTTTCCATTAATTGAAGTCTGCTCAGCCCAAAATATTCACAGTTTAAATCGAGGACTCTCATGTCCCTTGAAGTTATTGTTTCCATGCTCAGAGATCGCGGAAACCTTAAATATTTTTATCCATTCACAAGAACATGTATTCAGAATTACAAAAAATCATTAAGGAACACAATGAAATGATGCGGAGCTCAATTCCGCTTATAGCGAGCGAGAACATAACATCGACCCTCGTGAGAAAATGCTACCTTTCAGATTTCGGGCATAGATACGCTGAAGGGAAAGTTGGAGAAAGATACTATGCCGGCTGTAAGTTCATCGACGAAGTAGAAAAAATGGCAATCGATTTAACAAAAAAACTCTTCGATGCTGAACACGTTAATGTTCAGCCAATATCCGGAGTTGTGGCAAATCTTGCCGCCTTCTTTGCTCTTACAGAGCCGGAGGATATAATATTCAGCATCTCTGTTCCTTGCGGGGGACATATAAGCCACGACAAGATGTCAGCCGCCGGTTACAGAGGTTTAAAGGTCGTATACTATCCATTTGATGTAGAGGAGATGAACATAGACGTCGATGCAACCAAGAAGTTGGCTAAGGACGTCAAACCAAACCTGTTTGTCCTAGGTTCAAGTTTAATATTAAGACACCAGCCTGTCAGAGAAATAAAAGAAATAGCAGAAAACCTAGATGCATACGTCATGTTCGATGCGAGCCATGTACTTGGATTGATAGCAGGAAGGGTCTACAGAAATCCTATGAAGGAGGGGGCCGATGTGTTAACGTCCTCTACTCACAAGACATTTTTTGGACCTCAAAGGGGGCTTATACTTAGTAAAAAAGAGCTCGCAAAGAGAATAGACAAAGCTGTTTTCCCCGGGGTAGTCAGCAATCATCACCTTCACAGCCTTGCTGGTTACGTGGTTGCAACTATGGAGATGCTGGAATTCGGTGAAGCTTATGCAAAGCAAGTGGTCAGAAATGCGAGAAGACTAGCAGAGAAGCTTTATGATCTTGGATACAAAGTTCTCGGAGAGAAGTTCGGGTTTACGGAAACCCATCAGATTGCCATCGATGTAAGAGATCTGGGTGGAGGGGATAGAGTTGCAAGAAGACTGGAAGAAGTGGGAATAATAGTGAACAAAAATCTTATGCCATGGGATAGTGTAGATATAGCCCAAAATCCCTCGGGGATAAGGATAGGTGTCCAAGAAGTCACAAGACTTGGAATGAAAGAAGAAGAAATGGAGAGGATCGCCGAGTTCATGGATATGGCCCTAAAAGATAGGAAAGACTTAAAAGAAATTAGAAAAGAAGTTAAAGAGTTCAGAAAAGACTTTCAAACAGTCAAGTACTCTTTTGAGGAAAGCGATGCATATGAAATATGTTGAAGGAAATAAATCCAGAACTATACGAAAGGTTGAAATTAATCGATCCTTCAGAAGAGATATTTGATTTTCTTGAGAAGCCACTGAGAAAGAGTGTTAGGATTAATACATTAAAGGCTAGAACCGAATACGTAATTGGGAGGCTAAAAATACTTGAAGATAGGGTTCCATGGTGCAACGAGGGGTTCTACGTTAATGTAAAAGATTTCTCAAGCATTCCAGAGCACCATCTTGGAATAATATTTCCCCAATCAGCCGTTTCAATGATCCCTCCCGTGATCATGGAACTTGAACCCGGTATAAAAGTGCTCGACATGTGCGCAGCTCCGGGAGCTAAAACGACTCAGATTGCTCAATATATGGAAAATGAGGGTTGCATAGTCGCTAACGATGTAAAAAAGGAAAGAATAAACATTCTTATATCAAACTTACAGAAATGCGGTGTTCTGATTGCAAAAGTTACGATGATGGATGGAAGAAAATTTGCGAAGTTCGAAAATCAATTCGATGCCGTTCTTGTCGACGCTCCTTGCAGCAACATAGGAATGATAAGAAAAAATTACCGCTATGCAAAACTCTGGAGTTTAAAATTGAGCTTAAATCTATCCAAAATTCAGAAGGAATTGATACTGGCAGGTTATAAAGCATTAAAGCCGGGTGGAATATTGGTTTACTCAACGTGTACCCTTGAACCCTTAGAAAATGAGGCGGTTGTGGATTACTTGCTAAGGAACACCAATGCAGAGATTGAAAAAACAAATTTACCAATAAGGGCCATAGAGGGGTTTAAAAAGTTTGGGGATCTCGAATTTTTGGACGAGGTGAGAAAATGCCTCAGAATCCATCCACAGATGAACGACACGGAGGGGTTCTTCGTAGCCAAGCTAATAAAGTCATAGAATTTCTAAAAGAACAGTTTGGAGTCGATCTGGATTTTGAGTTTACAGTTAAAGGCAAAAGAAAAGTTTACGCTATGAAAAAGTGTGATCTAAAACTGAGAAGTTTGCAGGATGGAATATACTTCGGCAAGATCGAAGAAGATGGCTTAAGACTTTCCATTGAGGGTTCTTTCCTCGTAGGTAAGATTGCCAAGAAAGGGATTGTAGAGGTAAACGATGAACAAGCGATTAGATGGCTAAAGGGAGAAGAGCTCGAAATTCCTTACAGGGGATACTGCATACTAAAGTGGGGTGAATACTTCATCGGCTGCGGAAAAGGAAACGGAAATAAGATCCTAAATTTCGTCTCAAAGAATAGAAGAGTGAGCTGCCCCACGACTGAAGTCGGGAGCTTCCGGCGTTAAGGGAGGCTTTACAACTTTCCCTCATCTGCCGGTTCAAAGCCTTATCTGTCAGATCCCTCATCCAAACCTCATAACCTGCAATCGCACAGTTCTCTGCAATACCGTGTCCCATCTCCCCTGCTCCGAAAACAGCTACTTTTTCTATTTTTATTTTCATAAAGATTCACGGAATGGTGCTTTTTAAGTTTGCCTACCCCGAAATCTCATCCCGGAATTCAGCGATGATGGGAAGATGATCTGAAGGTTTCTCTGCCAGCCTTGGCTTTATATCCACGTCACAGGAAATGCATTTCTCAGCTAGAGGTTTGGTCGCCAGAATTGCGTCTACCCGCCAGCCCAATCCCTTCTCTGTCTCTTATACACATCT
>JAAOZI010000019.1 GCA_011605865.1 Archaeoglobales archaeon
GTGGAGGAGCTGAAAGAGAAGGGAGTGAGAAAGGTTGTTAGCTATCCAAAAGGAGTTGCCAGAAATCAGGGCAACAAGCTTACGGTGAACTTCTGGAAATACAGCTACATCATAAAGCGCTTTAAGGAGGTCGGCGAGGAGTTGGGAATTAAGGTGACTGATGTTGGTGAACCAAACACATCAAAGGACGCACAGAAAAAGCCATAAATGCTGATTTAAACGGTGCAGTAAACATCCTACATATCTCCGAGTCAGCTTAGTCTGGACGAGCAGAGCGGGGGTAGTGAAAACGCTAGCTATGAAGTGATGAAAATGAAAGCGGTAAACCACAAACTAATGATCCGCCCTAGAAAACTTCGCCCTTTAGGGCGGAAAGGAAGTCAGCTCTTAAAAGGCAAAGCTTCTTAGGGCAGTTCGAGTTCTCTCAACCTTCGCTACATCTGTCATCTGCAGAACCTAGTCAGAGATCCCAATGCAAGATTTAGCTAACTCCATCCACCTTTTAAGGTAGCTTTCAGTCGTTCCAAACAGAGAAATCCTCCAATCTCATTTCAGGGGTCGTTTTCTTCTTTAAATTTCTGCGCAAAAAATGGACCGGTGGGGATTTGAACCCCAGGCCCCCGCCATGCCAAGACGGTGCTCTACCAGGCTGAGCTACCGGCCCATTTTCTTGTTTGCTGGTGGGTTAAAAAAGTTTTGCTGAATTAATAGAATGTCCCCAGCTGACCTCCTCCCCGCCCTGAAGGGCGAAGTTTTTCGGTTATAAAAAACAAGATCAAACCTAAACTAAAAACCTGCTCATCCCGTTACGCCAAGCCTTTTCGGCATCAGAAACTTCGCATTCAAATTTCTTGAAATCTATCTTTTCTCCACCGCTGTAGCCTATAAGCCTGCATTCCAGCCCCTTTCCCCTCAAAAAACTTGCAAACTTTTCAGCAATTCTTTCGTCAACTTCCACAATCCACCTCGTGTTTGATTCGCAGAAAAGTTCAACGAAGTCGAATGAATCTATTGCCTCAAAGCCGATATCCATACCAAAACACATTTCGGCAACAGCAACTGCTAGCCCTCCTTCTGATAGATCGTGACAAGCTTTTACTCTAAAATTCTTAAAGGCTTCTAGTAGACCATTTGCATAAGCTCTAAGCTTTTCTGGAGATGTTTTTGGAACCTCGTAGCTTTCAAAACCCATTATCTTTGAATAAAGACTGCCTCCAAACTCTTTCTTACTCTTTCCGACGAGCAAAACAGCTCCTCCCTTGAAAAAGCTATCATTGATGTTAGAGATGTCTTCAACAATTCCAACTCCAAGCAATGTGGGTGTAGGTGGAATTGCTGAATACTTCGTTTCATTGTAAAAGCTTACATTTCCACTCACACAGGGGATACCAAATCCCTTGGCCATCCAACCGAGCGCTTTAACACTTTCAACAAATTCCCACATTCTCTCAGGCTTTTCAGGGTTTCCAAAATTCAGACAATCAACGAAAGAATGCGGTATTGAATTCACAGCAACCAGATTCCTTACCATCTCATCAAAAGCGCTAGCAGTTCCCCAGTATGGGTCGGTCTTTGTAAGCCAAGGATTGATAGCAGTTGTAACCGCAATGCCGCGATAGGACTCTGTTGGCTTTAAAACAGCTGCATCACCATGGGTCTCAAAATTTATTTTCCCCTGAAAGGGCTTCAAAATTGTTGAAGCTTTCACCTCATGGTCGTATTGCCTTATCACCCACTCCTTGCTGGCCACATTCGGATGTGATATCATCTTCATAAAAATATCCAAATAGTCTCTAGGAGCGGGAATTTCCGGTTCTGGAGCTTTCTTGGGTCTTTCAGCATAAGTTCTGCAGTATTCAACTGCACCGACTATAAATTCTATGTCCATTTCGTATATCTTGTATCCATTGTAGTATATTCTTAGAACTTTTTCATCAATCGTTTTGCCTATTACGGTTGCCGGAATGTCCCACTTCTGAAATACATAAAGAACTTCATCAACCTTCTCGGGTTTAACTGTGAGCATCATCCTCTCCTGACTTTCGGAGACCCATATCTCCCATGGTGCCATTCCTCTTTCCTTCAGTGGGACTTTGTCCAAATGAATCTCTGCTCCAAAACCAGCGGCAAAAGCCATTTCTCCAATAACGCAGCTAAGACCGCCGCCACCAAGATCTTTCATTCCAGTTATAAGTCCCTTTTCAGTAACTTCCAGACATGCATGAATCAGCGGTTCTTTTACAATAGGATTCCCCAACTGCACGGCACTTCTTTCCTCTTCACTTCTCTCATCAAGTTCAGCTGAAGCAAAAGTGACGCCATGGATTCCATCTCTGCCAGTTTTACCCCCCACAAGAACAAAGAGATCCCCAACATTTCTCGCTCTGCTTGGAACAATTTTGTCCTTCTTTGCTATACCCAAACATCCGACGTTGACAATGCAGTTTGTCAAATAGCCCCGATCGAAAAAAACGCAACCCGAAACTGTTGGTATTCCAACCCTGTTGCCATAGTCCCTTATACCAGCAACAACTCCAGTTAAAAGATAATTCGGATGTCTAGTTCCCCTCGGAAGCTCATCATAACCAACATCGAGATCCGCAAAGAATAAGGGATCTATTAAAGCTATTGGCTTCGCTCCCATGCAGAGAACATCCCTTATTATCCCCCCTATTCCGGTAGCTGCACCACCATAAGGCTCTATCGCAGAAGGATGATTATGGCTCTCGATCTTTACAACGTATGCATATTCCTCATCGAATTCAACAACTCCAGCATCTTCTTTAATTGCAGATATTACATAAGGATATCGAGAGTAATCGTCGATCAGATAGCTCCTCAAGAAATATTTGGAACTTTTGTAGCAACAATGTTCGCTCCAAGCTTGGCCTAAAGATTGCAGCTCTATATCAAATGGATTCCTACCCTTCTTTTTGAAATATTCTTTTATAATCCTCATTTCATGCAGATTAAGTCCCAGACCCATTTTCTCGCTAATCTGAAGAAGTTCTTCATCGCTAGCGTTCAGTATATCAATTTCGTAAAGTTCGAACGGAACTTCTACTTTCCTAAACATTCCCATCCACCCAGCTTATCCTGTATTTATGAATTACGGGATTCGCCAACAATCTCTCGCACATTTCCCTCAACTCTTTCTCGGCTTCTTCCTTGCTCTTAGCGTCGATTTCTATTCTGAAAACTTTTATAGATGAAACTTTTTTAACTCTTTTATATCCCAAAAGTCTTAACGCTTTTAGGGTAGATTCCCCTTCTGGGTCTGCTACTCCCTCTTTCAGCTCGATGTAAATGTCGGCTATCATGATTAGAATGGATTTAATACTGAATAAAAGCATTTCAGTTTCATTATGTCTTTTAAAGAATCGTTAGCTTCCCGTCCCTAAAGGCAAAACTTCCGGCTCAACTCATGGCTATATGTTCGCCGAAGAGCTTGCCGATTACGCAGATCTATTCATTCTGCGAGAACTTTCCCTCGATTGCTCGACTTTTTATTTAAGCTTTTCTATCATCCCCCGAAGGGCGAGGTTTTCGGTTATAAAATTAAGCATAAATACCCCAAAGTTCAGAAAAGAGAACATGAGAACTTTAGTCATTTCAGCGCTAATGGGATTATTGATACTCGCATTAGTAACCGCGAGTTTTTTAAACGACCATAAAAAAATCCTGTATACGGTATCTGACTGTTCCGAGTGCTACGGGGAATACAGGAGTTATTATGAATATGATTCACAGAAAAAAGTTCTAAGGGCCTTTGTAACAGTAAACTGCGGGAGTGATGAAGTGCTGGCTGAGAAAATTGGTGAAAAAATCGTAATAACCGAGAAAGACTATGATGGGAAGCTTGCGAAATGTCTTTGCCAGAAAGAGGTAAGAATTTTCAATGTAGATGAACTAAAGGTCGAATTTGTAGACTGGTCTGGAAATTCCAAATTGCTTGAAAAAGGAAAAGGATTCTGTGGCAGATCGACACTTGCCCACTGCGAAAAAGACGATGACTGCAAAATTGGCGGTTGCTCATCCCAACTCTGCATGGGGGCAAAAGAGGAGATTGTAACTACATGCGAATTCAGAGAATGCTATGATTATACCAAATACCGAGTATCCTGCAAATGTGTTAACAACATGTGTCAGTGGATATGATAGTGGGCAAGGACTTTGAGAGCGCAAAGAAGAGAGCGATTTACAAGGTAATCGAGGAGGGTGTTCCTTGCAGCTCAAGATTTGGAAAAAGCATCAATCAAGATCCAATTCTTCTGATCGTCGAAAGACCAGAACCTGAACAGATAATTCCAGACTCCTTCTCGGAGAGATACTTTGAAAGAGTTAAAAGAGTGATGGGAATAGTTGTCAAAAAATTAAAGGAGAGGAAATACACTAGGAGGATGTCCATCCCAATATGGAGGCCGGAAGAACATTATGCGGAAAATCCAGTTGCAATAACAGAGATTTCGCTACTTTTCGATGAAAAACTACATTTAACCGCATACTTTCGCTCCCTCGATTTGCTTAACTACTTCGACGTTAACTTTCACTTTCTTTCAAATGTTCTTGACGAGGTCTCCCAAAAAGCTGGATTAGATGCAGGAAGCGTCGCTATGCTCGTTGCTGTACCCCATCTCTATGAAAGAGACCTGAAAAAAGCCGAAATGCAGGCCGAAAAATGTGAGGAAATATATGGTTACACAAAGCTCGGAACGCACCTAGTTGAAGACTACATTTCATCAGCTTGGCATTCTGCTATGGAAATAATCTACAATATGGGGAAGACGAAGGAAACTGAATGGGAATTTGAAAGGCAAAGAAGATCCAAATTCGTTCACAGACTGTTTATCGAAGTAAGAAATCCGGAGGAAAACAAAATGCACGATAAAGCTCCTTTCACAGAAAGTTACTGGCTTGATTATGCGCATAGCTACGTGATCTACGAACTTCAAAAAGTTTCAAATCCTATTCCGAAAACTGAGGAGTATACGTATGCTGAACGAGCCAGATATTGCGAGGGAGACGAAGTAAAGGTAGACCAGCTTTTCGAGGCAATTGAAAAGCTTAGGAGAGACAGATGTCGAAGAGACTGCTATGTCGGCATTTCGAGGCCATGGGATTTGGAAATCGACGACCCTCCCTGCCTACGTGGATACCAGTTCACAGCAAAATCAGACTGGCTCAATGGAATTTTTTATATGAGGTCAAACGACGTTTATGGAGCGATGCATGCGAACATGCTTGCATTTGCTCTGCTAACAAAATACGTTGCCGAGCTGACGGGTTTCAGGAAATACAAATATTGGCATTTTGCAGTCGATGCGCATATTTATGAGGGATTTCTTGACATTGTGAAAGAGATACTGTATCCAAAAATGAAGAAAGATCGGTGAAACTTTCATTCTTTCCGATCTAAAGTTTATTTATTCCAGTCTCAAGACTTAAACAGAACTATTTAAGCTTTGCCAGAGCTAAAGCTCCGGTTTTCTGGGCACCCATTTTTATAAGAGGCGGAGTTTGTTATTCATTACATCGCCAACGCTTCCGCTGTCCACTATTTCTCCACCTGAGAGGACATAAATCCTATCCGCAACATCTGCAACCAAGGAAAGGTTCTGTTCAACCATTAAAATTGAAACGCCCCGCTCCTTTATTTTTCTTATCACATCAGAAATCGTTTCGATCACTATTGGAGCAAGCCCAAAACTGGGTTCATCGAGGAGCAATAACTTGGGTTTTAGCATCAGAGCCCTTGCTATGGAAAGCATTTGCTGTTCTCCACCACTCAGGGTTCCGGCAATCTGGTCTTCCCTCTCCTTCAGTCTCGGAAATATCTCGTAAATTTCATCGAGTTTCTTAGATCCCGTAATGAGTAGGTTATCCCTAACGCTCATTTTTGGAAAAATTCTCCTCCCCTCTGGACTGATCGCTATACCAAGTGCTATTCTTTCGTTTGTTTTAAGCTTAGAAATTTCCCTACCATTGAAAAATATTTTGCCCCTTGTTTTAACTAATCCACAGATTGCCTTTAGCAAAGTGGTTTTTCCAGCCCCATTTGGTCCAAGAACTGCTACCGTTTCCCCACCTAGGACTTCAAGATTGATTCCCTTTATCACATCCCCTTTCCCATAAGATGCATAGAGTTCTTCAACCTTTAACATACCTCTTACCAAAATAAGCTTCCATAACAGACCTGCTTTCAAGAACGTCTTCCGGACTTCCGTCGAAGATCAGCTTTCCCTCGTTGAGCACTATTACCCTCTCAACTGCATTGAATAAATCTCCCATCCTATGCTCAACTATAGCAACTGCCGTCCCGTTTCCTCCCAGCTCTTTTATTATGCCCAAGATTTTTTCCACCTCTTTTTTGCTTAAACCCGAAAATGGTTCGTCGAGAAGTAAAAGTCGAGGATTTCTGGCCAATGCCAAAGCCAGGCTGAGTCTTCTCATTTCACCCTGCGAAAGATTTTTTGCAAGCTCTTTTCTCCTTGATTCCAAATCAAAATCCTTCAAGATGCTTAAATCATCAGTTATAACCTTCAGATTTTCTTCCACAGTCATGTTTTCGAAAACTTTTGTAATCTGAAATGTCCTGACTATTCCCAGATTTGCCAAATCTCTGGGCTTTTTTCCGACTATGCTTTTTCCCATGAAAAATATATCGCCAGAATCTGGTTTAACGAAACCAGAGATTATGTTGAAGAGGGTTGTTTTTCCAGCACCGTTAGGACCGATTATACCTAGCCTTTCTTTCTTAACTTCCAACGAAATCTTGTCCAGAACTTTCAAACCACCAAAGCTTTTTGAAATATCAATGAGCTTGAGCATGTGTGTGTCTAAATTGCAAAGTTTTAAATACTTTTTGCAAACTCATGGCATGCGATCGTTGGCTATACTTGCACTGGTGCTGCTCTTGGCTTTCTGTGTTTCACAGCCCGAAACGATAGGAAAAAGAGAAAAGGTAGTTATTGGCGTTTTAGCCCCATTATCCCTACCAGAAGGTTCTGCCCAAGAAAAAGCAGCGAGAATTGCAGTAGAGGAGATAAATTCGAAGGGTGGAATTCTTGGGTACAAGGTTGAGCTCGTTGTCGGCGACGACAAACTTGATCCCACTGTAGGTTCTGCAGAATTCAGAAGGCTCGCTACAATCGAAAAAGCGGATGTGATAATCGGCGGATTTTCAAGCGGAGTAATGTTAGCCACTATGGAAGTGATGGCGGAAACCAAGACTCTATTTCTGACAGATGCTTCTTCGCCCTCACATTCTGCAAAAGTTGCAGAAAACTATGAAAAGTACAAGTACTGGTTCAGGCTCCAGAATAATGCAACAACATTTGCCTACGATATTGCGGACATGGTCAAGATGTTAAGAGAGAACGGTTATGAAGTTAAGAAGGTTTACATAATAAGGGATGAGCATATATGGGCTGAAGACGTAGTTAAAGCGCTGAAACCCCTGCTAGATTCACTTCAAGTTGAAATTGTCAAAGACGTAAAAATCCCAAGAAACTACGCAGAATACGAGCCTCTGATTCTCGAGGCTGAGAGATTAAATGCAGACCTTATAATCCCGATAATAGCACTTGCGGGAACTGGAGACATTCTTGTAAAGCAGTGGGCAAGCTTAAAACCGAAACTCTTAATTGGAGGAGATCTGCTTGCTGCTAATGATTACGCTTTCTTTGAAAAGACCGGTGGAGCTGCAAACTACGTAATTTTCACCGCAGACGGTGGAACACTTGTAACAGATCCGATAACAAAAATGGGAAAAGAATTTGTTGAAAAGTACAAAGCAAAGTATGGCCACTATCCAGAAGCCCACCAGGCCTTCGTGGCATATGATGCCGTATATCTATATAAATTGGCCGTTGAGGAAGCCCAAAGAAACAAAGAGAAAGACCCATTCAATTCCGATGTGCTTGTAAAATACATTGAAAGGTTCAACGAGAAAAATCCTGTAGTGCTGACGAGACCAATAGCGTTCGCCAAAAACCATGATCTCGCCTGGGGAGACAACCTAACCAGAAACTGGATCTCACAATGGCAGGATGGAAAGCAGGTCGTGATATATCCAGAGCACGTGGCAACAGGAAAACTAAAACTCCCACCCTGGATAAAATGATTGAGATAATCGAACTTCTTCTTTTTGGTACAGCGATAGGAGGGATATTTGCACTAATAGCATCAGGTTTTTCATTAATCTTTGGTGTTTCGCGCATTTTGAATTTCGCACATGGAGTTTGCTTTGCAGTTTCCGCCTATTCTGCAATATTCCTCATTAAGGAGTTTTCTCTTGATGTTTACCTGGCATCGCTGATCGGCATCGCTATCGCCGTTCTTCTCGGCCTAGTTGTCTATGCAATAACGAAGCCTGTAAGGGCAAATGCTGTGATGGTAATTATTGTAACTCTTGCCTTTGCACTGCTTGTGGAACGAGTTATATTGACAAGCTTCGGAAACAGGGGAATGAGCCTGACACCATTTGTGGAGGGTGTTCAAGTAATCTACGAAAACTTGAGGATGGCAAAGATGAGGTTAATAGCTATACCAGTAGCTATCGCACTCCTTTTAGCCTTAGATTTGTTCATAAATAAATCAATGGCCGGAAAGAGAATCCAAGCAGTATCTCAAGATCTGGAAGCTTCGATGCTGATCGGAATAAATGTTGAATGGATTTTCATAATCACAATTGCTATTTCCTCTGCTCTGGCTGGATTTGCCGGAATTCTATACTCTCAGATATTTAATATATATCCCGCAATGATTCTCCGAGTTTTAATCTACGCATTTGCAATCGTAATTCTAGGGGGGCTAGGGAGCATTCGAGGTAGCATCCTAGCTTCTTTCATAGTCGGCTATGTTTTTGTTGCAACAATGAAAACCTTGGGAACGCACTGGTCAGAATTCGTTATGCTGATAGTCATTGTAGGAATTTTGATCGCAAAACCTACTGGAATTTTTGGGGTGAGAGAATGAAGTCAAAAATTGCGCAGCTCATCGCTCTCTCAGTTTTTCTCTCCCTACTTCCCCTTTTCACACCTCCTGCATATCTCTACATAATTGGCCTTGGCATAGTCTTTGCTGTGATTGTTGCAAGCTGGGATCTAATTGTTGGTTACGCCGGACAAGTGAATCTCGGCCATACGACTTTTGTAGGTCTAGGTGCTTATACAGCTGCAATTCTACAGGTTCCATCGAGAATTGGAATGAATCTGGAAATCCATCCAATTCTTTCGATCATTCTGGCTGGAACATTCTCAGCAATCGTTGCTTTAGGAATTGGGATTGTTACCCTGAGGCTTAAAGGCTACTATTTCTCGCTTGTAACGGCTATTCTGCCACTAGTTTTTATGCAGAAGGTCTTTATATGGAAAGATATCTTTGGTGGAGAAGAGGGCTTCTCTATTCCCGTTGAAAAAGTTGCCTTTGCCGCAACGATTGAAAAATATTATTTTGCACTGCTATTTATGTTTCTATCGATACTTTTCATGCTTTACATATCGAATAGCAAGTTGGGAATAAGGTTTAAGGCTATCAGAGACAGCGAAGAACTCTCGGAATCTCTCGGTATAAATGTAACCTATTACAAGGTTCTCGCAGTCGTTATTAGCTCCTTTTTTGCCGGAATGGCAGGAGCAATTTTTGTCAATTACAGACACACTGTCGCGCCTGACTTATACGATGTACCGCTCATGTTGCTTATAATTCTATCTGCAGTCATAGGTGGGCTCGGCTCGCTGATTGGTCCACTCCTGATGGGCCTTGTAATATATCTAGCGAAAAACTGGTGGCTAACCTTCCTTAAATTTGGAATTCTAAACGAGGAGGTAATCCTCTATGCAATATTGATTGCGATTGCGATTTTAATGCCAGAAGGCGTTTATGGTCGAAGAATTTTCTTAAAGCAAATTATAAAAAAGTTGCAAAATTAAGACTTTTCGCCTTTAGGAACTAAGATCCATAGTTTTTTAATTTTTCAAAAAATCTTAGTAGTATTTTGCTCCTCACATCTGCCATCTCGCAGATGCTGCTTTCGAATATTCCGTGAACTATGAAAAACTTCTCCTTCTGAAAAACACCAACCTCTACAACTCTATGTCCTTCTTCTTCAATTGCTCTCCTCATCATTTCCACGAATTCAAGCTTGAAGTCCTTTGATTCAATGTATGCAACTACTTCATCCGTTATAGTGTCCCCGTATATAACTACTGGGTTGCTGAAAAGAAAGAAGTTGGGAATTTTTAGAATTCTCCCTGTATGAACGCTCGGCAATCTTTCTCCATCTCCCACTTCCTTCAACGTGGTTCTCAACAACCCTATGTTTATGACATCTCCCTTTATTATTGGATTCGTTAGAACCTTTATCCTAGTATTCGGCTTTATATGCTTTACTCTCCTAAAGATCACACCAGCTATTATGCTGGCTATGTAATCCTTTAAAACGAAAGATACTCCTAGAGCGCTGATAAGTGTAATAAGAATTTGAAAAGTGTATACGTCGGCGGAGAGCATCACCATCTCTCGTAATGTGTAAGCTCCTCTATAGGATACCTGCTCCTTCTTGCTGGCTGTTCAGCCGGATATCCAATTGGAATTATCGCCATTGGCCTTACGTATTCGGGAAGGCCCAAAATTTCCGAGACTTTACCTTCATCAAAAGCTCCAACCCAGCAGGCACCTAGATTTAATGCCGTTACGGCCAGCAATATGTTTTCTATAGCTGCCGTAGCATCTTGTTCCGCATAAAGTCTTCCCCTTTCCCCATAAACTCTCATGCTTCTAGGGTAATTAGCGCAAACAACAACTACAACTGGGGCCTGTGCTATAAACATCTGTTTTAACGCAGCCTTTGCCAATTCGATCTTTGTTTTTTGATCTCTAACAACCACAAAATCTCTCGCCTGCAAATTCCCAGCCGAAGGGGCTGCATTTCCTGCTTCAAGTATGAGCCTGACAGTTTTATCATCAACTTCCCTCGATTGGAATTTTCTTATCGAGACTCTTCTAAACAGCAGATCAATTTCCTTTGAGTTCATAAACACAATTCTGCAACGGTTTAAAAGTCATTTGCATACCAAACCCCTGAAAAGAGAACGTTGTCGCTGAAACTTTAGCCGTGGAGTAGCTCACTCCAGAAACATCAGTTAAAGGACATTTCTTTTTCAGAAGATACCTTCTGGCTATTCATTCCCTGAGCTCCTCCCCGCCTTAAAGGGCGTTTCAATTGCAAAAATTTAAATCTCAAAAAGTCGTTCAATTGTTTATGAAAATATCAATTATTTCGGATAACAAAGTGTTTGTACCAAGAGGGTACAAAGCCGAATGGGGTTTCTCAGTTCTTATAGAAGGAAAGGAGGCAATCCTGCTCGACACAGGTGGGAGTGGAGTGGCATTTGAAAATTTGATTGCAATGCAGAAGCCTATGCCTTCAATCATCGTTCTAAGCCACGGACACTACGATCACACGGGCGGACTTAGACCGTTCCTGAATCCGAAAGTGAGAGTCTATGCGCATCCCGATGCTTTCCTTCCAAGATATTTCGAGGGTAGGTATGTTGGAATCCCACACATAAAAGAGCTTGTAGTTTCTTCTTTCCAAGTAATTGAGCACAGGGAGCCTGTTGAGATCGAGAAGAACATCTGGGCACTTGGAGAGATCCCCAGAATTTATGAAACTGCGCTATTAAAAGACTCCTACCTTGTCCGAGATGGAAAAAAAGAATCGGATGAGATAAAGGATGACCAAGCTTTGGCTATAAAGAGCGAAAATGGTGTAACCCTTATCCTAGGCTGTTGCCACTCGGGACTCAGAAATACAGTGAGATGGGCCGAAGAAGTCGCCGGAGATGAGGTTAGAGCTATTATAGGTGGAACACATCTCATAGCCTACGATGAGGAGAAAATTATCGAAGTTCTGAAAACTCTGAAAGTCGACTTCATTGCCCCGACTCACTGCACGGGAATGAAAGCCGAGATGATAATGGCAAAGGTGATGGGAAATAAATATAAAACAGTAGGTGTGGGAAGCGAATTCGAAATCTAGAGGAGGCCCAATTCCTTTAAAACTTTTTTCAGCTTCTCCGTCTTCTCCTCACTAAGCTCAACTAAAGGCAGTCTCGGCTTTCCGGCTGAGAGTCCGATGAGTTCCATTGCCTTCTTAACAGGGATAGGATTTGTATCTATGAACAGAGCATCGAAAAGGGGAGAGAGCTTGTGATGAATTTCCATCGCTTTTGCAATATTTCCGCTTACAAATGCGTTGTACAGCTCCTTCATGAGATTTGGTGCCACATTTGCTGCAACGCTTATCACCCCCTTCCCGCCCAAGGCGAGAATCGGAAGTGTCAAGAAATCGTCACCGGAAAGTACCGTGAAATCCTTCTTCTTTACTAGCCTTATTATATCCGAGACTTGCTTCAGGTTGCCGCTTGCTTCTTTTACTCCAACGATGTTTTCTATTTCAGAGAGCTTCAGCATCAGCTGGGGGGAGACATTTATCCCAGTTCTGCTCGGAATGTTGTATATTATAATAGGAATTGAAACCTCTTTTGCAACAGCTTTGTAATGCTCATAAAGTCCCAGATTGTTCGGCTTGTTATAATAAGGCGTTACAAGCATTGCTGCTTCAGCTCCAGCCTTTTCAACTTCTTTTGTGAGCCATATAGCTTCCCTGGTCGAATTTGAGCCGGATCCAGCAATTACAGGAAGCTTCGAGGTTTCAGCAACAAATCTTACAACGTCCACGTGTTCCTCATAACCAAGGGTTGAGGCCTCCCCTGTCGTACCGCATGGAACAAATGCATCAACGTACTTTTCCATGTAGTCCAGATTTCTTGCCATTCCCTCATAGTCCACACTGAAGTCTTCCTTGAAGGGGGTTACCAAAGCAGGAATTACCCCTCTAAACATTTCTATCCCTTCGAAGCCTTTAGACTCCTGTTCACCTTCCTCGTTATGTATCCGGCAACCCTGTTTCGTATAGTCTTGCTCCTTATATTCGTCAGCTGAGAAACCAGCTTTTTATTTTCATCGAAATTCGATGTAAAGACTTCTGGATACCTCTTCATCAATTCTGTCGCTATCACTTTAATATATGAGGGTTTAACTGTTCCCATGTCCAAAATTGTTATTTGTATTTAAACTTTTGTCCAATATGAGATTCGCACATAATTTGCATTTCAAACATATTAAAATGATTGCAAACTTCTAGCAGTTCCACCAAAGCTGGAGTTTCCGAATGATTTCTTTTAGATGCTTCCAAAACACTTACAGGTTGCGGTTAACTCTTCAAATATTTGTCTGCTCTTCAGCGATATCAACTGAGCGTATTCTCTAATTTTCTCCTTCTCCATTGCAATTTTTGATGAAACAAAGTAAATTTTCCTCTCACTCTTCAAGTCCACTACAGGCACAACTTTGACCAGCCCAAGCCCGCATACTCTACAAACGGCAAGATGTGACGTTATTGCAACCCCCAGCCCATTACTGACTGCATGCAACTTTGAATAATAATCCTCAACATGGACTACGTTTAGTTCGCTAAAACTAATACCGCTGGCCTCCAAAGCCTTTTTTGTGCTGGTAGTTATTCCGTATTCTTCACCCAGCATTATCAAAGGCTCTTTTTTCAAATCCTCCAACTTTGCAACCCTTTTCTTAGCTAACGGATGCTCTGGAGAAACAATGAGTACCAGCTGATCCTTCCCTATTTCCTGAATAAACAACCTCTGATCAGTCCTATATTCTTCTTTGATATCTCCCGCTATTGCAAAATCGTATTTGCCATCAAGAATACCTTCAACACAATCATGAGCACCTCTTAACTCAAGCCTTACTTCAAGGTTCGGATACTTTGACTTTAAAAAAGTTTGAATTACATGAACGACATTTAATCCAACAACACCGGACGCTATAACCACTTTCTCTCCTTTCACGTTTGATATAAGTCTCTTAGCTTCTTCAATTGCACTCAAAACAGTTTCTATACTCTTCAGAACTATTTTACCTTCCTCGGTAATTTCCACACCGCTTGCACCTCTCCTGATTAACTTTGCTCCATAAAAATCTTCAAGTGAACTTATCTGAAAACTGACTGTGCTAACAGACAATCCAAGGTTTTTGGCGGCTTTATTCAGACTCCTTTCTTTCGCAACTTCTCTGAAAGTCTTCATGAAATCCACTCGTACCATACTAAAAACTCGAAATTATTTTTAAAATTTTTGCAAAAATAACCAAAGCTATTTTAGCAGTTCTAAAAACGGTGTTTATGAAACTTTTTGAGCCTATTGAGATAGAGGGAATGAAAATAAAGAATCGAATCGTCATGCCCGCGGGAGAGACTAATTACCATTCTCCAGAAGGCGGAGTGACCGAGAGACTTCTAGAGTTTTACAGGGAAAGGGCAAAGGGGGGAATAGGCTTTGCAGTAGTAGGAATTGCAAAAATAGAACCGCATTTCTTCGGCGGAATATCGATATACGATGATAAATTCATACCCGAGCTTGCAAAAATTGCCGAAGTCTTTCATTCCTACGATGTAAAATGTGCGGTTCAGCTATGGCATCCCGGAAGATACGAGATCTCACTAGATCCTGACAGGGTACCAGTCGCCCCTTCACCAATTCCCCCACCGATTTTCACTAGGAAAACACCAAGAGAGCTGACAAAAGAGGAAATTCTTAAAATAGAAGAGGAATTTGCAGAGGCCGCTTTTAGGGCAAAAAAGGCCGGATTTGATGCGGTTGAGCTAATCGGATCCGCAGGATATTTGATTTCACAGTTCTTAAGTCCTGCTACAAACAAGCGAAAAGACGAGTATGGAGGGAGCATTGAGAACAGAACAAGATTTGCAGTGGAGATAATCCAGAGAATAAAGGAAAAGTGTGGAAGATTTCCAGTACTCATAAGGATAGCGGGAGACGAGTTCATAGAGGGAGGCAACACGGTAAGAGAAATGAAGAGAATTGCAAAGATCCTTGAAGATGCCGGTGTTTGCGCAATCAATGTAATGGCAGGATGGCACGAATCAAGAAAGCCATTAACAACAATGCTTGTGCCAAGAGGTGGTTTTGCTTACCTTGCTGAAGAGATTAAAAAGAGCGTCGGAGTACCCGTTATTGCTTCCCACAGAATAAACGACCCAATAATTGCTGAAAGGATACTGCAGGAAGGAAAAGCCGATATGGTCGCAATGTTCAGAGCTTTACTTGCAGATCCTGAACTGCCAAAAAAGGCTATGGAAGGAAGATTTGATGAAATAAAGATTTGCGTTGCATGCAATCAGGGCTGCATGGATTATGTAATGCAGGGAATGCCGATAACATGTCTCGTAAACCCTGCACTTGGGAGGGAAGCCGAGATCAGAAATCTAAGAGCTGAAAGAAAAAAGAAAGTTGTAATAGTTGGCGGTGGTCCTGCCGGATGCACTGCAGCCGAATTTTTAGCCAAGAAAGGGCATGAAGTTGTTCTGTTCGAAAAAAGCAACAAACTCGGCGGACAGCTAAACATCGCTTCAGCTTCGCCAGTCGCATATGAGTTTGCAGAGGTCGGAAAATACTTCATGAACATTCTCCCGAAACTGGGAGTTAAAATATACTACAACACCGCTGCAACAGCTGAGAGAGTTCTGGCCGAAGAACCGGATGCTGTTATAATAGCTGTTGGGGCCAGTCCAATCATTCCAAACATCCCCGGTGTTGAGAATGCCGTTACGGCTTTCGACGTTCTCACTGGAAAAGCGAAGGTTGGAAAGAAGGTTGTTGTGATCGGTGGCGGGGGAGTTGGTTGCGACGTTGCAGCCATGCTGGCGGATAAATGCAACGTAACGCTGATCGATATGCTACCAAAGATAGGAGCGGATATAGGAATTAGCACGCGATGGACCATTCTGATGTATCTAAAAGAGAAGGGAGTACAAATGTTAACGGAAACAAAGGCGATAGAGATCAGAAAGAATTGCGTAGTTGTGGAAACTCCAAAAGGCATCAAAGAGCTCGAATGCGATACAGCCGTGATCGCGGTTGGAACTAAACCGAATGACAGTCTTTATGAACAGCTAAGGGATAAAGTTAAGGAAATATACAAAATAGGGGATTGCGTCAGACCGAGAAAAGCCCTAGATGCAACGGCTGAGGCTTTTGATCTGGCTTTAAAGATATGAACTCTCCAAAGCTAAATCCAGAACCTTTAGTCTTTGCCTTTCCACATTCCTGGAACCGAACTCTCGGATTTCTTTATTCTTTTAAATTCTTTTTTAGAAAAAGTTTATAACGAAAATCCCCAAGGTTGATCGATGAGGATAGGCGTGTTCATTTGCCACTGTGGATTCAACATTGCCAGAATCGTTGATGTTAAAGATCTCGTCTCTTACGCAAAAAAACTTCCCGATGTTGTTCATGCGGAAGATCTGGATTATGCATGTTCCGATTTTTGTCAGGAGAGAATTGCAAACGCCATAAAAGAGCAAAATCTCGAAGCGATTGTCGTTGCAGCATGCACTCCGAAGCTTCATGAGGTAACATTTCGTAGGGTTGCACAGAGAGCGGGGCTGAATCCCTATCTCGTTGAAATTGCCAATATTCGCGAACAATGCTCATGGGTTCACCAGACGAAACCAAAGTCTGCCAGTTTGAAGGCAAGAGATCTGATAAGAATGCACGTCGCAAAGCTTAGAAAGGCGAGACCGCTAGAAAAAATAAAGATAGATGTAAAAAAGAGCGTGGCAGTAATCGGCGGCGGCATAGCTGGGATAGAAGCTGCATTGAACCTTGCCGACATGGGAATAAAAGTCTACCTTATAGAAAGAAATCCCAGCATCGGAGGACATATGGCTCTTCTGAACGAGGTTTTTCCTACAAACGACTGTTCGGTTTGCATTCTAGCCCCAAAAATGAGCGAGGTTTGGAGCCATGAAAATGTAGAGGTTATAACCAATGCAGAGGTTGAAGAAGTTGAAGGGAGTGCGGGAAACTTTAAACTGAAGATTATAAAGCATCCTAGATTTGTAGATGTTTCAAAGTGCAAGGGCTGCATCGACGACTGCAGCAGCGTCTGTCCCGTAGAAGTACCGAGCGAATTCGATTTCGGAGTCGGCGTAAGAAAGGCCATTTACATCCCCTTTCCACAGTCCACCCCTCTCTACGCTGCAGTTGACTGGCAACACTGTATAGGTTGCAGGCTTTGCGAAAAAGCCTGCAAACCAAAGGCGTTAAATTTCGAACAACACGCGGAAAAGATCGAAATAGAAGTTGGGGCGATAATAATATCAACCGGATACAAGCTTTTCGATCCCAGAAGAAGGCCCGAATATGGATATGGGAGATTCAGGAATGTTATCACCACGATGGAGCTGGAAAGGTTGCTTTCGGCAAGCGGTCCAACAAGAGGAAAACTCCTTCGGCCCTCGGACTCTTCTGTACCAAAGAAGGTGGCCTTCATACTCTGCGTTGGAAGCAGAGATGAGAGAACGAACAAGTACTGCAGCAGGGTTTGCTGTATGGCGAGCATGAAGAATGCATATGCCATAAAGGAAAGATATCCTGAAATAGATGTTACAATTTTCTACATCGATATAAGAGCCTTTGGAAGAATGTATGAAGAATTTTACAAAAAAGTGCAGTCTTTAGGAGTCAGATTCATACGCGGAAAGGTTGGAGAAGTGATGGAAAAAGAGGACGGTAGTCTGACTCTAAGTTACGAAAACACGCTCACAGGAGAAATAATTTCCGAGGATTTCGATCTGGTTGTGCTTGCCGTCGGGATTGAAGGTAATGCAGAAATATGCAAAAGGCTTGGAATAGGTACCGGAGAGGATGGATTTATTGAGGTTGCACATCCAAAATTAAGACCCGTTGAGACAAATGTTTGCGGAATATATGTTGCCGGATGCGCAAGCGGGCCAAAGGATATCCAAGACAGCATTGCAACAGCGGGTTTAGCCGCTGCAAAAGCTGGAAAGTTTATACTTGGCGGAATTGCAGAAGTTGAACCGTTTTATGCCTTCGTTGACAAGGAAAAATGCATAGCATGCAGAATCTGCGAGAGTGTCTGCATGTTCAAAGCTGTGAGCGTAGACAAGAAGGCCGAGATAAATCCCAAGGCCTGCGTAATGTGCGGAATATGCGTTGCCGCCTGTCCGGCTGATGCAATAGATATGGGCTTCTTCAGCAATGATGGGATTGAAGCCATGATCGATGCTCTAACCGAAGAAAAAAACGCGGATCCGCTCGTATTGGTCTTTGCATGCTGGTACTGCGCTTACGGAGCCCTAGACCTGGCTGGAACTCTGAAGGTTCAGTACGAGCCAAATATAAGGGTTATAAGAGTGCTCTGCAGCGGGCGCGTCGATCCAGCATGGATTCTCAGAGCCCTAGAAAAAGGGGTAGATGGCATTGCAATTGCAGGCTGCAGGCTTGGCGAGTGCCATTTCAGATACGGCAACTTCAAGGCAAAGGATCGCATTGATATGCTCAAAATCGCCCTAAAAGCTTTTGGTGTGGATACGGAAAGAGTAGAATACTTCTGGCATTCATCAGGCGAGGCGCAGGCAATGGCGGAGGACCTAAACAGATTTGTTGAAAAAATAAAAATGCTTAAACAATCCTGAATTTTTCCGCAATTTCTCTATAATTCCTTGGATATCTCGGCGTGAACAGAAGGAACTTTTGCACCGGATAGCTAACATTTGCCCCCTTTCCAGCGTTTTCCAAGCCTTCAATTATTTTGTCCAGCCAGTTATAGGGCATGGCAAAAACAATTTCGTTCTCATCAAGAGCTGCAAAAACCCTATCACCAGCTCCAGGAATTGCAACTGCAACCTCCCCGGAAAGTGCTGGCAAAATTGCCTCCGCGCAGCTCGCTGTTTTTGCAGTCAGAAAAGCTTTTACATAACCTCCAAAATAAGTCCTGGCTTGTATTAGTCTTCCAACTTGTTCAGGGTTCCCGAAAACCTGTACAACGTCCGGTTTTTCATCCATTTTTGTTAGATCACCAAATAAAAACGCTTTATACTTTCCCGCAGGCAGCTTTTTTTCTTCGTATTCGCATTCAAAGTCTTTCAACCATTTTGCGGAAACGAGGATTTCCTTAATGCTATCGTAAACGGCAACACCATATATCAGCATCGCCGGCGGGCATGCAAAATCTTCGGACTTAAGGAGAACGCTTCTTCCACTAAACCTGGCAAAAGACATTGCCTGACACACTGCCATCTTCAATCCGTGCTTAGAGGGTCTGAAAGCCTCAATTTCGACTTCCTTTTCGAAGAACTTAATACCCACTGGCGGAGTTTTTAGCTTTAGAATTTCTACAAGCCTCTTTCCCTTTTCCTTCCATTCCATAAGCGATCTAATCATCATCATTTATAAATTTTCCGATTCCGAAAATCTTCCAAGAAATCCGAATGCTTTTTGTTGGAAAAATTCTCTATTATTTTCCCCAAAAGCTTTCCGCTTTAGGGCGGGGAGAAGGTCAGTCTTAAAGCTGAGAAGACAACTAAGCTTCGACAAAAATCCTATATTTGGTATTAGGATTCTGAATTTCATGCAGGATTCTACCGACTATCAGCTTAACCGGCTGAACCCCCTTAACCCTGCTCGAAAGATCTTCAAAGCTCTTGAACGGGCCCCTCTTTCTTTCCTCAATTATTGCCCACATAGTTTTCTTGCCAACGCCGGGCAAAAGTTCAAGCTGGTGCATTTTAGTTGTTATGGGGCCAGCTTTGTTAAAGAATTCGACAAATTCCTGCTCCCTAAGTCTTACAATCTTCTCAACAACAAAAGGTAGTTCCTTTTTTGCTGAAGGTGTCAAATCTTCATACCTCAGCTTCCTCTTTATTCTGTTGACAACATCCCTCTCACCCTTGCCTATGTAAACTCTGTCCATAACAAGCGGGTTCTTGTCTTTCTTTATGCTAAGCTCGAGAAGTGTGAAGTACCTCTCTCCTATTACTTGGGCAAGGGGTTCTCTCTTGTGCAGAGGTCTTTTATCGTCTACATGGCCATAAGGTAGAAAGTCAAGGATGTAAGCATAATCTTCATACTTTTCAATTTTGCTGGCTTTGCCTGTTTCCTCTGCCTCCATATTTCCCTCCAATAAAAAATATATTCTCTATATTAATAGCTTTCTACTCCCTGTATTTATTCACTACTTCAAGAATTTGCTCAATTTCCTCGTTTGTCAGATTCCTCTCCTTTGAATAGATTATTCTAACTTCATCCGCCACTCTGGGCATTAAATCAGCTATCTTAACAGCAAGATCATCTCTATCAACTTGCGGAAGTTTTTTTAGCTCCTCGACGAGCTTCTTGGCTTTTTCTGCACTCATCTTTGAGAAATTTCTTAAATGCCTCAAAGCTCTTCTAGTTTCAAAAAGAAGTTCAGCCTTTTCCTGCCTTTCTTTCGCTATTCTCTCCATTATTTCCCTTGCCTCTGCAATGGTGATATATTCAAACTTCTTGACTTCCTTAAACATTCAAATCCCTTTAAAAGGCTCTGAGATGCTCGGGTCTGGAAATCAAAGTTTTAACTATGCTACCGTCTTTTATCTGAACAAGATAAGCTCTTCCTCTTTTGCCAATTACTATACCGCTTCTCCCCTGGTATCTCGGATGGGGCATTCCCTTCTGCGATGACGGCTCAATGTGTATCAAAACTCTCTGTCCTATCTCGAATTCCTGAAGGAACTTTCTAATCCTCAATCCTTTCTCCCTAACTTTCTTCTTCAGTTTTCTCCCAGATTTGAACCTAAAACCATGAGACTTCCAGCTCATTTAAACCCCTCTGATACTGAAGAGTCGTTGTATTTTAAATTTTCCCGAGTTTCTTTATCCCCAAAGCAACTTAATTTTAAAGCTGAAAGTCTCTTTTTAAAGCTACGAGATGAAGTGAGCTAACGAATCCTCAGAAATTTTAAATTCCCAGCGCTAAAATTCTTATGGCTCTTGGAATAGCCAGATTTATTGGATTTATAGGCAGCGCTTTCATGCTTTCTTGGCTAATTTATCCGATATTTGGTGGGGCTTTGGCAATTTCAGGACTCATTTTTGTGCTCATCGCTGCTAAAAAAAATATCGGAAACAATGGGCAAAAATCAGATTTTCAGAGACTTTCTGATAGCTTCAATATTTCTCTTTCCCTTCCTAATACTTTCATCCGCCTTCATTGCCGTTCTGCGCGAAAACGTCGAGTTAGTTTCGCAGCTTTTCTCGATATTGGTGCACGATATTTTAGCTCTCTGGATCCTTCTAATCCTAGCTTCTTTTTTCTTGAGAAAAAGCTTAAAATTGATTGCAGAAACCACCAATGTTCCACTTTTCAAGATTTCCGCAAACACATATCTACTTTCTGCAATCCTATTGCCAACTATCATAGGATTCCTGATACTTTTTCTAGCGATTTTTCTACAGGCCCTAGCATTCCTTTTTCTAACTTCGCCCAAAAAAACGAGTTTTTCAGTTGTAAAATGATTATCTAAACATTTTTATTATTTCATCTATCAAAGCATATGAAGACTTTATCTTGGCAACATCGCCGAAATACGTCAGATTCCATATAACTACATGCTCTACCCCCATCTTCTCATATTTCTCAAGCTCTTCAACTACTTCGTCCCTCGTACCAGCCAAGAAAGCTATTTTAGAAATTTTATCCGGAATTTCATTAACAGCCCTAATTATATCCTCCCTAGAATGCTTCGTCGGTATGTAATCAAGCAGACCATAAAATCTTCCAAAGGGATGTTTATATCCAAGCATTTCATAGTATTCAGATGGAAGAAGAAGAGCATGTATCTTCAGAATTGTAGTTCCAAGAAGCCTTTCCACTTCTTTCCTATCCTCGTCAACAACTACGCTTACGAAAATGGCCTTCTTTATTTCTTCAGGATTTCTCCCCTCCTCTCTAGCAAATTTTTCCAACTTTTGGGCCTTTTCGGCATAAATTTCTGGAGGAAGCGTTGTTGGAAGCCAGCCATCTGCGTATTTCGCAGTCAATCTGAGCATCTTGTCTCCATGAGCTCCAATCCAAATTGGCATTTCCCCAACGGGCTTTAAATCGAAAACAGCATCTTTTAGCCTAAAGAATTTTCCCTCAAAGTTTATCTTCTCCCCAACATCCGAATTTAGGAGAATTCTTATTAGCTGAAGTGCTTCCTCAAGTTTTGCAACAGGTTTCTCAAAGTTAAAACCATAGGGAACAATATTTTCAGCTTCTCCAGCCCCTATACCGAGAATGAATCTGCCCTCGGTTGCATGATTCGCTGTTACAGCCTGCTGGAGCATTACAACCGGATGTCTTCTTATAATTTCTGTTACTGAAACCCCAAACTTTATTCTACTCGTTTCCGGAGCTGAATAGCATATCTCGCAAAATGCATCGTAGAACATATGGCAAGAGGGATAGCGGAGAGAGAAAACAGTTTCTTTCCATATATCATGCGGATACCAGCCCATCAAATGGTCTGCAAACCAAAGCGCATCATAGCCCTTCTCTTCAAGCCTTTTTGCAGTTTTCCTAGCCTCGCTGATTGGGGGAAAAGTTGGTGCAACTGTGCCAAACTCCATGGGCTAAGTTGATTCCTAGTATATGAATTTTTGGAAAAAGGGGAGCCGCCTTTCATCGCTCGCAATGCTTCAAAGCTTTAGGCGGCGAGAGCATTTAAAAGTTTTATGTCCTGAATTTAAGCTTTTCTCACAAAAGGGCTTTTTCCACAGCCTCCCTTACAGCCTCTATTTTGTTTTTGAGTTCATCCAATTCCTGCTTCAACTTTTTCAGCTCTTCTATCCTCTTCTTTAGTTCTTCATTTTCCGTTTTCAGCTTCTTTATATCCTCAACGCTGGCAAAGGTTAGCAATTCGTTGAGTTTTCCCATTTTTATGAGCTCATAAGTCTCCCTGACAATTTCTCCTGCCTTTGTCTCTCCTTTCAAATGTTTTCTGATTGTCTGCTCCGTTCTTCCGAGCTCCCTTGCAATATCCGAAACATTCATCCTCGCTTTCTCCCTAGCAATCGCTCCAGCCGCAACAGCCAAACTATCAACCCAAGTTAGGCGCTCAACCGGATCCTTTATTATTTCAATAACCTCTGGTCTGAAAAGCGTTGCAAAGAGCAATATGCTTTCAAGCTTGTGAATTTCTTCCTTGCTAATCGGATTAAGAGGGACCTCCATTTTCTCACCTCAGCTTAACAATTTTATCCGGATAGACAACTATCCCTCTCGATGTTATCTCAAAAAGGTGCCGCTTCATCGAATGACTTGTTCCCCTCATCTTCCACACTACTATCGATCTCTTCAGTTCTCCATCTATTTCGTCTAAGTCAAGCCTTATTATTCCATCCACTCCATGTTCAACACCGGGACCGCCGAATCCCCTTTCTCCCACACTTATCTGACTAACAAATATTGCCGTACAGCCCATTCCGGCCAAGAACCTCTTAAGCTGCAAAATTATACTCCTCGCAACTGCTGGCTTGTTGATGTAAAGCGTTGTAACGGAGTCCACAACCACCCTTTTTGCGTTTAGATCCTTTATTGCAATCCTCAGAACGTCCATCAGTTCCCTTACGTCGGTGAGATCCTGAACGATGTATTTTTCGTATTCCTTGGATTTTCCAATCCCTGCGGTGAAAGCATCCACCAAGGCGAATTTTCCTTCTTCCTCAAAGCTCTTAACATTCCATCCGAATGTTGCCATGTTCTGTCTGATCTGAACTGGATGCTCCTCTAGGGCCACATATATTCCAGGTTCACCGTTCTGCAGTCCATACCAAAGAAACTGCTGTCCGAAAATCGTCTTTCCAGTTCCCGGTCCACCGCTGAGCAGAACAACATTCCTTTCCGGAATTCCACCGTTGAGTATTTCATCCATACCAGGAATTCCAGTCTTGATCCTCATGCAATTAATCATTTTTTCAAAATATATATCTATCTTTCGATATCAAAAGTCCTAATCTATCTGGATAGAGCTGAATTTAAAAAGTTGAGATTTCTCATGCAGGGGAAATTCTGGATGAGATAACCAAAGAGGAAATAAGGACCGCATATTTCCTGAAGCGGAGAAAAATGCAGTCTGTGCCCGTACCAGATCGGAGCGCCGATATTCATTTCAAGAGCTTAATAGAGAAGGCCAACCTGTTCTTTCTGTGGAAAAGGCTGATAATCCTGTCCAAGAATCCCAGTCTTGAATTCACTAATTTTATTACCCTCTTCACATCCCCCTCGGCGAGCTCGGTAGCGACGCCCTCAAACCAGTCCCCCTCTATTTTCCCAAACCTTGAACATGGTGCTACACGAACCCTTGGATTTCTCCTCAATCTCTTCACCTTCCCGGAGTTCTTGGGAGTATGGAAATAGATTAAATCTCCCTCTATCGCAAACCATACCGGAGTTCTAACAGCCTCCCCATTTTTTTTATAAGTTTCAATGCAGATGAACTTCGCCTTTTTTAACTGCTCAGGGATACCCATAATTTATTTTTAGAGAGGACATTTAAAAATTTTTTGTGCGGCAAAAAAAATTAATCAAAAATTTTAAATATTTTGGAGTAAAATGCGCTCATGGCATCGATAAGCGACTGCAGCGTTTATTTGCCAGTTTGGAAGTTAAAAAGAGAAGAAATCGCAAAAGCTACTGGGCTTCCCTCGATGGGCGGAGAAAAATCCGTTGCACATTGGGATGAAGACAGCATAACGATGGCCGTTGAGGCTGCGAGAATGCTCAAAGGAAAGTTTGAAGCTGTTTTCTTTGCTTCCACATCATCACCTTTCAAAATCAAGCAGTCCGCAAGCTTTATAGCATCGGCCCTAGATTTGGACAACGCGTTTACAATGGATTTCTCAAACAGTTTCAGGGCTTCAACAAATGCGCTGATTACGGCAAATGAACTGGTTGATTCTGGAAAATTTAAAAGGGTGCTAGTGGTTGCAGCGGACTGTATTCCGATAAAACCCGGAAGCCTGTACGAACAGATATACGGTGACGGTGCTGTTGCGATTGCCGTTGAAAAGGAGGGGGCAGCAAAGATAATTGGATACAATTCCTCATACCAGCCTTTGCCAGGGGCCTGGATGCTCAAGGATGAGCTCATAAGCTTCGATGCCCGTCTTGACGCTATTTTTGGATACGCCTCAAGTATCCAGCGCTCCGCAATGTCGCTGCTCGGAAAGCTGGGGATGAGTCCAATGGATTTCGATCGCATTGTAGCCTCCGCTCCAGATCCGAAGAGCTACGAGGGCTTGCTGAAAGCTGTTGGAGCAAAACCGCAGGAATTTTTCTTCAAAAATGTGGGAATTCTTGGAACCGCGCATCCGATGCTTCTGCTTGCATCACAGCTTGACAGAACTGGAAGAATTTTGCTTGGAAGCTATGGAGAAGGGGCAGACGTGATTGCGATAGAGATAAATGAACCCGTCCAAACAAATCTCGGCAGGATGCTAGAAAGCAGAAAGGAAATTAGCTATGGGGAATATCTGTACAACAAAGGACTTACGGCAAACCGTGACGCTCCTGACAGGCCTTCAATAGCGAAACTCTGGAGAGAGGAGAAATCCGTCATAAGATTCTATGGCATGAAGTGCAGAAAGTGCGGGACGATCAGTTACCCGATAAGCAGATGCTGCGTTGAATGTGGAGCAAAGGATTACTTCGAGGAGGTAAAGCTCGGATACAGGGGAAAGATTTACACTTTCACAATCGACTACCTCGTCTCCCCGGGGAATTACATCGGCGACGGTGCACATCCGCACTGCGTAGCTGTAGTGGATTTGGATGGCGGGGGTAGAGTGCTGTTCGAGGTAACCGATACATTAACGGATTTTAAGGGTATAGAATGCGATGCAGAGGTTGAGAGGACTTTCAGGCTTCTATTCGAAAAGAATAATTTCAGGTATTATGGTTGGAAGGTCAGGCTTTTGAGGTGATCTTATGGAAGTTGCAATCATAGGTTGCGGGGTAACGAAGTTTGGACATCACTGGGACAAAGACCACGACGATCTTCTGGTTGAGGCTGTTTATGAGGCTTTAAACGATGCGAACCTAGAACTGAAGGACATCGAAGCGGTGTGGTGCGGAACATTCTATCCCTTTACGGGAATAAGCGGAAACGTTTTCAGCGATTCGCTGAAATTCTTTGGAAAGCCGATAAGCAGAGTGGAAAATTACTGCGCAACGGGGATGGATAACGTCCGCAATGCCTGCTTCGCGGTTGCAAGCGGTGCTTACGATATAGTTATGGCAGCGGGCGTCGAAAAGTTAATGGATGCGGGCAGCAGGGGTATACCTCCGATTGAGGGTATTTTCAGCATCGGAATGCCGGTCGTTAGCGCTCCAGGAATGTTTGCAATGGCCGCAAACAGGGCTTTTAAAGAATGGGGATGGAAGAGAGAGGATCTCGCCCTAGTTGCCGTGAAAAACCACTACAATGGAGCAAGACATCCCAAAGCTCATTTCAGAAGAGAGGTGACAGTAGAGGAAGTCCTGAAGGCACCAATTGTCGCCTATCCGCTCGGTGTTTACGATTGCAGCGCGGTTAGCGATGGAGCTGCAGCTGTTGTGCTCACGCGCCCCGAGATAGCCAAAAAACTGGGATGCGAGTATGCAGTGATAAAGGCTATTGGGATGGCTGTAGAAACCATGCATCCATGGCATCGACCCTCTGAGAGCTTTTTAAGCTTTCCGGCAACAGTAAAAGCCGCAAAAATGGCATACAAAATGGCAGAAATTGAAGATCCGAGAAAGCAGCTAGACTTCGGCATAGTCCACGACTGCTTTACGATCACGGAGCTCATAAACTACCAAGACATGCAGCTCTGCAAGATGGGGGAGGGAGCTAAGCTGATAAGGGAAGGCGTTACCGCAATAGACGGAGATTTTCCGATAAATCCGGACGGTGGGCTGAAGTCATTCGGACATCCGATTGCGGCGAGCGGTGTGAGAATGATTGCAGAACTTGCAAAACAGGTGCTTGGAAAAGCTGAAGGCCTGCAGGTTAAAGATGCTGAAGCTGGATTTGCCCATAACCTTGGCGGCCCCTATTCTGTGGCTTCGGTTGCAATTGTTACAAAGCCTTAAAAATTTTTTATAATGGAATGCTCATCCCAGTTTTCCCGCCAAAAATCTCGAGATAACAATTCTCTGCGCCTCGCTTGTGCCTTCGTAAATTGTTCCAACCCTTGCATCCCTGTAATATCTTTCAACATCGTATTCCTTGCTGTATCCATAGCCACCAAAGATCTGAACAGCTTCATATGTGACTCTAACCGCAACCTCGCTCGCAAAAAGCTTTGCA
>JAAOZI010000035.1 GCA_011605865.1 Archaeoglobales archaeon
TATACTTTTCGATTGAACTTCTACTGGAAATTGTATTTCGAAGTTTTGAGCATGTTTCAACTTCAGACCCATATCAGAAGGAAAGAAGCTAAACTTCATCAAAGTCTGGGGATGAACCAAAAATTTGTAATGCTGAATATAAAACAAAAATCTTAAATCAAATTTTAAAATAGAAGGGATTACTAAAAAATCTACAAAAATTTAATTATCCGAAGAGTGCTGCAAGTCCTTCAACTGCCTCCTCTTCTTTCTTCTCCTCTTCCTCCTTCTTCTTTTCTTCTTTCTTTTCTACCTTCTCTTCCTTCTTCGTTTCCACGGCTACAGGTTGTGCAACCACTGGCATTGCGGCGCTCTTTTGCAAGACCTCGCTAATGTTTATTCCCTCTAACGCCGAAACTAGAGCCTTTACCCTCGCATCGTTAACGGCAATTCCAGCTGCAGCCAAAACCGCTCTGACATTTTCTTCAGTTATGGGTTTACCAGCAGAGTGCAACAACAAAGCCGCATATACATATTCCATTCTCAACACCTCCTTCAACCAAAAAGAGCTGCCAAACCTTCAACCGCTTCCTCTTCTTTCTTCTCCTCCTTCTTTTCTTCCTTTTCTTCCTTTTTCTCAACTTTATCCGGTTTCTCCTCAACTTTCTGAACGATGCTACCAGCCAGCAACGCCTTTAGATCTTCGTCTAGCGCCTGTTCAGGCAGTACTGAAGCAAGCAAAAGCATTTGCATGTGCGCTTTAGCTATTAGATCAGGCATTACTTCTTTTTCCATTATGCATGCATTGATGGCCAAGTTTCTAGCATCGTTGTAAGCCTTCAACAACAGTATCTGCGCAGTTTCCTTAGTTACATAGCAACAGTTTAAAGCTAAGTTCAATGCAATGCTGTAAGCGTTTTGCAAGTCCTTTATTATCGCCTCCTCGTCTATTCTCAGCAAATCCGGCGTCAGTACAACCCCGTCATAGACGGCAATCGTTTCAAGCCCTACGCGCAACGGTTTGATTCCAAGTTTCTCCAAAGCCTTTGCAACTTCCGGTCTAACAACTTGCCCAGCCTTTACTACAGTTGCCTTTGATTTTATAACAACCTTTCCCTTTTCAACCGCAACCGGAATTCCTGCCATTTGAAGTTCAGCCACTGCCGGTCCAGGAGTCAGTGGAGTTGGTCCCTCATTCAAAACAACGTCCACGGGCGATATTTGATTCGGTTTCAGCGGAGCACTTATTTTCATGCTCTCTATCATCTTGAAAAGCTTGAAAGGATTCTCGTTTGTCGCAATTATCGCAATCTGACCTTTTATGTAATTTTTCAGAGTTTTATAACCTTTACCGACCGAATCCAAAGCCAGGCTGAGCAGAGTGTTTTTCACAACCCTAAGTTCTGCTTTTCCTCTAAGTTCCCTCTTCATCTTCTGCATCAAATCCGCTGGAACGCCCTGAAAACTTACCAGCGCCAGAACTCTGTAAGATGAAATGAGCTTTCTTATCTTCTCCACTTCCTCAACTTTCCATCTCGGTGGAGCACCTCTGACAGCGGCCATTATATCACCCTCACAGCAGGTCCCATCGTAGTTTTCACAAACACCGACTTTAGTATGGGATGCGGATTCTCATACTTGTTCTCCACGACCTTCATCACTTCGAGTGCATTTTCAGCGATTGCATCTACGCTCATGTTTCTCATACCTATTGGAACGTGGAAAGTCATCTTGTCCCTTGTTCTAATCCTCACAGAGTTTCTGAGTCTCTCTATAAGGGGCTTCGGATCGGTGAGCGGCGGAATAGGCTGAGGTATTTTTCCCCTTGGACCAAGTATTGAGCCCAACTTCTTACCTATCTCAGCCATCAAGGGAGCTTCAGCTATGAAGAAGTCTATTTCATTTGCTATTTTTCTGGCTTTCCTTTTATCCTTTGAGAGCTGATCTATGTCTTCGGGAGATAAAACGATATCAGCATTTGCATTTCTGGCTTTTATCATCGTTTCCCCTCTTGCAAAGACGCCCACCTTCCTCGGCTTTCCAAGTCCGTGCGGGAGAAACAGTATTGTATCTATTCTATTTTCCGGTCTTCTCATGTCAACGTTTTTCAGATTTACTGCCATTTCAACCGTTTCTATGAATTTTCTTTCCTTAGCTTTTGATATTGCCTCGCTTATGGCTTTAACGAAGTCTTCCTTTTTCGCAATCATATCTTCCCTCCCGTAGTAATTCGGCTTTGGCGCCTCCTACGGAACTCGAATTAGCATGTCTGAGTATTTTAACCTATCGCTTCAGCTCTTCTTCTTTCTCAGTTTCTGAACCTGATATTTCTCCTTTTCTTCCTTTGTTTCAATTTCCTCCTTAGTCTTTTCTTTCGTAGCCTTTCCAAATCCGGCAAACACCCATCTATTGCTAAAGTCCCTGCTCATTCTGTAGTAAGCTCCACATCCACATTCCTGAATTCCAAATCTAGCATCGACTGATATCTTTTTGTTACAGATCTTGCAGACTATTTCCATGTCTTAACACAGAAGATGGAGCTATAAATCTTTCTCAAGGTTTCTCTCTATCCAAGCCTTTATGTCTCTCTTAGGCCTCGCCCCGACTATCTGATCAACGGGTCTGCCTTTCTTAAAGAAAATCAGTGTCGTATCGCGGATATGCCAAACCTAGCAGCTATCTCTTGGTTTTCGTCAACATTCAGTTTTCCAAATGCCAATCTGTCGGATAACTCTTTTGCAAGTTCTTCAATTATTGGTGAAACATATCTGCAAGGCATACACCAGTCCGCATAGAAGTCAACCACTACATTCTCGTTTTGACTTAAAAAGGATTCAAAATTGTTCTTGTTCAGCATAACTGGTTTCGCAGCTTTAGAACTCGCCATCTTGATCAACTCCTTCAGCTTTTTCTTTCTAATTTCCTCGAGTTCATCCATCGTATTCGGTTTCCTTTTTGTGATTTTTAAGTTTTATCCGCTTTTGCTTTAGTTGAGATTTGTATTTGATTAAATTACATTAGTTAATTGTTTTAAAAAAAGAGAAAATGTTTATAACTTTCGATCGAGATACGTATTCCATGGAAGTAAAAATTATAGACTTAACAATGAGAGATGGGCATCAGTCTCTGCTCGCAACCAGAATGAGGACTAGAGATGTTCTTCCGATCCTTGAAACATTCGACTCGGCAGGAATCTATTCCTTCGAAGTATGGGGAGGGGCGACCTTTGATGTTTGCCACCGCTTTTTAAACGAGAATCCATGGGAAAGGTTAAGAGAAATAAGGAAAAGAGTAAAAAATACTCTGCTGCAAATGCTCCTCAGAGGGCAAAATCTCGTTGGTTATAGACACTATCCGGATGATATAGTTGAAAAATTCATCAAGAAAACAATAGAATGCGGGCTTGACTTCTTCAGGATCTTTGACGCCCTAAACGATGTCAGAAATTTAATCAGCTCCATCAAATTTGCTAGAAAATACGGAGCGCATCATGTCCAAGGGGCCATATGCTACACGATTTCTCCCGTCCATACAATAGAAAAGTACGTTGAAACGGCAAAAGAGCTGGCATCGCTTGAAGTTGACTCGATATGCATAAAAGACATGGCCGGTTTGTTATCCCCAAGGATTGCCTACGAGCTTGTAAAGGCGCTAAAAAAAGAGATAAACCTCCCAATTAACGTTCACTCCCACTATACAAGTGGAATGGCCTCAATGAGTCTTTTAAAGGCTGTAGAAGCGGGAGCCAAAATGATAGACACCTGCATGTCCCCTCTGGCCCACGGAACATCGCATCCACCAACGGAGACGATGGTTTATGTTTTGGAGGAGTTGGGCTACAAGACAGGTGTAAAAATGGATGTTTTACTCGAGGTCAGGGAATACTTTTTGAAGATAAGAGAAAAATATGCTGGCTATTTAGATCCTCTCTCAACAATTCCGGATTCAAACGTCCTCATTTACCAGATTCCGGGCGGCATGTTCTCGAACATGATAGTGCAGCTGAAAGAACAGAATGCAATGGACAAGCTCAAAGAGGTACTGGAAGAAGTTCCGAGAGTGAAAGAAGACTTCGGACATCCGCCGCTGGTCACACCGACGAGCCAAATAGTTGGTGTCCAAGCTGTGCTTAATGTGCTAATGGGTGAGAGGTATAAAGTTGTAACAAAGGAGAGCAAGGATCTCGTAAAGGGCATGTATGGAAGAACGCCTGCACCAATAAAGGAGGAAATAAGAAAGAAGATACTGGGAGATGAAAAGCCGATCGATTGCAGGCCTGCAGATCTGCTTGAGCCGGAATTCGAAAAGAGAAAGAAGGAACTGGAAGAGAAAGGGATAGAGGCAACCGATGAGAATGTCCTAATCTACGCTCTCTTCCCTCAAACTGGCCTTCAGTTCCTGCTAAAACAAACAAAAGAGGAGCCATTCCCTCCTGCAATGAAGGTTTCAGGAAACTACGAAGTCATTATAGACGGGGTAAAGTATTCTGTTACAATAAAATAATCTTTAAATATATTTTAACATCGAAATATAATTTTTTCTTTCATCCTCCTCGTACTGAATAAACCATGTTATCCAGCAAATCTCCGTCGCATAGTATCCAGAAAATTTTGCGAGTTCTTCAACAAATTTTATGAATTCAATGTCGTCCGTTATCCCTTCAAAGCCCGTCTCGTTTAACAACTCGTTGATGACCCTCTTAACGATCCTATCAGGCATCACGGTGTCCACTCCGCCCATCATTCTGAGGTACTGATACGTTACGAGACCCACACCCTTTATCCTACCCAAAGGATCTTCCTTCCAGCTTAGAAGCTTCGAATTTCTTGCCCACTGCCTAAAAGCGGTCCTATCATCTATTCCGAAGTTTGAGAGGTAGCTCGCTATTGCGGTTGCAACTCTCCAAGAACGTTCATTTTTCCATACAGACTTAAGCTTTCCCAAATCATATTTTGCTAGTTCACACAAACTTTTGATTCCAAACTTCTCTTTAAACTCTAAAACTTTCGGAACAACACTTTTAAAATAATTTAGGCCAATAGAAGTGAAACTTGCATCAACAACCATCAAAACAACATTTCCATCATACCTTTCAGTTCTTAAACACCTTTCTGCATAAAATCTAAGCCCGGGTACTAGTTTCATCCACTCATCTAGCGGCTTTTTTATTTTTTGAAAAATTTCAAACCTCAGACTCTCCCTTTCATCACGACTCAGATCGCCCATCAGTCATCATCGGCAAAAAAATTAGTTATAAAGATTAATAAGTTTTTTCAACGCTTCAAATTGCTGAGCTACCATCGCTAAAGACCTGTCCGAAAAATCCCATAAACGAGAACGAATATCCATTCTTAAACAAAACTTTTAACCAGCACTTCAGACTTGCAAAATGGTATTTTGAGAACACGAAAAATCGGCTTAGCAAGAGTGCTTAGAGTAAGAATTAATACCTTCAACCTACTTTCGTCATGGATCTTGAGGATATAAGAGTCGCCATAGTAATAATCGAGGGGACAAACTGCGAGGAAGAAACTGCGCTTGCATTCAAAAAGCTCGGAGTGCAGGCTGAAATAGTTCATCTGAAGCAATTCTACAGCGATATGATAAAGTTTGAAGACCAGAGGAGTTTATTCGATTACAACTGTCTGGTCTTTCCAGGCGGTTTTTCAGCTGGGGACTATGTCAGAGCCGGGGCAATATTTTCAGCAAGAGTAAAAAGTGTACTGAGGAAAGATCTTGAAGAATTCATAAAATTTGGATATCCGATTCTAGGAATCTGCAACGGATTCCAAATTCTAGCAGAACTCGGAGCGCTGCCTGGCTTTGATGAGGATAAACCAATTGCCGATAAGCCAGAAATGTGTCTTGCTATAAACGATTCCGGTCGATTCGAATGCAGACCTACTCTTTTGAAAGTTGAGAGCAGAAAATGCATATTTACGAGAGAGATCGACAAAGAGATACTCCAGATCCCCGTGGCACATGCTGAAGGGAAAGTCGTGTTCCCCAAAGAAAGAGAGAACGAAATTCTTGAAAAACTGAAGGAGAACGAGCAAATAGTCTTCAGATACGTCGACGATAAGGGAAATTATGTTGGCTATCCTTGGAACCCGAACGGTAGTTTCTACAACATCGCAGGGATTTGTAATGTAACTCACACGGTTTTTGGCCTAATGCCGCATCCTGAAAGAGTCTTCTTCGATTACAGAAAGAGATCTTTCGGAGACGGATACTATATCTTCAGAAACTTAATCTCATACCTTGAGAAACTATGAAGATCAGAGTCGCAGATTACATGACAAGAAACGTCGTTACACTAAAGCCGGAAAATACTGTAGCGGATGCAATTGAACTGATAAAAAAGACTGGGCACGACAGCTTTCCAGTAGTTGATTCGGAAATGAAAGTTGTGGGCTACGTTTCCGCCGTGGATATAGTGGGAGTTGACCCAAAGACAAAGATAAAAGATGTGATGTCTAGACAGCTATACGTTGCAAGGGAATTCATGGATTTAAGGGATGTCGCCAGGGTCATGTTCAGAACCGGACATTCAAAACTTCCTGTGGTGGATGAATCGAACAAACTCATAGGCATAATTTCAAATGCTGACGTTATAAGAAGCCAGATAGAAAGAGTTGACCCTTCAAAGGTTGAAAAGCTAAAGAAGACTATAGAAAGAGTCCACGGAGTCAGAGTGGAGGTCCAGCGTGGAAAAGTTGAAGTTTCAAAACTCATTCCGACCCAAAGTAAGGTGTATGCAGATGAGCTAAGAGGGAGAATTCACGAAATAAAAAGGGGTCTTGCTGAGCCCATAATAGTGATTAAAAAGGATTCCAGATTTCTGCTCGTCGACGGACACCATAGGGCTGTTGCTGCGATGAAGCTCGGAATAGAGGAACTCGACGCGTATATAATATCCGTAAACGGGGATTTTGAACTCGGAATTGAAAAAATGGCAAAAAAGAAGGGACTAAACTCGCTGAAGGATGTTGAGGTAATAGAAGATGTTCCGCATCCGCTTGTTGAAATTACATTCAGAAACATGGGGTAGCGGCTATGATCATATGGACAGCCAATATAGATGCAAAAAAGAGTAGATCGATGGGTAGAAAAATACCTAAAAAATTTGCTGTTCCGAACGTTCGCTTTCAAGAACTCGTGCAGGCTTGCCAGGAGCTAGGCTTGGATTTTTTGGCAGAGAACAAAAAATATCCAAGATGCTGGTGGGAGGAGGGAGGAAGGGTTGTAATAAAAAACGGAAATAGAAAGCTGATGATTGAAGTTGCAAAAAAGATTGCTGAAATAAGGGAGAGAAAGAAAAAGAAATGATCAGCTTTCTCCTATCAGGAGATAACCCAGAAATCGCTATTGCAGAAATTTTGAGCTTAGCAGAGGCTTACGGAAGACTAAAAGGTTACTGGACAGATGAAAGAATTTTGACAATAGACTTCGAAGGCGAAGAATTTTTTCACCGAGTTGCATTTTCGCACGAAGCAATAGAATTGCATAGAATTTGTAAAACATCCGAACTGGAAAATGTTTTCTCCGATATCAAAGTAAACGGAAGTTTCTGCGTTAGAGTTAGTGGAATCGGTTTAAAAAGCGACAGTAACCTTGAAAAGAAGCTTGGAGCCATCCTCCTGAAAAAGGGAGGCCATGTCGATTTGCAAAATCCCGATACTTTGGTGAGGGTGTATCTGACAAAAAAGAATTGTTATGTCGGATTTCTCAAATTCAAACAAGATAAAAAACAGTTCCTGCAAAGAAGGCCTGATAAAAGGCCATTCTTCATGCCGGTCGTTATTCTACCAAAACTAGCAAAAGCGCTGGTAAACCTGACATCAGTTAAGAATGGAAAGATACTCGATCCAATGTGTGGAACCGGATCGTTTCTAATTGAGGCTGGTTTGATGGGGCTCGAAATCTACGGCATGGATTACTACGAAGATATCGCAAAGGGTTGCAAAGAAAATCTCAATTTCATGAAACTAAATGGCAAAGTTCTGCGCGGAGATGTGAGGGATATGCCATTTAAAGACAATTCATTTGACGGGATTGTTACCGATTATCCGTATTTCAGGGCAACAAGAAAATCGAGAAATGAAGATCTCTACGAGAGGAGTTTGTTAGAGATAAAAAGGGTCCTGAAAAAAGGTTGCCGAGCTGTGATAGTGACGAACGTTGAATTAAAAGATTTTCCAATGGAAGTTGTCTACAGACTCAGCCAGAGGGTTCACGGATCTCTTACAAGAAGGATTTATGTACTAAGAAAAACTTAAATGAGAAGATTCTTTATTAAATCAACTAAATGTGGATTGCTCTTCAGTAGCTCAACGATTATTGCCTGAACACTCATTTCCTTTATATTTCTTCCCGATATGCTCTTCGCAAGACTGTTGAGAGTTTGATCATCGAGCTTGAGGAAGAATTCCTGAAGTTTCTTGTTCCTTCTGAGTTTCCAGCCAAAATCGGATTTCCAGAGTTCGTCGTACTTTCTTAGAAATCCTGCAGAAAAATCGTTCTTCTTCACGGCCTCATATGCAACCTTTCCCGCATAGTATCCGGCGCACAGCGCATTCGCAATTCCTCCACCCGTTATTGGATCGGAATGGTAAGCCGCATCTCCAGCGAGCATGATGTTGTCGGAAACGGCTGTCTCTATTTCCCCGTAAACCGGTACGGCCCCGCATACGAGTTCAACTATTTTCCCCTCAATTCCAAATTTTTCGATGAATTTATCGAGATAGTACTTTGCGTTTGCCTTAGCCTTGGAAGGGAGAACCCCTATCCCCACATTGGCGCACTTGTTTCCTTTTGGGAATATCCAGGCGTAACCGCCAGGAGCTAGCTCATTTCCCAGATAAAAGTAAGTGTAATTTTCATCGATTTCAACATTGGACATTAGATACTGAGCGCAGCTTTCAATTTCGCTCTTCCTGAGTGTCCTAATTATCCCAGCCATCCTTCCGACTTTGCTTTCAACACCATCTGCTCCGATCAGTATTTTTGTCTCAACTTCCCATTCCTCACCCATTCTTCTCATTTTCACCTTCAGCCTTCCATCTCTCCTCTCAAACGAGATAAAGGCTGTTTTTACAATCACCTCAGCCCCAGCTTTTGCTGCAAGCCTCGCAAGATGTCTATCGAATATCTTCCTCTCCAAGACAAAACCAACTTCATTCCCAGCCATTTCCTCGGCCATCGTTATCTCAGTACCGTCTGGAGCGTATATCTTGGCCCCAATAACCTCAGCGGCGATCCATTTTCTGTCTATTTCGACAAACCTTTTCAATCCCTGCTTGCTTATACCTTCTGCACACCTTACAGGTGTGCCTATCTCCTGTCTTTTCTCGATTAGCAGAACTTTCAATCCGTTTTCAGCACAAGTTTTCGCGGCCATGCTTCCTGCCGGCCCTGCACCGACAACAATGACATCGAACATATTCACACCTCCACCAAGCTTAGGGCCCCCATAGGGCAGACCTTAACACAAATCGAACAGCCGTTACAGTTTTCATTTATCTCAAGATACGTTTCAACAAGTTCCAGCGCAAAGAAATCGCAAACAGCAACGCAGGCACCGCAGTAGGCACATTTTCCTCTATTAACCACTGCCTTCCTTGCCATGTCCCCTTGTCTCTGAAATGAATTTATCCTTTTTCCTCAAGACCCGCTCAAAGATGATCGCCACCAAAAGGCCAGCGATAAAGCCATTACCAACTACAGGTTCCAAGACGTCTGGAATATTCTCAAAAACCCATTTTGGTGCAAAAGTGATTGAAAAACACACCAAAATTGAGATTAAAATCGTTAAAAAAGATCCAAATCCTTCTATTTTCAAGGATTTCAATGCAAAAATGCACTGATAGCAGAGCACATATATAAAAACACTAGCGATCACGGTTTTTGGGATCATAGCAAAGCAATGGATCAAAATCGGAAAAAAAGAGAAAAGAATAAGCATAAAAGCCACGGGAAGCAATGCAAACCTTGAAGCACTCCTTGTACTCGCTATTATGCCCGGACTCATTGCGTAGTTTACGGTACCAACAACGCTGAGAATTCCCGACAAAAAGTTTGAGAGCCCGGTAATCGAGAGACCCCTTGAAATCCTTTCGTCTATCTTTTCTGCCTCAATCATTTTCGCCACTGAATAGATAGAGCTAACGTCATTGACAATTAAGGCTAGATAGAAAAATAAGAAAGAGATGAAAACCTCAAACCTGAATGAGAAGTGGAACTGAAATCCCGCAAAATATGGTTCAATAATTTCAAAACTTCTCGGAAAAATCAATAGATAGATGACTGTTCCAGAAAATAGAGCTACCAAAAGCAGATTCGAAGCCCAAAAACCTCTCAATAACTTCGTAAGAATTAAAAGGGAAGAGACAAAAATAATCGAAAACGCCACATTAAAGGTTAAATCGCCTTCTGAAGTGATTAAATCCAATACCAAGGGCAAAAGAGTGATGATTATAAATAGGAAAACTAAAGCGACTATTTTTTGCGTAAAGAGTTTCTGAAGCGAATATACCTTTCCTTTAGTTGCGAGAAAGAAGACAAAAAGCCCACAAATTGCCATCGAGGTATATGATGCAAAATAATCGTTGATCGCATATATTCCGGCAATTAAAATAGCAGATGGACCGGATATCAATGGAAGTCTGTGTCCGAACAAAATTTGAAACAGAATCGTCAATCCGGAGACGAAGAATACCTTCTGTACGTATATGGTCTTTTCAAAAGCATCGCTGAAATGAAAGTCCGATACTATTCTTCCGCCTATTATTAAAATTGGTGTAATCACCACCAGCCAGTAAAAACTGAGAGAAAGGAGTTCTGCAAATTTTGGAATCTCATCTAAACCATATTTTAAATTTTTCACAAATTTTTTCTCTCCAAGGAATTTATTAAATTTTTCTGTTCAAAAAAGCACCCGCCAAAAATCGAAGTTTTCGGCGTTAAGGCTTTAATCCTTCTTTCATCTGCCAGTCCGAAGGCTAAGCTCCATCAAGCGAATTAATCCATTTATTCAAGCTAAAGCTTTTTCCATCCAACTTTAAAATGAGGGGTTTTCAGTTATAAAAAAGGCAAGTATTCACCGTGAAAAAATAGAAAAATAGTTAAAGGTTTCATGATTAGAGGTTGCATGGACTTCGAGTTCAGCAAAGAGCAAGAAGATATTAAAAAAGCTGCAAGAGAGTTTGCGACAAAGGAGTTCACAAAGGAAAAAGCAGAAGAATACGACAAAAAGGAGGAGTTTCCCTTTGAAATCTGGAAAAAAGCCTGCGAACTCGGTTTTATAGGGATACATTTCCCAGAAGAATACGGTGGAGCTGGAATGGGATGCCTGGAGAACATACTGGTTGCTGAAGAATTCTGCAGGGCTGACAGCACAATTGGAAGCGCCATAATTCTGTCAGATTTCTCATCAGAACTGATACTCCTTTATGGTAGCGAAGAACAGAAAAATGAAGTCTTGCCAAAGGTTGCGAAAGGCAAAGCTATAACAGCGGGATGCTACACAGAACCCGAAGCTGGGAGTGATCTGACCGCAATAAGAACAAAAGCGACGAAAGACGGTAGTGAGTGGGTCATAAACGGATCAAAGACTTTTATAACAAATGCTCCTATTGCCGACTACTTTATAGTGTTGGCCGTAACCGAGGAAACCCAGCCAAGATATAGGGGTTTTACGACTTTTCTGTTAAACAAGAAAATGGATGGAATTAAAATAACCCCAATAAAGGGTAAAATGGGCATAAGAGCTTCTCCAACTGGCGAGGTATCGTTCAAAGACGTCAGGGTAGACAACTCTGCAATAATTGGACAATTGAACAGAGGCTTTTACCAAGTACTGGAATTCTTCAACGAGAGCAGAATAGAAATTGCAGCACAGGCACTTGGTATAGCTCAGGGAGCTTTTGAGAGGACAATAAACTACATGAAGCAGAGAAAGCAGTTTGGACAACCCATAGGTGCTTTTCAGGCTCTACAGCACAGAATTGCCGATCTAAAAGCCCAGATCGAGGCCGTAAGGCTTCTCGTTTACAGAGCTGCCTGGAACTGGGATCGAAAAAAGGTAGATCCCGCGGTAACTTCGATGGCAAAGTATCTGGCAGGAAAGCTCGCCGTAAAAGTTTGCGATGAAGCGGTACAGATGCATGGCGGCTACGGCTACATCGCAGAATACGAGGTAGAAAGATTCCTCCGAGATGCTAAAATCACGGAAATTTATGAGGGGACAAAGGAGATACAGCTGAACACGATTTCAAGGGAGATTTTCGGGAAGATGAGATAGTTTTATATATTTTTTTGAGCATCATTCTTGTGGCAAAGAAGCTGATAATCGCTATAGACCGGGATGACGATCTCGGGCAAAAGACCGGTATAGTTTCTCCTGTTGTCGGAAGGGAAAATGTCCTTCAGGCCGCAATAAGGCTTATACTCGCAGATCCGGAAGACTCTGACGCAAACGCCATCTTTTCGGCAATAAAGATTCACGATGAACTAGTCGAGAAAGGCGAGGAGTGTGAAGTGGTCATAATCGCCGGAGACAAAAATGTTGGAAAAGTTTCAGATAAAAAAATAGCCGAACAGCTCGATGCGATACAGATGAAGTTCAACCCTAGTAGCGTGATAATCGTAACGGATGGTTCAGAAGACGAGTTTGTCCTGCCTCTGATTTACTCAAGATTCAAGGTAGACATGCTCCACAGAGTCGTTGTGAAACAGAGCAAAACGCTTGAAAGCGCCTACTTCATGCTGAGAAGAATATTCAACGAGCCAAAAGTTGCAAGAGTTACTTTGGCCCCAATTGGGGTAATTTTTCTGGTTTACTCATTCTTCCTACTTCTACAGCATCCGGAGTGGGGAGTTGGTGGAATAATTCTCTTCCTAGGCTTCTACTTTTTAGTAAAAGCCTACGGACTGGATAAACTGATTCTGGATTTCATGAACACGGTGAAGAGAAGTGCAAGCGAGGGGAGGCTTTCCTTCATATTTTATCTAGGATCAGGAATACTGCTGCTTATAGGGATTTCAACGGGATTTAATGCGTCAATCGCTTATACTATACCCCATCTGGCGTTTGCAAACTTTGTTTTTTATAGTGTAGGTTGGATAACGCTTTCAGTTGTATCCATAACAATTGCAAGAGCTATTGACGCTTTTAGTGAGGGCAAAAAGATAGGGAAATATTTTACTTCGGCCTTTATCGTCGTATCAATCGGTTTAATAATCTGGGGAGCGAGCGGATATCTGATAAGCCCAGAAGTCAGGGATTCCGTTTACAGATTTGCTGCGGTTGTTTTCGCCGCTCTGTTTATCTCTGCAGTAGGACTGCTATTCACAAGGAAATAACCATCTCATAGAGTCTTCTGAGTTTTTCCTTCCCTTTTTCGAGTTTTCTGTTAGCAAAATCAACCAGTATTCTGAGATAATCCTCAGAAACCACCATTTTTCCTGCTAAGGCAACCGGAAGCTCTATCCTTTCAAAAGAAGCGATTTCCACAACTAAGTTCTCTAAAGATATCAGGCCGCTTCTTCTAAATCCGGCATTGTTAGAAATTTCGAGCAACTTCTTGGCAGAATTCCAATCCTTACATGCTACGTGAATTATCGGCGGACTCTGGATAAACCAAGTTTGTCTTTTCGATTTCATTATCGCAGATACAACCTTCTCAAAGCTTACCGAACTGTGCCACTTTCCAAGAAATTCTGAATTCAGTTTTTTCCCGAAATCATCCAAATCCACCACTGCAATTCTTCCACTACAGCTAGAAAGAGTGACATAGTCTTCTAGAGAGTTTATTTTGTTCAAAAGTGGAATCAAATCCTCGTCTATCTCTCCTTTTTTAAGGAGATCAGTGTAAGAATCCAGCTTTCTGTTTCTGTAATCCTCCCAGTTATTTCTTTGCAACTGTTGAAACATAAGCCAAGAACGCGTCCAGCTGAATTCTCTCGTTCGCCCCTTCGGTTAATCTGAAATCTATTTCTCCTAGCTTGTCTATTAAGACGACCTTCAGCTTCTCGTTAATATTTGAGGACAGTATTTCCCTGAAAAACTGAGAAATAACATCCTCCCCGCTCATTCCATATTCGATCATTAGCCTTGACAGCCTTTCTCTCGCTTCTATGAAATTTCCATTAAGGGCCGTTTCTATTATCTCCGAAATTTCCTTTGGCTGTGCAGTTGCGCTGACTTGGTAAATTTTCTCTGCATCTATAAGCTCACCTACAGCCGATGCAGCCTGAAGAACGTTTATAGCCTTCCTAAAATCGCCCGCCGAGATATACAGAATTGCCTCAAGGCCATCGTCGGTTATCTTAACACCTTCCTTTTCGCATATCTCCAAAAGTCTTTTTCTCATCGCTTCTTTTGGAACGGGCTTGAATCTGAAAAGGGCACACCTGCTTTGAATTGGCTCTATTATTCTGCTTACATAGTTACAACTGAGTATAAACCTGCAACTTTTGGAGAACATCTCCATCGTCCTTCTCAATGCAGCCTGAGCATCTGCCGTCAGCGCATCCGCCTCATCCAGAAAGATTATCTTAAAAGGGGCAGAAATCGGAGCAGTTCTTGCAAATTCCTTTATTTTGTGTCTGACAACATCTATACCCCTCTCATCACTCGCGTTCATTTCTATAAAGTTCTCTCTCCATACTTCACCAAATAAGTCCCGAGTAAGAGCTATAGCGGTCGCTGTCTTCCCAGTTCCGGGTGGGCCAGAGAAAAGCATATGTGGGATGTTCTTCTTCTCAACGTAACCTTTGAGCCTTCTCACTATTGCATCTTGACCTACAACTTCGTCGAGCGTTTTTGGCCTATATTTTTCGACCCAAATCTCAAATTCTTCCATCGATTTTCAAAAAGTACTTTGGGTTAAAAATTATATCGTACAAGCGAAAATGTTAAATTTCTTCCTGAAAGCGGAACTTATGGCAAGAAAAAAGAAGGTCAAACAGGCAGCAAAATTCAGGGCCGGATTTGGTTTGAGCGTTAGGAGGAAGTGGCTTGAAATAGACATTCCGCAAAGGCAAAAGTACGTCTGTAAAAGGTGTGGAAAGAGGGCTGTTAAGAGAATAGGCACTGGGATATGGCAATGCAATAGCTGCGGCTACAAGTTTGCTGGGGGTTGCTACCTGCCATCCACAACCGCTGTGAAAATAATGGAGAAGGAGATATGAGCTACATATGCATGATCTGCGGCGCTGAGGTGGACATAGATCCGGAAAGCAGCAGAGTACAGTGCACCATGTGCGGAAACAGAATACTGAGAAAGCCCAGACCGCCGGCAAAGAAAAAGAGGGTCCCGGCGATATAGCGTGAGGTTCAACTGTAGAGTTATAAATCCCGGATTGGCTAGAGGAGAAGCCCTTGTTTCACGCTCATCAGTCTCTTTTCTTGGCGACATAAATGATGAAGGTATTTTTACTGTAGGAGAGCTGAAAGGTTTTTGCGTTGCTGGAAAGATTCTAATTTTTCCTTTTGGTAGGGGTTCCACTGTAGGTAGCTATGTCCTGCTAAAACTCAAAAAAAGGGGAGTCGCCCCGCTTGCAATAATTAATAAAGAGAGCGAACCAATAATTGCAATTGGAGCAATAATTGCCGATATTCCGCTCGTAGACTCCGTTGAGGAAGAGTTCTTCTCTACTGTAAAATCCGGCGATAACGTTTACGTGAATGCTGTTGAAGGTTATGTCGAACTGTACAAACCGTGATATGAGAGCTGTTCTGATTTTCAGCGGTGGAATCGACAGCTCAACCCTGCTCTACTATCTTCTAAAGAATGGTTATTCGGTCCATGCGCTAACCTTCATCTACGGCCAAAGACATGTAAAAGAAGTTGATTCTGCAAAGAAAGTTGCCAAAAAGGCGTCTGAAATTGGCTTTGTCGAACATAGAATTGTCGACATAACCTCGATTCACGATTTAATATCCAAAGGGGCGATAACCGGAAATGAAGAAATTCCAGAAGGTCACTACACGGAAGAAAGTCAGAGAATAACGGTTGTTCCGAACAGGAATATGATTTTCCTTTCAATTGCAGTGGGATACGCTGTAAAAATAGGGGCAAAAGACGTTTACTATGCAGCCCACAGAAGTGACCAAATTTATCCTGACTGCAGAAAGGAGTTCGTGAAAGCTATGGATTCTGCTATTTATCTGGCAAACATCTACGACCCTGTCGAGCTAAAAGCACCATTTGTAGACATGACAAAAGCCGAGATCGTTGCCTTGGGTTTAAAGCTCGGAGTTCCCTATGAGCTGACCTGGAGCTGTTATGCGGGTGGAGAAAGACCGTGCCTCAAATGCGGAACCTGCGTTGAGAGGACAGAAGCTTTCCTACTCAATAACTCAAAGGATCCCCTCTTGACTGAAGATGAATGGAAAATCGCAGTCGAAAATTTAGCAAAATACTCGCCGGCTAAATCTAGTCATAAGGGGTAGCTAGGCTCTCTTCATCCTTGTAAACTCTCTCGTCTATAAACATCTCACCCTCTACGAGAGGTTTAGGATCTCTAACAGCCTCTATTCTGAAAAGCGAAGACGTGTACCAGTCGTAATCTGTTCTCACCTTGAGCTTTTTGTATATGGGAAGCTTATCTTCAAATGAGGAGTAACTTTTTTCAGTTGCGGGATATAGGTTGAACTTCCTTTTTATATCGGTTATCACAAATCCCATTTCGAGAATCATTCTCTCAATTTCGTACCATTTCTTTCTAGAGGCTTCCAGCGTTGTCAGACCAAAGTAACCAGAGCAACCGACCCCCTTCAAAGTTGAAGCTCCTCTGGAGAGAAATAGTTTTATTCCATCAAGGGTCTCAACGGGATCGGTCACAAAAACGTCGAATTTTTTTCTAAATTCATCCGGGAACATCTTTTGAACATCATACATATATGCGGAGACATTCAGGCCGTGTTTCTTAGAAACCTTGTTTATAAATTCGACAAGCCTTTCATCTACGTCTACTACGATTACCTCCTTCGGCAAACCTGTTAAAGATACCGCTATGCTGAAGAGGTCATCATCTCCAACGACGAAAAACCTTCCATAAATATCCCCGCGCTCGTGAATAAACTCAAGACGCCTTATCACACCATCCTCGCTTATGAAGCCTTGATCGAACTTTTCAATGGCGGGTGGTCTGTTTTTGCATATTTCCTTATATTCCAAAAGAATTTTCGAGTAAAAGTCAGTTAAGATATAACCGGTTCCATTGCAGTTAATGCATTTCGCATTTATTGGAAAAAAGCGTGAAATGTCTCTTCCTTTTTCCGTTATCCTTATTCTACCACTAAAAAACTCAATGAGTCCAGATTTTAGAAGATTATCCATCGCATCAAGAAATTCGTTTAAAGAAGCGTCTTGATAATCTATAACCTCATAAACGCTCCTCTCACCTTCCAAAAGACACTGCAGAATCTGAATTTCGATTCTGTTCATTTTTTTATCCCCTATCGAGTATAACATGCCTATAAGACTTCGGTTTAAATTTCTCTAGAAATAGCTTAAAAGCTTTTTCGGCTTTGGATTTGTCGCCACATGTGAAAATATCAAGATTCACAAGCTCGTATTCCGGCCAAGTGTGAATTGAAACATGACTCTCCGAAATCAAAACAACTCCTGTAACTCCGTGAGGATTAAACTGCTTGTAAATACTCCCGACTTTGTTCAGACCGGCTTTATCCACCACCTCCTCTAAGATCTCTCTGACTTTTTCCTCTCTCGCGATCAGCTCTGGATCTACACCATAAAGTTCCGCGATAATATGTTTGCCGACTATCATATTCATCACCTTCCATCATCCTCACCTCCTCCCCAATTAATGGCGAAATTTCAGTAGTCAGAGAGTTTTCTTTATGAGGGACAAGAAACATCTAATTTGGCTTGATTTTTAAATTTTTCGCTAAATTCAAACAGAGATTTAGACTCAGAATTTGATCCAAAAAGCAAAAAATATGCTGAACTTGAAAAAAACAGTATTTTACTGGTAGTTTTTAGGCATGTGGAATTTTTTATCTCTGTTTCTAGTCAAAGGGAGAGAAAACTAATATCTTTAGTAAAAATAATTTCAGTAACTTCTCGAAGCAACAGCAAGAGTTCCTTTTCCACCGCAAACGATGCATTCTCCCTCCATTTCAAAGTTAAGGAAGTTCGGCAATTCTTTAAGCCATCCAAGTAGCTTTCCACCTCTATTCTCAACTTGTTCCCCACAACTTTTTTCTTTGCAGAGATATAGCAAAACAACTGAACTTTTAGCATATTCCTCAATTTCAGAAAGAGACCTTGCAAATTTTAGCTTCCCCTTAATAAACTCCACTGCTCTATTCCTGAGCCTATTTCTCATTTCTTCCCCCCAACTGCGAATTCTTTCTTCGCTTATTTCTTCCAAAGGAACGGAAAACTTCTTTCTTTCATCTCTGAAGGAGACAACTATATTCCTATTTTCAGCTTCTTTTGGACCGATTTCAAACCTTATCGGGACACCTTTAAGCTCCCATTTGTAATATTTAGCACCAGGTCTCTCCTCTCCTAGATCAAGTACGTATCTAAATCTCTTTATCCTTTCGACGACTTCTTTACAAAAATCCAAAACTTCCTTTTCTTTATCTTTATACAAAACCGGTATCAAAACTATCTGAATTGGAGCGACATCAAATGGTAAAACAAGCCCCAAATCGTCTCCGTGAATGGCTATGAGGGCTGCTATACATCTTTCCGAAATTCCGTAGCACGTCTGATGAACGTAGTAGTGATTTCCATCGAATCCTTCATATTTTATATCAAAAGTCCTTGCAAAATTTTCTCCTAGATTGTGAACAGTTCCTATTTGCAAACTGCGGCCATCGGGCATTATAGTATCGAAGGCAATGGTGTAAACGGCCCCAGGGAATTTGTCCCAGTCCGGGCGATGTATTACGAAATAAGGTATTGCAATAAAATCATAGAATTCCTTATAATATCCTATCGCTTTTTCAACCTGTTCTTCAGCCTCTTTTTGATTTCTATGCGCTGTGTGGGCCTCTTTGAATGAAGTTATCTCCCTAAGTCTTATAAGCGGCCTTGTATGCTTTGTTTCGTATCTAAAAACATTTACTATCTGGTAAACTCTTAAAGGCAAGTCAGCATGGGTTCTTATCCAAAGCTTGAACATTGGATACATCGCAGTTTCGCTTGTTGGACGCAAGGCAAGTTTCACGTCAAGCGGATCCAATCCACCATGCGTTATCCAATAAACTTCTCCCTCAAAACCTTTTATATGCTCGCTTTCCTTACCTAGTTCAGTTTCCGGAATTAAAGCAGGAAAGTAAACTTCGTTGTGATCTCTGTCCATTATTTCCCTTAATTTTCCATAAACTAACTGTCTTAGCTTAAAACCAAACGGAAGCCAAACATAAAGACCCTTAACTGGATATCGGATATCCAATATTTCCGCAGCTTGAATTAGCTCGTGAAACCATTCCGAGAAAGTCTCCTTAGCTGGCAAAGCCATCGGCTTAACTTCGCCTGCGCTATTTATTTTTTGTTACTTTTTGTTTCTGACCTCCTCACGCCCTTCAGAGTGGGGGTTCCTTCAGAGGTTACGAAGCAGTTTCTCTCTAGTAAGTTTATTAACTTGAATTACTTAAATAACCCAGATGCCTGAGAAGCTCTACACGACCGGTGAAGTTGCTAAGATATTCGGTGTATCTTACGTAGCTGTGAAGAAGCGGGCTTACTCGGGGAAGATCAAGTACATTAAAACGCCGCGGTAAATACAGGTATCCTGAGAGTGAGATTAAGAGGCTCCTTGGCGAAGCACCAAAAGGCAGGGTCGCGATTTATGCTAGGGTAAGCTCAGCAGATCAGAGAGAAGATCTGGAGAGGCAGAAACAAAGACTTGTCGAGTATGCAAAGAGCAAAGGGTTACAAACTGCTTCTTTCTAAGTTTTATAAATTGAATTGAAGATTACATACGTTGATGTCTGTGCCCGAATATGTGGGGAAAAATTAAGCCCGAATGGGTACAGGCAAATGAAGTGCAGTAGCTGTGAAGAACCTGCTCCGCAGGTACCAGATGGATGCAGGAGCTTCCGTTCACCCCGAAAGCCCTCCCATGAAAAGAGGAGGGAAGGGATGAAAGTTAATGCTAGACCAGAACGGCGGTTCATAAGTTCCCCTCATCTGTTCGGGATTACATCTGTCATCTGAAGTGCAGACAGGGTGGTCAGAGGTCCCCAGAAAGGTTCAGCAACTCTAAAGCCCTCTTCTCAATATCCAAGACTGCTATCCCGTCCCTATCCTCTTCCAAACCACACCTAGGACACTTGAACCGTCTATAGCCGTTCTCCCTCAGTCGAGAACCACAGTTAGGGCAAATAGATGAAGTATATTCAGGTTCTACTGGGATTACTGGAACTCCAAGCTTCTCGCACTGAAAGACAAGCTTCAAAAAATTTGTTGTGAGTTGTCTGCCTCGAAGAGCGAGCTTTTCAATTATAAAAAACTCATTCTGAACACGAAAGTTGCAACCAAAACCTCATTCTTTAGGGCGGAGGAGAGGATTGATTTCAGAGTAGGCAATTCTAAGAAAATTTTTAAATAACCAGAAACTCAGAAAATTTGGGGGGCCGTGGGGTAGCCTGGTTATCCTCTCGGCCTGGGGCGCCGGTGACCCGAGTTCAAATCTCGGCGGCCCCACTTTCGAATTCTCAGAAAGAGTTTTAAAATCGGGCAATGACGGGTTTCATGAAGTTTGATATATCTAGAGAGCTATACAGCGAGGCAATAAAACTAATGCCAGGAGGGGTTAGCAGCCCAGTAAGGGCCTTTAAGCCACACCCATTTTTTGTCTCCAAAGCAAGAGGATCTAAAATCTACGATGTAGACGGAAACGAGTTTATCGACTACTGCATGGCCTACGGAGCTCTTATCCTCGGTCATGCAAACGAAGAAGTAAAGAACGCTATAAAAGAAAAACTCGAAGATGGATGGCTCTATGGGACTCCAATTGAACTTGAAGTGAAATATGCAAAGTTGATCAGAAAGTACTATCCTTCGATTGAAATGTTACGCTTTGTAAACACGGGAAGCGAAGCTACTATGTCGGCTTTGAGAGTTGCCAGAGGTTTCACTGGTAGAGAAAAGATAGTGAAAATCGAAGGTAGTTTTCATGGATCCCATGAAGCCGTTCTGGTAAAAGCTGGAAGCGGCGCTACAACCTTTGGAGTTCCGAATTCGGCAGGAGTTCCGAAAGATTTTGTAAAGAACACACTGCAGGTTCCTTTTAATGATGTTCAAGCCCTTTCTTACGTTCTAGAGAAGAACAAAGATGTTGCAGCGGTAATAATGGAACCCGTAATGGGGAATTCATCGCTTATTTTGCCAGAAGCGAATTATCTAAAAGAGGTTAGAAAGATTACATTGGAAAATGATGTTTTACTGATCTTTGACGAGATCATTACGGGTTTCCGGCTTGCAATGGGAGGCGCGCAAGAATTCTACGGAGTCAAAGCCGATATAACCACCCTTGGAAAAATTGCTGGAGGGGGATTTCCAATCGGAATCTATGGAGGTAGAAAGGAAATAATGGAAAAGGTTGCACCATCCGGAGACGTATACCAGGCAGGAACTTTCAGTGGAAACCCCATAAGTCTTCTTGCAGGCTATACGACCGTGAAAACTATCGAAAAATACAACGCAATTGAGAGAACTTCAAGAAAAACTAAAAAACTCTGCGAAGCAATAACCGACGACCTAAAAAATGCCGAACTAGCTTTTATAGCTTCCATGTTTTGTATTTACTTTGGAAAAACTCCCAAAAATTACTCGGAAGCTCTAAAGTTAGATAAAGATTCCTATATGAAGTTCTTCTGGAAACTTCTTGAAAAAGGAGTATTCTTCCCACCCTCTCAATTCGAAGTTTGCTTTATGAGCTTCGCACACAGCGATGAAGATATAGAAAAAACTGCAAATGCAATAAGAGAGGCCTATGAAAATTCGAGTAGGAACTAGAGGCAGCAAGTTAGCTCTGGCCCAAGCAAATAGAGTTGTCGAAAGGCTCGCATCCGAAGGCTATGAAGTCGAACTAAAAATCATAAAGACAACCGGAGATGTAATGAAAGATAGACCCCTGCATGAATTTAAGGGAATTGGAGCTTTTGTAAGGGCCATAGATACAGCTCTGGCAAGAGGGGACATAGATGTGGCAGTTCACAGTTACAAAGACGTTCCAAGCCTTAGGGTTGAGGGAACAAATATAGCCGCTGTTCTTAAAAGGGATAGTCCATGCGATGCCCTAGTTTCACGAGATGGTAAAAAATTGGAAGAACTCGAGCAAAAAGCAATAATAGGAACTTCAAGCCTGAGGAGGAGGGCTCAGTTTTCTAGACTAAGGCCAGATATTATCTTCGAAAATCTGCGTGGAAATCTCGATACTAGGATTAGAAAGTTGAAAGAAGGGCTTTACGATGCAATAATAGTTGCTGAAGCGGGAATTCAAAGGTTAGGTTTGAAAATAGATTACCAAAGCTTTCCTCCAGATTTAATCGTTCCGCCTCCAAATCAAGGAATAATAGCAATTGCAACAAGATTGGGTGAAGAACATCTCGTTTCCTTCATGAACGATGAGAAAACTTGGATCGAAGCGCAGGTTGAAAGATCGATAACAAGAGAGCTGGGATTCGGATGCGCTGTACCATTCGGTGTTTATGCAGAAGTTAGAGGGGATAAGATTAGAGTTATATGCGAAATTCTTGGAGAGAGATATACTAGGGTTGAAGAGAAAATTTCTTCTATTGAAGAAGCAGTTGAAATCGCGAGGAGAATCAAGGATGCCAGGTAAAGTTTTCATAGTTGGAGCTGGACCGGGAAAAAGAGATCTTCTAACTCTCAAAGCCCTGAAAGTCATAATGGAAGCTGATGTTATTCTTTACGACGATCTAATAGGAGAAGTAGTAGACTTGCTCAAAGAAACAAAAGCTCAGCTCATAAGCGTTGGAAAAAGAAAAGGAGTTCACAAATTTGAGCAGGAGGAAATAAACAAGATGCTTTCGGAACTTGCAAAGAAGGGGAAAAAAGTAGTCCGATTAAAGGGAGGAGATCCCTTTGTTTTTGGGAGAGGAGGAGAAGAAATAGAATATCTGGCAAAGGAAGGTATAGAATTCGAATACGTCCCAGGGATAACTTCTGCAATAGCTGTTCCAGGGGCTGCAGGAATTCCAGTAACACATCGAAATTTCGATCCTGCAGTCGTTTTCATAACCGGACACGAAAGCAAAAGTAGGCTGAACTGGGAAGCTCTTGCAAAGCTAAATGCAACGATAGTTGTTCTTATGGGTCTGTCAAACATCGAGAACATTTGTAAAAATCTGATCCAACATGGAAAGGATCCCGAAACACCGGTGGCTGTAATAGAGAAGGGATTTTACCAAGAACAAAGAGTAATCGAAGGAAATCTTTCCAACATAGCTGAAAAAGTAAGAGAAGAGAATGTTTCCCCACCAGCAGTTATAGTGATAGGAAAAGTCGTGGAAATTCGCGAGAGAGTGAAGAATTTTCCGAAATGAGCTAATCAGCATTTAAAAGCGATATTTCCGCATTAAAACCCAAAATCTTTTCATCCGCTGGACTTGAGAGCATAGATCTGCAGTCTCATTACAAGGCTCATTTATGCAACCGCTAAGATCCGCGGGAATCATCTCTACCAGGCACCTTTATTTAAAAAAAATAGAAAAATTAATTGCCCAACAACATTCTTCATGAACGAGAGGGAATTTGCTGATGAAGCCGTAAGAATTTGTGCCCTTATAATGGCCGAAAGCGCTAGAACGGCACCAAAGTCAAGAGGTATAGACGATCTCGAAATATTTTACATTGGAAAAGAAAGAATAGAAGAGATTGCTAAAAAAATGGAGGAATTTGCAAGCGAGGACAAAGATTTTCTGAGAGATGCAAACAGTATAAGAAAAGCTAGAGGAATCCTAGTAATCGGAGTTAACGGAGGTAAACCAATAGGCGTTAACTGCGGGGCCTGTGGTTTCAAAAGCTGCGCCGAATTTGAGAAGGCGAGGAGGGAAGAGAGAAAATTTAGAGGGCCAAATTGTGCCTTCAAGCTCATAGATCTCGGTATTGCTTTAGGAAGTGCGGCAAAAGTTTCCTCAATTCTAGGGGTCGATACTAGGATAATGTACAGAGCCGCAATAGCAATAAAACAACTGGGAATTGTGAAAAGCGACGTTTTGTTCGCAATTCCAATTGCTTCTGAGGGAAAGAACCCCTTTTTCGATCGTCAACGTTGAACTTCAACTATTCCTACACCATAACCAAGTTCTTTTATTTCTTGTATTATTTTTTCAATCTTGTCTTCAGACAACTCGATTTCAGCCTCTTTTAAGCTTATGCCTCTGACAACCGCTCCATTTTCCTCGAAAACTGACTTAACAGCGCTTATGCAAGCCTTGCATTTAAGGCCACGAAGTGAAAGTCTAATGATCATCAAAAAAGCTTTAGGTGTGTTTTTAAATCTTTTTAAAAAACAAACTTTTATAATATAATCTAACATTTACAAGCCTCGCCTTTCAAGCGGAGGGAGGTTATTTTTGTTAAAAATTTCTTGGCCTAACGCTTTGAAAAGGCCTTATCTATAAATTCTCTCTCCTTTTTCAAAATTTCAACTTTTTTTCCAAAATCCAGCTCGCCTATACCCAGATCATCCAGCTCTATCGTTAGATATCCATCGTACCCCTTTTCCGAGAGTTCTTTCAATATCTGAAAGACCTTTTCACTCTTACTTGCCATTACATGCTTTCCATCACTTTCCGAACTCACATGGACATTCTTAATCCTCTCCAAGAGATTCAGAAAGCTGTCATCGTATTTCGAGTGCTTTATGTCGTAAGTTATCCAGAGATCGTAAGCTTTCGCAAAAAACTCGAGTTCCTCTGATGTCTTGCATAAGTTGTTTATCTTTATCTCCGAGTTTTCCAGTGAAAGGTTTACTCCCTTAATTCTTGAAAAATTCGAGGAAATCCTTAGGTATCTGTGAAGAGAATTGTAATCTGCCCAAACAGGTTCTCTTAGAGCGCTTCTTTTTCCTGCATGAATTGTTACAAGTTTTCCGCTTACCTTTTTGCAAAGAGAAATTGTGTACAGTGTTTCTTTCAAACTTAAGTCCGAAACCTTTCCATTAACGGAGACGGGATTTAGGTCCAAAACCGGTGCATGAAACAGCAACTCGAAATCGAGGAGACTCTCTAGCTTTTCAGGATTTCTGTCAACCCAAAAGTAAGGGGTTTCGACCCAGAACTCGAGTCCGTCACATCCAGACAGCTCTACCGCTCTAGCTATCATGTCCGTTGAATATTCGTAAAGAAACATGCTCGAGAACAGTATCATATCCTTCTTTTCTTGTAATCCTCAAAAAGCTTCTCAATTCTCTCAACAGCTTTTCTCCTCATTTCCTCCAATTTGCTTTTGTAAACTTCTTCAAAATTATGGCCAACGAATGCCACTTCGCTGCCCTCTATAATATCCACTTCTTCTTTTCTTATTCTGGGAATTCCGAAGGAGTCAAATACCTCCCTTGCAACGTGGGACATTTCGCTACCTGTTATCACGGCTTTTATTTTTTTACTGCAAAGGAATTCGGCACTACTCTTGCTGCCACCACTCGCATCCGCTATGTAAACTATATCTCCCTCGACAATCTCCGCTTTCTCAAGTTCCTCCTTTGAGAATTTCTTTACAAGCTTCACCTCCCTCCAACCGGAAATTTCAAGAAGCTTCATCTTTTTCAGAATTTCGAGTTTTTCTTTAAGCCTTACAATCTCGGAATCTTTCTTCTTTATCTCAGCAATGAGTTCGACGATTCTGGACTCAAGGTTTTTAGCATAAATTTCCCTCCTCATCTTTTCCTTCTCCTCATCCGCCATTGCTACTATTTTCGCTCTCAACTTCTCTATCTCAGCTCTGAGTTCCTCTATCTGTTTTCTCAGCATTTCATTTTCTTCCTTCAGCTCCTTTATTTTTTTGTCCTTTTTTTCAAGCAGATCTAGGAAGTCAACTTCTTTTTCGTCCTTTCTTTCAACCTTTTCCACAACCTGTGGTTCAAATAGGCTTTTCAGCGTCATTCCTCTTATTATCTCAGCCTTGGCTCTTTCGACATCGAAACCCACCGGCAATCTTTTTTCTATATTTCTGAACTTGCTTTCGTAATTCTTCAGCGCATCTATTGCTGAAGCCAATGCATCTCTCTCGTGATCGTTCAGGAAATCATATTTTGAAGTCAGCTCTCTCTTTTTATCTAAGCTAAGATCTTCTCTCGGAGCGTAAAGAACTGCATTGAAAGCCGCCTTAACTTTGTTCACAAACTCTGGAGGATTCTTTTTATCTGTTGCAATCAGAACCGGCTTTCCGTGAGACTTTATAAATTCTACAACATCCGAAAAGTTCCAGTCCTTTTGGCTTTTCACACTTATTAAATTTCCGCCCAGATCTATTATCGCCACAGCAGTAGTAGTTCCGGGATCTATTCCAACTATAAGATACCTCATAGACTTTGAAACCGGAATAAGCTCGATCTTCTCTTTTTCAATTGACTTAACCTTCACCTGCACATCCCTAGTTTTGAAGGGACTTATAGGTATCTCCTTTATTGGAGCGTTGACAATCAGTTCCCCCCTCGAAATACCACCGAAGCCTTTCTTAATGATCTCAGTATATTCAAATCCCGCTTGGTCAAGGATTCTCTTTATTTCCCTGTATACACTTCTAACTGCATCGTGGACTTTTCTGCCATATCTTTTCTGTCTCCATCCTCCTTTACCGAGTCTTCTGTTTCTTGAAACAATTATCCTAGTTTTATCCGTGAAGACTGATATCTCGTATCCAAAATCCAAGCTGGCAAGGTAAGCGCATGTTCTCGCTTCATCGAAAGGATCCCTAGGATTCATTTTAATACCAAACCTTTTTGCAATTACTGGCAAAGGTCCATCTACTGCAATCTGGATTAGCTTAACATTTGAGTTTTTCAAAAAATTCACGATTTCCCTTTTCTCTTCAAATAGCTCACTTATATTATCAATCGCTACTATGTCAGGTTTAAGTTCCTTTATCAATCTGAAAAGCTTAGGTTTCGAAACTGTCTTCTTAACACCGCTATCCAGAACCACTACTGCGAACTTCCCCTTCCCGATCGCATCTATCCCCAGTATCACCAATTATTAACTCCAATGTCGAATTGATATCCCTTTCTATGCGATATGCTCTCCTGAAGTATTTAAGTATGTTGGATACATCCCTTCTCAGCGCGTCATCCCAGCCTTCTTCACATACTTCCATGCTCTGCGGGAAATCGATTATCCAAAAACTATCCCCTACAAGTATGTTGAACTCGCTGAGATCGCCATGCACAATGCCTCCCCTATAAAATTTGGCGATTTCCTCAATGATCATATCAAGAAGTTCCTCGGGATTTTCGACTCTAACCTTATACAGCTCCTTCGCATCTATTAGTTCCATCAACACAGCATTTCCTTCATTAGCATAAGCTTCTGGAACTGCAAGACCCTGCAACTTTTTCAGAGCGCTAAATTCCCTCTTCGCAGACCTAACAGATAAGACAGAAAAGTTGAGATTTCCGTAATCTCTTTTTTCAACAACTTTCTTAAAGCTCTGATATCCGAGCTTGTGGAATTTTATTACCGCCTCTCCATCCTTGGAGAGACAGTTGTATATCATGCTCTCTTTTCCTTCGCCCATTTTTTTTCCGAGTGCCTTGACATAACCCTCTTCCACGAGTTTATGCAAAGAATAAAGGCTAAGCCCAGTAAATGTCAAAGTTGCTCCTTCATATTCGGTATACTTGTTTATTACAATCCTCTCATCGCCGAGAGATTTCAAAATTTTTTTTACTTTCTCCTCATCTATCTTGGCGTGATCGCTTATAACAGTGACAGGTACGAATTTGTAGTTCCAAAGATTCTTGAATATTGCATCAAGAATTTTCCAAGAATTTTTACCCAATCTTTTATAAATCTCTGCCAGATCCATGAGAAAAACGCCTCCTTCCTAAAGTGCTATTCGCACTTCTAACAAGAGTCTGACCTTCTCCCCGCCCTGAAGGGCGAGGGTTTCCCGAGGTCTCAAGGGTTACACCCCTTTGCGAGTGCTACTCTGCTATGATCCACAAGAACCACTTGTGCATTTACGCCGAGTGCGTTCTTATACTTCTTATAGTATTTGTCCCATGTGCCTCTAAAGTCCACACGTTGTCGCTGGAAGAACTGCTGTCTTCTCTCACAGTTCAACTCGTTGAAGAGTTTTGCTGAGATACTTGCTAACTTTCTGAGCTTCCTTTCTTGGAAACCGTTTGGTAAGAGACGGACTACATTTGTTCTCCTATTTTTAAATTTGACTTCGTAGATACCCTCCTCTGGCATTGCGGGAGAAGTCGGCTCCCGCTCCTCATCTCTTAAAAGTTGGCCGGACATCCAAAACAATATAGTGGCTTCGAGTTAAAGACTTTTCCCCGCCCTTTAGGGCGAGGTTTGTCGCTCATTTTATCATCTCCACCCCGAAGGGCAGGCTTTCAGCATAAAGCTAATTAAAATTTGACTACCAAGGGCTCAACAAAAAATACAAGAATAAAGTACCCAAACATCAGCACAAATCCTAAAGGAACTCCAATTTTTGCCCACTCGTTCATAGTTATTTTCATTCTTGCCGCAGATACTATGTTCGGGATATTTCCCGGAATTAACATTCCTCCAGCAATTACCAGCGCCAGAAGAGCGCTCTTTATCTGCAAAACCGTGAGACTAGGCCCTATTTCTGCAGCTGTAAGGGTTGCATTGTCAAGAATTGCCGAAATTATGTTCACCCAGTAAAGGATTTCTGGAGGAATCTTAGATATGTACCACACTATAAGCGGTGTAAACCCACCGCCGAGGAGAACTAAAGCCGCTATGAAAACGTAAACTCTAACAGCTCTGATAAAAACAGCTCTCAGAGTTTCCGTGTATTCCGGAAGGGTTAAATCCTCGACTTTTTGCCTTCCTACCCTTAAAGCACCAAGAATCCCGAGCAGAATTATACCAGGAACTATGTAAATTGCAAGAAGGTCCACTAGAAAGAAGAAACCAGCATGATATGGTTCGCCTGACAGCTTTTTAACCGCAATTGTCGAAAGCGGTTCTCCAACAGGTGTCAAGGCAGCTCCCATCCCCACTGCAAAACAGGCAATCACAATAAACTCTATTTTCTTTTTTCTGTCAATTGGCATCACTAGCGCAATTTCAGCAATCAGAACTGCACAGACAATAACGGATATTATGCTCGAGATGAGGCCGAAAAGGACAATAAAGATAAAAGCGAAGGCCCTTATTCCGATTTTCTTCATGAGAGAGAGTAATGCGGAATAAATAGGCCTGTTGAAGTAGTAAATTATCAGACCAACAATCAAAACAACTTGGAATATACCAATGGGTATTCCAAATACTTCAGCGATTCTTACTGGACTTTCTAGGGCCTCTATCACCAGCTCCGCACTCCAGAGTCTGCTGACTGTGACAGCAATAATACCCATAACAAGAAAGAAGGGTTCAAGATTTTCTTCGACTTTCTTGACTCTGAAAGGCAGGATAAGCACAAGGAACAGGATTATAAACAAAGCAATTGTCACAAAAGGATCCGGTTCGCCTATTTTTGAAATCTCTATGGCCATGGGGGTAAGTTTACAGAGCGAATATAAACATTGCGAAAAAATTTGCTTAATACTTTCTCCCAATTACTATATATCCCGTATGCCAAATATACGTTGAAGCTCTTGTACCGACTCTTTTTATGTCCAGATCAATTTTCAGGATTTCGAAGGCTTCGAGCTCCCTAAAATCGTTTTTCCTGAGCTCTTCATAAACGTTCCTCGCAGCTTCCATGTATGGATTGTAAACGGCAATATACCCTCCCGTTTTAAGGATCTGCCTTGCTTTCGGGATGAACGGGACATCGTCTTTCATGTCAAGAACAACTAAATCGAACTCGGCCTTAAATCCATCAGCCACAAACAGTGCATCGCCTATAATCTGATGGATATTCCTAAGCCCGGCCAGTTTGAAATTTCTTCTCGCAATCATTGCAAATTCCTTTCTTTTCTCAACAGTAACAACTTCGCCGAACTTGTTAAAATAGGCCAGATAAGCTGCAAGCATTCCACTTCCGGTTCCAGCATCGAATATCAACGAATCAGGAGAAAGAGATGTATAAGCTATTATCGCACCAATATCCTTTGGCATTATAGGTGTTGCCCCTCTTTTAAAGTGCTTAAAAAATTCGGAGAGTTTGAATGGCATTATCTTAAACTCTACGCCTAGATGTGTTTTCACCGTGTCGCCTATCTTCTTATCTCTAAGTTCTTCGAGTTTTATAACTCCGTGGTGAGTATGAAGTTCGCCCTCAAATTTTTCAATTAGGTAACTCAACCTTCCCCTGTTAAGGACTACGGGTGGTCTCATTTCTGGAGCTTCATTATTGCCTCAGCTATGTCCCCATTTGCCTCTATAAGGGCTTTTCTTGCGGTTTCCTCATCTACTTTTGCTTGTTCCATTACCAGTTTTACATCTTCCTCGCTTATCTGTGGAGCCAGCTTTATTACTTCGTAGCTACCCATTATTTGAAATGTTTCGATACCCTTTGCAGATATCTTCGTAACCGATGGATTCTTGAAAACTATTTCTTCGGAACTCGTTTTTATTATGACCTCTTTTGCATCTATTTCCTCCATCTCAATTCCCATTTGTTTCATCATCTTTTTCATCTGTTTCGCGTTCATGGGGAACATGTATTCTCACCAAAGAGATGTAAGATACTCCGCATTTAAAGGCAAGCTTCCGGCGTTTAGGGACCCAACGACCCCCACCAAGGCATGGGCTATGTTGAGATGTCTTTTAACTTGGGCAACATGCCCGCATTTGCAATTTTTACATGTTTTATTTATTTAAGCTTTTTCATCTCGCCCTTCAGGGCGGGGTTTTCGGTTATAAAAAAGAGTTCAGTCTTTACTTTTCCTCTAAGCCTTTTCCCCTTAGCTCCTCTCGTATGTTTTTAATCTCGATTTTAACACTCATACCTCATCGCTGGATAACTCTTTAACCTAAGCCTTTCCTCATAAAGTTTTCCGAAACTTGGAATTCTCTTTCTCAGTCACTGGCTTTGCTCACGAAATTCTTAAATAAGCCCGCATGTGGATATGTAGCATGGGAAATAGGAAATCAATCCTCCTGCTTGCAGGAATCGTGTTTTCTCTGGCAGCTTTTTTCCTACTCACACACAATCCGCTTTCAGGCGGAAGCAGCGCTGAAAGGGGAGTCTACTTTTTCTACAGCGAGCACTGCCCGCACTGCCAGGCCGTAAAACCCGCGGTTTTAGAACTGGCTGAAAAGAGGAAAATAACCCTCTGCGAGATCAGCAGCATGTCGGAAGAGTGCAAAAGTGTAGCAGAGAAGATCGGGCTGAAGTACGTGCCGACAATGGCTATCATGAGCTGCGAAGGGCCAGTCGTTTTCGTGGGCTCGGAAGATGTTATGAAGGCTGTTGAAATGCTCAAGCAGTCATGAAAGGAAAAGAAGAGAAAAAATTTGCTAGTTTTCTTAAGAAGGGTGTCTTCGCTCATTCGTGGTATCCGGTTTTCTCCTTTTTGATGGCTTCCTCCACCTCCTGGATGGCCCTCTTGGATGACTTCACCCTAACTATATTCTGCGAGAGTATCTGATAGACTGGCTCGCCTATCGGGCTGATCTCGTTGAGTCTCACAACATCTACGAGCACTAGTTTAATGTAAAGCTTGGTTCCGTCTTCCAGCTCGTACTCGTTCCAGTCTTCTTTTAGCGTCTTGAATCCTATTTTAATCCCGCTGACCACGCTTCCGTCCGGCTTCCTTATTCGAACTTCGATATCCTCACTCATGCTCTTTTTTAGCTCTTGCTTTATAAAATTTTTTCTCAAAAGAAGCGCCAAGGCATACCAAAGTCTGCAGTCAAGCTTTTCAGAAGTTAACAAAAACTTTTTTCCATACATGCCACATTTTTAAACTATGAAAAAGTTTTAAATTTTGATATCAAACTTCAACAAAAATTTCACACCACACAATGAAATTCTAAATCTCTATCCCGGCTTTAAGCAGGGCCTTCTTTATCTTCTCAACTTCCTCTTCAAGCCTCTGGAACCTCTTTTCCAGAAGCTCGTTCGTTCTATCTATTTTTGATGATACTTCCTTCACCCCATCCCGGACTTCTTTTATCGTTTCTTTAACTTCATTCACGGCTTCTTTAACTTCATTCACAGCTTTTTTAACCTCGTTCACACCCTCTTTAACCTCCTCTACAGCTATCTTAACGTCTTCTACGGCTTTCTTAACTTCTTTAACCGCTGCAATCGTTTCATCCTGCTTTCTAAGCATTTCCAAGCCAACTTGAACTATCTTGGAGAGCTGCGTTGAAGTAAAGCTTGCTCTGAACTTCTCGATGTCCCTAACAGTTCCACGGTATTCCTCAACCCTTATTTCCTCAACAACAGCATTTTCAGGCTTGTTCTCTTTCAAGA
>JAAOZI010000006.1 GCA_011605865.1 Archaeoglobales archaeon
GAAGTATCCATCTTCATCCATCTTCGCCATGTCTCCGGTTAGCAGCCATCCGTTTATCAGAACCTTCGCCGTCTCGCTCTCCATCTTCCAGTAACCCTTCATCACCTGAGGCCCGTATATCGCGAGCTCTCCAACCTCTCCCGGTGGCAAAATTTTCCCTTCATCGTCGACGACAACTGATAGCGTGTCCGGGAACGGGATTCCTATGCTTCCTTCTTTGTTCAACCCATAGAGCGGATTTGCATGGGTTACAGGAGAAGTTTCACTTAAACCGTAGCCTTCCACCAGTTTACCTCCAGTTGCAGCTTCGAAATTTCTCTTGAGCTCAACTGGCAAAGGAGCTGCACCGCTTATGCAAGCCTTAATGGAAGATAGATTGTATTTCTTTCTTTCAGGATAGTTGAGAACGGCAGCATACATCGTTGGCACTCCGCAGAATATCGAAACTTTATATTTTTCAATGAACTTCAATATAGACTTTATGTCCCTTGGATCCGGAACTAGGACAATTGTACTTCCGAAAGCAATTGGAGCGTTAAGGGATGTTGTCATTCCATAGCTGTGGAAATAGGGAAGAACCCCTATAAACACGTCGGTTTCAGGATTTTTGTCCGGGAGCCATTCGAGAACCTGATACGTATTTGCAACCAAGTTGTAGTGCGTACTCATGACAGCTTTTGGTACTCCAGTTGTGCCTCCAGTGTATAGAAAGACAGCTACGTCCTCTTTTGGATTTATTTTTGGTCTTTCTCTTGATGGTGGATGTTTAATGACTTCATTCCAGAATGCAATGTCTCCTCTTTTTTCAATTTTAACTTTTTGCTTCTTTAATGGATAAAGAACATTTAGTGGGAAGGGCAGAAAATCTTCTACCTTGCAGATTATTGCTTTCTTTAGCTTTCCTTCGTTTAGAATCTTTTCGATTCTTGGATACACCATCTCAATAAAAAAGCCTGCCTCTGCCTCGCTGTTTTCCACAATATATCTAATCTCTCTTTCGGTGTAGAGAGGATTGCATTGAACAACTGTTGCGCCAGTCTTCAGAACACCGTAATAGGCTATAACGTAGTGCGGAGTATTCGGCAAATCTAATACTACTTTGCTACCCTTTCTTATCCCGAGGCTGTACAAGTATCCAGCGACCCTGTCACTAAGTTCGTCTAGCTCTTTATAACTCAATTTTTTTCCGTAGAATATCAGAGCAGTCTTATTCGGGTTCTTCTTTGCGCTCTCCTCAAGCAGAGCATAAAGCGGTATTTCTGGATAGTCAATGTGATCTCTGACCCCCTTATCATAATGCTTTACCCATATGCGCTTTACTTCTTCAGGTTTTATTTCCATAAGCGTTTTTCCCTTCAACTCGAGCATGGGTTTAGTCAAAATGTCAGCATAAATATTTTTTTAATTTGCTGCGCTTACAATCAAAAAATTAAAAAGCTGAAGGATTAATTTGTGTGTGGAATTTGGTTGTCTTTCTTTGTCTCACAAAAGGGCGTGTGTCGAGGAAATAGAGAGAGTTGTAAAAAATCCTGACCTTTTCGGAATTTTAAGTAGTTGTTTTAAAGAATTCGTATATATCACAACTTGCAACAGATTCGAAGTTTACGCTTACTGCGATAACATTGCGGAAAAGTTGTTAGAGCTAGCAAAAAAACTTGGAATCGAAAAAGGAGAAATTTACATAGGCGATGATTGTCTCAGACATTTGATGCGTGTTTGTTCGGGCATTGAGTCAATGATAGTGGGGGAGAATGAAATTCTTGGGCAGGTAAAAGGATGCTTTGAAAAGTGTGAAAAAGCCGGATTTGCTGGGGAAAACTTGAGGCGAATTTTTTTAAAGGCCATTCAGGTTGGTGGCAAGGTAAGGAGAGAGACAGGAATATCGAAAAAAGCTCTTAGCATAGGTTCAGCTGCCGTGGAACTGGCAGAAGAGGTTATCGGTCCGCTTAAAGGTAAAAAAGTTCTGGTGGTAGGCGCAGGCGAGATGGGGCAGTTAGTAGCGAGAGCTATAAGTAGAGACGCTGAAACGGTCTTTATAGCAAATAGAACTTTTTCAAAGGCAGAAGCTTTAGCGAAAAGACTTAACGGAGTTGCAGTTAAGTTTGACAAACTGCAGGAATACCTGAAAGTATGCGATATTGTTATTTCCGCAACTTCTGCACCCCATGTTGTTATAACGCGAAAAATAGTAGAAAACGCAATGAAAGAAAGGGATAAAAAACTCGTGATTATCGATATAGCCCTTCCAAGGGATGTAGAAGATTCCGTTAGGGAGATTCCAAACGTGGAATTATTTACAATTGATGATTTGAGAGAAATAAGCGAAAGAAATCTTGAGGCGAGATTGCTTGAGGTTAGGAAGGCGGAGGAGATAATAGAAAAAGAACTCTCCCAGTTCAAGGTATACTTGAAGGAGCTCGAAGCGAAAAAAGCGATAGATGCAATGTATTCTCTAGCTGGCAAGTTTTTAGATGAAGAAATAGAGGAATTGGCCAAAGAACTTGAAAAGTTTGGAGTAGATGGAAAAATTAAGCCAATTCTGCGAGCTTTTGCAATCTCATTTATAAAGAAATTCCTTAGCGAACCGACTGAAAAGCTTAAACTTGCAGCTCGCAATGGAGATTTGGAATTGATAAATGCAGCAATAAAAATTTTCGGTGGTGGAAATGTTTCCGGTTGTGAGAATGAGAAGGTTGAGGAGAGAAAATTTGAGAAATCTCATTCGTGAAACTAGACTTTGGATTGACGATCTCATTGTTCCGATTTTTGTAGATGAAAATGCGAAAAAAAGGAAGGAAATAGCTTCAATGCCTGGTTACTATAGAATTCCCCTAGACGAAGTCTCGAATGAGGTTGGGGAATGCATGTCACTTGGGTTAAGGGCTTTCATACTGTTCGGTATACCGAAAAGAAAAGATGAAACTGGAAGCGAAGCTTTTAATGATGAAGGAGTCATCCAAAGAGCTGTAAGAGCTATTAAGAGGGATTATCCGGATGCAGTGGTCATAACGGATGTTTGTTTATGCGAGTACACAGATCATGGTCATTGCGGAATCGTCAAAAACGGAAAAATCCTTAACGATGAAACTTTGCCGATTCTCGGGAAAATAGCTGTAAGTCATGCAAAGTCGGGTGCAGACATTGTTGCACCTTCCGGAATGATGGACGGAATGGTGGGAGCTATAAGAGAGGCTTTGGACAGAGAAGGTTTTTCAGAGGTGGCGATAATGAGCTATTCAGCAAAATACGCTTCAAATTTCTATTCTCCATTCAGAGAAGCAGCTGAAAGCGGTTACAAGTTTGGAGATCGGAAAAGCTATCAAATGGACTTTCACAATGCAAAGGAAGCACTTAGAGAGGTGGAACTCGATATAAAGGAGGGGGCCGATATTGTTATGGTAAAACCTGCCCTTGCCTATCTTGATGTAATAAAAAGCGTTAAGGAAACTTTCAATGTTCCGGTTGCAGCTTACAACGTAAGCGGTGAGTACTCGATGGTAAAGGCTGCTATCGAAAAGGGATGGCTTGGAAAGGAGATTATCTATGAAATCCTAACGGCTATAAAACGGGCCGGAGCTGATGTGGTAATAACGTACCATGCTAAAGAGATTGCTGAGTTTTTGAAGTAGATTTATATTCCCTGAGACAGTGCTCTCAACGATGAGAATCGAGTTGGAAAAACTCAGATACGGCACTGAGCTGGTAAAACGGGGCTTTGCAAAGATGCAGAAGGGAGGAGTTATAATGGATGTAACCAATGCGGAGCAGGCGATAATAGCTGAAGAAGCTGGGGCAGTGGCAGTAATGGCTTTACATAAGGTTCCAGCGGATATAAGGGCAAGTGGAGGAGTTGCAAGGATGGCGGATCCAAAGATCATTGAGGAAATAATGGATGCGGTAACGATTCCCGTAATGGCGAAGTGCAGAATTGGTCACGTGGCAGAAGCTAAAGCCTTGGAGGCAATTGGAGTTGATATGATTGATGAAAGTGAGGTTTTAACGCCTGCAGATACCTTTTTCCATATTTACAAGAAGAATTTTACCGTTCCATTTGTATGTGGAGCAAGAAGTCTTGGTGAAGCTGTAAGAAGGATATGGGAAGGAGCGGCGATGATAAGGACAAAGGGAGAGGCTGGGACTGGAAATGTGGTTGAAGCCGTGAAACACATGAGAATGATGAACCATGCCATATATCTAATTCGAAGTACAAGCGAGGAAAGGCTTTATTCGGTAGCTGAGAAATTTGCTTCAAGATATCTGGAACTCTCGAGACTTGTAAAAGAAGAAATGGGGATAGCAGTTGAAAAAGAGATCATTTATGAAGGTTTTACTTTTGAGGATATAGTAGAGGGAATCTATGATATTTTGCTTGAAATAAAAAGGCTTGGAAGACTGCCAGTCGTGAATTTTGCAGCAGGGGGTATCGCAACGCCAGCAGATGCTGCTCTTATGATGCAGCTCGGTGCTGATGGTGTTTTTGTCGGTTCAGGGATATTCAAGTCTTCCAATCCGCAAAAATTTGCGAGAGCGATAGTCGAGGCGGTGCAGCACTTTGATGAGCCTGAAGTTGTTGCAGAAGTCTCAAAGGAATTGGGAGAGCCGATGAAGGGTTCCGAAATTTCGAAGTTAACGGAGTTTTTGCAGACAAGGGGGACATGAGAGTAGCGGTTGTAGGAGTTCAAGGAGACGTAGAAGAGCACGTTATCTCAACAAGAAAGGCAATGGAAAATCTTGGGATAAGCGGGGAGGTTATTGCAACTAGAAAAGCCGGAATTGTCTCGAAGAGCGATGCCGTAATAATTCCCGGGGGCGAAAGCACTACAATCAGTAAACTAATTTTTAGAGATGGTATAGCTGATGAAATAATTCAGCTCGCTGAATGCGACAGGCCCATAATGGGCACCTGTGCCGGATTAATAATCCTTTCAAAGTTTGGAGATGAACAGGTTGAGAAAACAGGGACCAGACTCCTTCGATTGCTCAACATTAAGGTTCGAAGAAACGCTTTTGGAAGGCAAAGAGAAAGCTTTCAAACGAAGTTGCAAATTAAAAATATAGGGGAAGTCGATGCAGTCTTCATAAGAGCTCCGATAATTGAGGAAGTTGGAAGTGACGTCGAAGTTCTTGCGAAGTTCCAGGAAAAGATAGTCGCGGTTCAGCAGGGAAAAATACTGGGCCTGGCCTTTCATCCCGAGCTCACCACAACAAAAGTTCATGAATATTTTCTTAGCTTGTTTTGACAAAGAATAGCAAAATTTAAATTCTCTCTTTTCAGGATGAACTCATGTTCGATGCCTGGACATGTTTCCTCTTAGTTGTTTTGGTCAGCATAGTGGTGACCCTTTTGAGCTTGGCTTTAAGTAGACCGGAGGGATAAAATGCTACCAACACCGAATTACTTGGATCTGGTTTTTTCAGCACTTCTCTTGGCAATTCTGCTCTTTTTAAGCGTTGCCGTCGGATTTGTGTCGAAAAAGAAAAGCGAAACTTTTAATGCATGGCTTGCAGGAAGCAGAACCTTTGGTCCAGTCATTACCGGTCTTGCTCTAACGGCCACATGGCTCAGCGGCTGGGCATGTTTGGGCCTGATGGGCATTGTTTACTCTTTCGGCTGGTCCGGAATGTGGCTGGCCGGGGTTTGGACTCTGGTTGGAATAATCCCCACTGTGACAATTTTTGGGCCAAAGCTTAGAAATAGGTTCGAGCAGATGAGGGCGACAACGGTTCCGCAACTCGTTGGTAATATCTATGATAGCAAAATGGTTGCAGCGGTGGCCTCGATTATATACATAGTACTTCTGATTGTTTACTCCGTTGGACAGTACAAGGCAGCAGCTACCGCTTGGCATATTGTTACAGGGACTTCTTGGGAGCTCTCGATACTGGTATCAGCCATCGTCATGGCGATATACATGGCAGTAGGTGGCTACACTGGAACTCAATGGGCACTGGCGATTCAATCGATTTTCATATTCGTTGCCTGCGTACTCTTGGGTTTGCTTGCTTTATCAGCGGGGGGTGGCATTGAAGGATTGAATACGGCTTTATATCAGCAAGATCCAAAGCTCCTGCAGCCGCTCAGACAAGATCTTACTACTAAACCAAATTTACAATTTGCGGCCGATATTATCGGGCTTACTGCAACTTTGGGACTTTTTGTAACGATGGCAGTGGGTTTCCCCCACAATGTCGCCCGTTTTATTGGCATGAGAAAAATCACAAAAAAGGATCTCGTCATAATGACAGTTGTTGTATTCGTTACCGCTTCGGTACCATGGTTCAATATTTTAACAGGCTTGTCTGCTAGGGCATTATTTGGAGCTGAGCTTTTTAATATTCCAGCAGCAAAACAGGATGCTGCAGGACCAATGGTTGCTTTGATGATTGGATCTCCACTCTCTGGATTGTACGTTGCGGCAGTATTTGCTGCAGCAATCTCAACACTCGCAGGAATGGTACTGGTAATGTCTGGCAGTCTGACAAGGGATCTGATACAGGTTCTTAAACCGAATCTTAGCGACAGAACTTTGCTGAATGTTGCAAGGATTTTGACGGTTTTCTTTAGTATAATCCCGATTACCTGGGTTATTCTAAGACCGCCCGACTTGCTTGCATATCTTATGTCTGGAGCTGCTGTTGGTATGGGCTGTATATTTTTCTATACATTGGCCGTCTCTTTATTCTGGAAAGGAGCTCACAAGCTTGGAGCTATAGCTTGTATGATCTACGGCTTTGCAATGACAGCTCTTGGAGGCTATTACGTCTACACGGTAGCTCAATGGCCTTGGGGAAATTGGTGGTGGGCCACTTTCATGGGCTGTGGAATCTGCTATTTCGTTTTCAGCAAAATTGGAAAAATGCGAGCATAAGCCAAAAGATTTTTTTATCCTTTCTATAACTTAATTTGTGATAAGTTTGAGTAAGATGCTCTCCAATGTGGCAACAGTTTCGGATGAGTTAAGTTATGGGATGGATAACTCTTTAATTCCAGAAAAGCTTAGGGAATTCGTTTCAAAGCAGGTTCCTATAGTTGTTTGGAACATAACTAACAGGTGCAACCTTAACTGTCTTCACTGTTATGCGAAAGCAAATACCAGAGTTGTTGAGCTGTCAAGCGAGGAATGTAAGAAAATTGTCAACGAACTGGCAGAATTCGGTGTGCCCATGATTTTGTTCAGCGGAGGCGAACCTTTGTTAAGGCAGGACATTTTTGAAATCGCAGACTATGCAAAAAAGAGGAACATAAGGGTCATTCTCTCGACGAACGGCACATTGATCGATGAGAGCAATGTAGACGAAATAAAGGTTTTTGATTATGTTGGGATCAGTCTTGATGGCATAAAGATTCATGACAAGTTTCGCGGACTTGAGGGGGCTTTTAAAAAAGCCATAAAGGCTCTGGAAGTTGCAAGTGATGTTACGATGACCGGGATAAGATTCACCCTGACCAAGTACAACTTTCTTGAGCTTCCAGATCTAGTAAAACTGGCTAAAGATTTAGCGGTGCCAAGATTTTGTGTTTATCATCTTGTCCCCTCAGGAAAAGCGAGCTTTGAGGATGACATTGACAATGCGACAAGAAGAAGGATGATTAACTTTCTAATGAAAGTAGCTAGGAGGGAAGAGGAGATGGAGATCCTTACAGTTGACAATCCGGCAGATGGTGTGTACGTCTATCTGGAAACTCAGAAAAAAGAATTGTTAGAGTTTTTGAAGTTCAGAGGTGGGGATAGCAGTGGAGTAAGACTCGCATGCATAGATGAAGCTGGAAATCTGCACCCAAACCAGTTCTGGCTGGATTACAATGCTGGAAACGTTCTTTTGCACGGGTTTAGAAACTTGTGGTTGAACGATCCGCTGTTCAAAAAGTTAAGAGAGAAAGAGAAATACTTGCAAGGAAAATGCGGTGTTTGCAGGTTTAAATCCGTCTGCGGGGGGTTCAGGGTAAGAGCTCTGAGATTTGGAAATCTCTGGGGTTGGGATCCGAGCTGCTACATTTTTAAATCTTGAGGTGATTTTTTGCCCCTCCTCGATGATATCGGCAGTTTTCCCCTACCCTATGGAATAACCAGAGAATGGGTTGAAGAAAATCTAATGACTAGAGAGTATGAAGAAATGGTTCAGAGAGCATTTCTGATGAAAGCCAAATTTCTTGATGTTCCAAATTATCCGCAGTTTAGGGATATGGTGAAAATGTTTATCGAGCCTATAAAAAATCCTGAATTTCAGGACGAACCATACCTCATTTCTGGAAGATATGCTGTAATCCCAGAGCTTGAATACATTGAAAAAATGAAAGTTGAGAGTGTAAGGGTTTGCATAACCGGAGCATTCGAACTATATTATCGCGAATTTGGAGGTGTGATTTACGAAGATATTCTGATGAATCTTGCCGAATCCGTCTATAGATTTGCAAAAAACGCTATAAAGTTCGAAAACGTGAAATGCATCAGCTTTGATGAGCCAAGTTTGGGCATAGTTCCGGATTTACAACCAGAAAAAGAGCTAGTCGAGAGAGTGTATAGCAAGAAGTTGGGCGTTGATGTGCAAGTCCATCTTCATGAACCAGTTTTTTATGAAAAATTTCTGGGAAGCTCTATAGAAATAATAGGGATAGAAAGTGCGAGAAACATCGAAAAAATTTCTGCTTTAGATGCGGAGGAGATATCTTCTACGGGAAAGAAACTTAGAATCGGCGTAGCAAGAACGGACATCGATTGTATTATCAGTCAATTCAACGAAAAGCACGGAGTTGACGCTTGGAAAAATGAGGAGCTAGCAGAACTTGCAATAGAAGAATTCGAGTCGGTAAAGACAATTGCTGAGAGGATAAGAATTTCTTCAGAGAAATTTGGAGACTTGATAAAATACATTGGACCCGACTGTGGAATGCTCTCATTTCCCTCCCAGAAAACGGCTATGAAACTACTTGAAAATCTTAGAAAGGCGAGGGATTTATGGACTACCTAACTTTTTTCATAAAATGTTTTGTAACTCTGTTCATAATCGTTGATCCCCCTGGGAATGTACCGTTCTTTATAGCCCTAACAGAAACATTCGATGAGAGTGTTAGGCAGAAGATCTCTAAAAGAACAACGATTGTCGCGTTCTTGATTCTGATTTTCACAACCATGATAGGTGAGCAGCTTTTGGATTTCTTTCACGTCTCGCTCAACAGTTTTAGGGTTGCTGGAGGAACTCTTCTTTTTGTAATCTCGGTTGACATACTTCTTGGGAGAATAGGTAGGGAGAGATACAGAAAAAGGGCGCAGAAAACAGCGGATATAGATTCGGTTGCAATTTTTCCATTGGCTTTGCCCCTTTACACAGGGCCTGGGGCGATAACGGCAGGAATAGTCCTTTTTTCTGAGGCATGGGATTCTTTTGCTAAGGGAATCGTTTTACTTAGTGCAACACTGGTTTACATAACAGTTAGGCTGAGCCATCTCTATACAGGCGTGATAATAAAACTGCTGGGTAAGAGTGGGGCAGATGTAATCGCAAAAGTATTGGCCATATTCCTTGCAGCAATTGGGGTTCAATTTGTCTTTGAAGGGCTTAAAAACGAGTTTGGATAAAGATAACCGAATTCAGTATACCCCTACTAGAAGATGATTTAAAGCGTGAAATGGTATTATACAATTGTAATAATAAATGAAGTCAGCAGAAGTGACGAGTTGGAAAGCTTCCTCCGGCTTTGGTGAAAGTACTGCCCATGCCTTAGCGAGAGGCATGGGAGGAGCTTGGCTTTGAACCGGCAGATGAGGGAAGGGCATAAAGCCCTCCCTTAACGCCGGAAGTCTCGCCTTTAAAGGCGGGACGCATCTAAGTACTGTGCTTACCACAATGTTAAAGTAAAAGGACATCCAAGGGGAGTAGTTAGTCCTAAAGGACATAATCTTCATTCGGATCTAAATAGTATTTTAAACATCCTCAAAAAAGCAAAGAATATGGTAGTTTCAGCAATAAAGAAACCGTTGTCCTTCATCGTGGATCATAGCAGAGTAGCACTCGCAAAGGGGTGTAACCTTTGAGACCTCGGGGAACCCTCCCCTTCAGGGTGGGGAGGAGCTCAGAATCTTAACCTCACCGGTTTCCATATCGTAAATAGCCATAATGATTTGTACTTTGTTTGCTTCTACATATTCTTGTATAACCCTACTATTCCCTAGGATAAACTCTTTTTGTAATTTAACATTTTCTTCAATGGCTTTGTTAAGTAAATCTTCGTCAGACATTGCTATCTTTTTAGCCTCAGCCACAGCAGGCATTATTTTTTCTGCAATCACCTTAAGATTTCCCCCGAGTTTGTCGTGAAAGTGAATGGTTGCCTCCACGGCACCACAATGAGTATGACCAAGGATAACAATAAGGGGAGTCTTTAAATAGTCCACTGCATATTCGATGCTTCCAAGAGAAACAGGATCAAGGACATTTCCAGCAACCCTAATCACAAAAATATCACCCAAACCTTGGTCAAAGATTATTTCTGGGGGAACGCGAGAATCAGAGCAACCGATAACCACCGCATAAGGCTTTTGCCCCTTAAGAAGCTCTTTCCTTTTTTCTAAACTAAAATCCTTTTTAACCAAATCTCCAGAAACAAATCTTTTGTTGCCCTCTAAAAGCTTTTCCCAAGATGAACCAACAAAGTTTTTAAGCATAAAGATACTCTTTTTTAAGTCTTTAAATTTTTTCATACTCCTGACGCCTAGGCAATTTGTCTAAAATCCGCAAAAAGACGTTTTAAAAAACACAAAAGGGGTTATTCTTTTTCCTCAGCCCTTGTATGATGTAAGAATATGCTCCCGAGCCCCCCTAAAAGTGTTGTAGGGAGTTTTCAAAACACCTTCTTACATTCTTGCATCATGATAAATAATAAAAAATTGTGTTTAGAAGGTCCGAAAAAGCGGCATGAAAAAAACCCGCTATTACTATTTATCCTATTAAAAAAGAAAAAAAAGATATAGACATCAGTCCCAGTCTTTGCTTATAAACGACCCTGTTCATATACAAGTTCGATTACCTGCAACAGATGAAAATCGAGCACATCCGCGCACGTAAGCGCTTCAAAAGGCTTGTCGAGGAGAGTGGCGAAGTCTACCCGATTGGTCATCAGCATTTTTCTTTTACCACCTGAAAGCCTCGCCCTTCAGGGCGGGGATGGCAGGAAAGGCTTATAAAGGCTCAAGTGCCCGGGTCGAGTAGCATGCTGGGTAGTGAGAGCTTCCTAACCCTGACAATCAAGATGAGGGTTAGGCCCGAGCCC